>NZ_JAZDRK010000002.1:0-526567 GCF_047501505.1 Rhodopseudomonas sp. G2_2311
CAACGAGTTGTTCGAATATATGGTCTATTACAACAACTTCCGGCCTCACCAGGCCCTCGGCGGCAAAACCCCGAAGGACTTCGCCGCTGACAAAACTATGCGATCAACGAATTAGTGAACTTGCACAATTGCGAGCGAAGCGAAGCAATCCAGGGGCCACGCTTGTGGCCTCTGGATTGCTTCGTCGCTCCGCTCCTCGCAATGACGGGGAGATGTCTTGCCGGACTACACCGCCGGCTTCGGCAGGCCGTGGATGGCGCAGGCGGCGCGGACGGTGTTGACCAGCAGGCACGCCACCGTCATCAGGCCGACGCCGCCCGGGACCGGCGTAATCGCGCCGGCGACCTCCTTGGCCTCGTTGAACGCGACGTCGCCGAGCAGCTTGTCCTTGCCGCCGTCCTTGCCCGGCGTGCGGTTGATGCCGACATCGATCACGGTTGCGCCCGGCTTGATCCAGTCGCCCTTCACCATCTCGGCCTTGCCGACCGCGGCGAACACCAGATCGGCCTGGCGGCACAGCGCCGGCAGATCGCGGGTGCGCGAATGCGCGATCGTCACCGTGGCGTTCTCGTTCAGCAGCAATTGCACCAGCGGCTTGCCGACCAGATTGGAGCGGCCGATCACCAGCGCGTTCATGCCTTCGAGCGAGGCGTGCACCGTCTTGGCCATGATGATGCTGCCGAGCGGCGTGCACGGCGTCAGCGCGAACAGGCCGGAGGCGAGCCGGCCCGCATTGGTCGGGTTGAGGCCGTCGACGTCCTTGGCGGGATCGATCGCGTCGATCACCGCATTGCTGTCGAGCCCCTTGGGCAGCGGCAATTGTACCAGGATGCCCTGCACGGCCGGATCGGCATTGAGCTTTGCGATCAACGCCATCAGCTCGGCCTGCGGCACATCGGCCGGCAGCCGGTGTTCGAACGAGGCCATCCCGGCCTCCTGCGTCTGCTTGTGCTTACTGCGGACGTAGACCTCGGAGGCGGGGTCGTTGCCGACCAGCACCACCGCCAGGCCCGGCGTGATGCCGTGTTCGGTTTTCAGCCGCGCGACTTCCGCGGCGACGCGGGCGCGTAGCTCGGCCGAGATGATTTTTCCATCGATGATCCGGGCTGTCATGTCGTCCTCTTTGCCTGTCCCAGCCGATGCGTCCGCATCGAAATGACAACGCCTCCCCGGAGCGGAGAGGCGAACGGTGGATCGCCCTCGCGGGCCTCCCGGGTGATTATTCGGCGGGCTTGGCCGCCACCAGGCGGCGCAACGCCTCGCCGAGCTGTTTTGGATCGCCGTCGATCGCGATCTGTTTCTGCCGCGAGGTCGCGCCCGACAGCAGCCTTACATTGCGCTTCGGCACGCCGACCGCCTTGGCCAGCAGCTCCGTCACTGCCCGGTTTGCCTCGCCGCCATCGGCGATCGCCCGAACCCGCACTTTGACCACCGGCCGCCCGTCGGACAGCGTTTCCAGCCCGTCGATGTCGTCGCGGCCGCCGCGCGGGGTCACCCGCACCGCTACCGCGACGCCCTGAGCCGAATACCGCCAAGCTTCTGCCATGCCGGCCTCCGCCTGCCCGGCGGTTAGAACACTGCCGGGTAGATGTAATAGGTGATCACGCGCTGCAGGAACATGATCAGAAGGATCAGGATGATCGGCGAGATATCGAGGCCGCCGAGTGAGGGCAGCAGATTACGAATCGGCGCCAGCAGCGGCTCGGTGATTCGGTACAGGAACTCGGACACCGCGCCGACGAACTGGTTGCGCGTGTTCACCACGTTGAAGGCGATCAGCCAGGACAGGATCGCCGAGGCGATCAGCAGCCAGATGTAGAGATCGAGGATGATGAGAACGATGTCGAGAATGGCGCGCATGGCGGGGGAAAACTCGCGGTTTCGGTCGCGGAAAGCTCGAGCCGTAGATATCGGTTCACCCCCGTCCAAACAAGGGAACTCGGCGGCAATAAAGCCGCGGCCGGCCGATTTCGATCCGTCCTGTCGTCCTTGACTTGGCCGCGACCTGCACTGTAAATGGCGGCGTTCGCTGGCCGGGACGACATGTCCTGACCGCGCAAGGGGCCATAGCTCAGCTGGGAGAGCGCATCGTTCGCAATGATGAGGTCGGCGGTTCGATCCCGCCTGGCTCCACCAACTTTCCGAGACCAAGACGGAAAGTTGGCGACCTTCGCGACACGATCCCAGCACGGTTTTTTCTGAAAGATAGGACGAACCCTCGGTCTTCGACCGCTGATTTCTCGCGTCTGAACCTTTGATCGCCCGACAGCCGGCTGACGGCCGCCGAGCGTCCCTGTCGAGACGCCCGGCGATCGACTCTCGATCACACGCTGCTGAAGCGCGGCGGACGCTTTTCGACGAAGCTGGCGACACCTTCCTTGAAGTCGGCGCTGGCGAGCGAAATCGCCATCTCGCGATTGGCCTCGATGGTCGCTTCCGCCAGGGTCTGGAACGGCACGTCGTAGAGCTGGCGCTTGATCACCCGCATCGATGCCGGCGCGACGTTATCGGCGAGGTCGCGGGCATAGGCGTAGGTCTGCTCCCGGAGCTGATCGGCCGGATAGAGCCGGTTCACCAGTCCCATCCGCAGCGCCTCGTCGGCCGACACACGGCGGGCAGACAGCAACAGATCGAGCGCGTTGGCGTGCCCGACGATCTGCGGCAGCATCCAGGAGATGCCATGCTCGGCAATCAGTCCGCGCCGCGCGAAAGCGGTGGTGAACACGGCAGAGTCGGCGGCGAAGCGAACGTCGCAATACAGCGCGTGGACCATGCCGATCCCGGCCGTGGCGCCGTTGAGCATGCCGATGATCGGCTTGGGAATCGAGGGATAGAACGCGTAGCGGGTCTGCCAGTCCGCCCTGCGATTCATGTCGAACGGCGGCAGATCGGCGGCGCGGCGAACGTCGGATGGATCGATGTTCTGCAGCACCTCCATGTCGGCCCCGGCGCAGAAGCCGCGGCCGGCGCCGGTCAGCACGATGACGCGCACGTCGCTGTCCGAAGCGGCCTGCTGCATCGCAGCCCGCACCTCGCGCTCCATCACCGGCGTCCACGCATTCATGCGGTCCGGCCGGTTCAGCGTGATGGTCGCGATCCGATCCGCGACCTCATAGAGGATGTCCTGGTAGCTCAACGGCGTTTCTCCCTTTGTTGATTGTTGTTGGGCGCACGACCAGCGCCGTGCGCGTCGCCCGCCGCGGGCGATAGATCCTCAGGCGCGGCGCGAGCCCTTGGGCCGGGCCAGATAGTCCTGGGTTTCGGGACGCTGCTGCAGCCAGCCGCTCCATTTGCGGAAGACCTTGGCCATCCGCTCAGGTGCGACGCCGAGCTGCGCCATCGCCACGCCGCCATTGACCGATTCGTGATACTCCGCGATCAGCGCGCCGCGCAGCACGAAGCGGCTGATGCCGTCGATCACCACGCGCTGGCCTGCAAAGTCGGGTACGGTCGAGGTGAAGCTCGACAGCGACCATGCATAGCCAAGGTCGCCATTGCAGACGGGGTCGAACATCTCCCAGCGATAATCGGCGGCGTCGCGATGAAACAGGTCCTGCATCATCGCGGAGATCTCGGCGCGTCCGGTGTGCGGGCCGTAGATGTAGTCGTGGTACGTCGCGTCTTCGGTGAAATGGTTGGCGAACCTTGCGCCGTCGCCGGATTCCGCCGCGCGAGTCAAACTCTCCAGCAGCTGCGCGAATTCCTCGCTCGTCATGCGCACTCCCTTGCTGCCCCGGTCATGGCCGCCGAAGCTTGGCAGGGAGCTTAGCAATCGCCGCGGCCGCGAGGGAAGCGGATTTGCGTCGAGGAGTCCGGCGCTATTCCGCGGCTTCACGCAGCGCCGTCACCGGCGCGCCGAGGGGCGCGCGCGACAGCCAGTGATCGAGAAAGTGTTCGAGCCAGATCCGCTCGGCGAGATCGTGCACGGCGCGTTCGGCAAAATGCTCGCGCCGCGGCCGCGCGCCGGGAAGCGACAGCCGTTCCTCTCCCTTGGTGGTCCAGCGATGCATCATCGCCCAGGTCACGTCGGGGTGGAATTGAAAGCCGAAGGCCGTATCGCTGCGGATCGCCTGCACCGGAAAGTCGCCGCCTTCCGCCAGCAGATCGGCACCGGCTGGCAGCTCGAAGCCTTCGACGTGCCAGTGATACACCTGCCGCGGCCAGTGCGCGCACATCGCGCGGCCCGCGGCGGTGGGGCGAATGTCGTAGTAGCCGACTTCGGCGCGGCCGTGAGGATGCGGTGCCACGCGGGCGCCGAGCTGTTTGGCCAGCATCTGCGCGCCGAGGCAGATGCCGAGGAACGGCCGCCGTTCCTTCAGCGGCACGGCGATCCAATCGATCTCACGGCGGATGTAATCGTCCGGATCGTTGGCGCTCATCGGACCGCCGAAGATCACCGCGCCGACGTGTTCGTCGAGCGACGGCGGAAGGGAATCGCCGAACCGCGGCCGGCGAATGTCCAGCGGATGGCCGAGCGCGCGCAGCGCATTGCCGACGCGGCCGGGCGTCGAGGTCTCCTGGTGCAGAACGATCAGCACCGGTCTCGGATCATTGGTCTTTGCAGGTTGCAGCGCAGGCGAAGATGCCCGGCCGCAATCGGTCAGTCGAACAAGCATGGGAGGGTCAGTCCAGAGCCGCGCCGAACAGAATTGCCGCACCGCCGATCAGGATGTCCGGCGGAAGATGACAAATTCTTAAAGCAAGGCTCGGGCCAGATCATGGCCGTGCGGAATATCAGCGACGGCGCAACTGGAAGCCGCTGACTGCGGCGGCGATGAAGCCGCGCGGGAAGAAACGCAGCAGGAACGGCACGATCTTCACGCCCAGACCCGGCAGCACGATCCGCTTGTTGTCCATCAGGCCCTGATAGGCCTGACGCGCGACCTCTGCGGGCGACACGTTGAGCACGGCGCTGTCGAAGCCCGGCTCGAATCCGGCACGGTCCTGGAACTCGGTCTGCACCGGGCCCGGACAGAGCGCTGTCACGCGCACGCCTTTCGGACCGAGCTCCTGATGCAGCGCTTCGCTGAACGACAGCACATAGGCTTTCGACGCGTAGTACACCGCCATGCCGGGGCCGGGCAGGAAGCCGGCGATCGACGCGACATTGAGGATGCCGCCGCGCAGGCGGGCGATGCTGTCGGCAAACCGCAGCGTCAGATCGGTCAGCGCCCTGATATTGAGGTCGATGATACCAAGCTGGCTTTCGCGATCGAGCTCGACCGCACGGCCAAACAGACCGTAGCCGGCGTTGTTGATGAGGTACTCGACCTCGACGCCCGCCGCGTTCAGAGCCGAGATGATCTGTTCGGCGGCGCCCGGCTGGCCGAGATCGCACGCGATCACGATCGGCTCCGGTCCGCCCTTGGCGCGAATGTCCGCCGCAAGGGATTCGAGGCGGTCGCCGCGCCGCGCCACCAGTGCCACGCGATGAGCATTGTCTGCAAAAATTCGCGCCAGTTCGACACCGATCCCGGCCGATGCGCCTGTAATCAACGTCACACGTTCAGTCACGACAGGAAACTCATGTTTCAAATGGGCCGAACGGCCTCCAGGGAACAGCTATGGCCTTATGCGGGAAGCAAGCAGCGTGCAAGGGCCGATGCGGCTCGCAGGGCCGAAACGCACGCTGATGCTGCGAGGCGTGGCGGGACAAATACGGGTTCCCGTTACCCGAGGTTTCGCCGGATTTCTGGTTAGTTAGCGGGATCCACCTCAGGCATACTCCCCATCGTACCGCCCTGGGCGGCGGCACTGGGCGCGACCGGAGCCTCGGCAGCTACTTTCTGGCGCAGGGTGACGCGGTCGCGGGTCGAGACTGCCAACAGGTCGGCTGCGCGCCACACCACGTTCTCTTCGAATTCGGTGACGGTGCCGTCGGCGTACACCAGCTCCCACATCATTTCGACGATCCGCAGCCGGCCTTGCTCATTGACCGAACGCATGATCACGCTGGTGAAATGGTAAAGGTCAACGGCCTCGCCCTCGATCAGCGTCGCCGAGGCAATCAGCCGGGACGCGGTCGCGGCGTCGAGACCGAAGCGCTGTTCGAGCAAAGCGTGCAGCTTTTGCTTTTCGACCTCCGACGGGTCGCCATCGATCGAAATCACATGAATCAGCAGGGCCGTCGCGGCGAGGCGGTAGCCGCCCTCGTCGAGCGTCAGCTCATCCGGGGCGCTCGGGGCGACGACGTCGGTGATGAATTGGCGCAGTTTATCCAGCATCGTCTCTCGTCTTTCGATGGGGGCGACGGCTCGTCGCTCTATGACGTGGAAAGGGAACGCTCGCAATCCTGCCCCGGTTCCGGGGAGTTCCATGACGGTTTGGCAATGCGAACGGGCTTCGTTGGTGCCGCAAGGCTCACCGGGCGGTGAGCCGGAACCGCGGCGACCGACCAGGCTGGGTGGTGACGACCCCAATCGGGACCACCGGCTCGGAATCGATCAGCTCGATCCGGAAGTTGCCGACGACCTTGGCCAGCGCCAGCGTGGCTTCGACCAGGGCGAAATGCGCCCCGATACAAACCCGCGGGCCGACGCCGAACGGCAGATAGGCGAACCTGTCGGGCGGCGGTGCGCCCGGCAGAAAGCGCTCGGGCACGAACGCGTTCGGATCGCGCCAGAGCTTCTCGTGCCGGTGCAGCAGCCACGGCGCGATCAGCATCACGTCGTGCCGACGAACCGCAAAGCCCGCGACCTGGTCGGGGCCTGCGGCTTCCCGCACGATCAGGAATGCGGGCGGATACAGCCGCAACGTCTCGTCCAGCACCGCCCGGGTGAATGGCAGCCGCTCGATCTCGGTGCCACCGAGACCGATCCGGCGAACCTCACCGGCCAATCGCTCCTGGGCGTCGGGATCGAGCGCCAACAGGTACAGCGCCCAGAACAGCGCGGTGGCGGTGGTCTCGTGCCCCGCCAGGATCATGGTGGCGACCTGATCGCCGAGCTGCGCGTCGGAGAACGCTTCGCCGGTTTCCGGGTCGCGCGCCGCCAGCATCAGTTCGAACAGGTCGCGCGGCGGTGCGCCTTCTGCCTTGCCGGCTGCACGTCGCGCGGCGATCAGTTCGCCGATGAAGCGCGTCCAACGCCGGCGAAACAGCGCGCGCGAAACATCCTGCGGCGTCGGCCAGCCGAGCGGCAGCAACAGATCGAGAAACCGCGGGCTCGCCAGCCGGGTGCCGTAGTCGATCACGAAGCTGCGCAACGTCTGCCCGTGCGTTCCCATCTCGAACGAGAACATCGTCCGCCCGGCGATCTCCAGCGCCAAATGCTGCATGGTTTCGCGCAAGTCCATGGGAGCGCCGGTCTTGCCACGCAGCCCCTCGACCACCTCGTCGGTGGCCGAGGCCATATGCGGCAGCAGCGTCGCGACGGCGCGCGGGGTGAAGGCCGGCGCCAGCGTCCGGCGCTGATGCTTCCAGGCGCGGCCTTCGGCCAGCAGCAAGCCCTCGCCGAGCATCGGCCGCAGCACGCGGATTCCCGTCGCCGTGCGGTGATAGTTGTCGACATTGTCGACCAGCACGTGGCGGATCGCGTCCGGCGTGTTGAGGATGTAGCTTGAGTGGGCGAAGAACCGGCCCCGGACGACATCGTCCTGGTAGGCGCGGTCGCTCCAGCTCGCGATCGCGTTGTGGCGGATCGCGGCGAGCCGGCCGAGCGCCGAGAGATTCTCCGGCGCGCGCGTCGGCGTCGGGGGGATCAGCGGCGCACGGGATGCCGGGCGGTCGTCGATTGCGGCGATGCTCACCTCGAACCACTCCCTCGTCGTTGTCCAACGAAGGTAGTGTGGGAAACAGGCAGGGAGAAGGCGCCGGTGGAACCCGCAAGCGAGGCGTTCGGCCGCAGCGTGGCGGCCCAAACCGGGCTCAGAGCATGCCGGGCAGGACGCGATCCGGCGGCTTGTGATTATCCAGGAAGGTGCGGATGTTGATGATCACCTTCTCGCCCATCTCGACGCGGCCCTCGATGGTGGCCGAGCCCATGTGCGGCAGCAGCACGACTTTGCCGTGCTTGGCGAGCCGCACCAGCTTCGGATTGACCGCCGGCTCGTGCTCGTAAACGTCGAGGCCGGCGCCGGCGATGTCGCCGGCTTCGATCAGCTTGGTCAGGGTTTCTTCGTCGATCACTTCGCCGCGGGCGGTGTTGACGATGAAGGCGTCCTTGCGGATCAGCTTCAGCCGCCGCGCCGACAGCAGATGGAACGTCGCCGGGGTGTGCGGACAGTTCACCGAAATGATGTCCATCCGCGCCAGCATCTGGTCGAGCGAATCCCAGTAGGTCGCGCCGAGCTCGTCGGCGATCCGCGGGGCCACCGGCTTGCGGTTGTGATAGTGGATCTGCAGCCCGAACGCGCGGGCGCGGCGCGCCACCGCTTGGCCGATCCGTCCCATGCCGATGATGCCGAGCCGCTTGCCGCCGAGCCGGCGGCCGAGCATCCAGGTCGGCGACCAGCCGGGCCACTCGCCGCCGTCCGTCAGGAGCGCGGCCCCTTCGATCATCCGGCGCGGCACCGCCAGGATGAGCGCCATGGTCATGTCGGCGGTGTCTTCGGTCAGAACTTTGGGGGTGTTGGTGACGGTGATGCCGCGCGCATGCGCTGCGGCCACGTCGAGATTGTCGATGCCGTTGCCGAAATGCGCGATCAGCCGCAGCTTGCAGTCGGGCTGGTTGACCATCGCGGCGGTGATCTCGTCGGTCACCGTTGGTACCAGGACGTCGGCAGTGCGGGCCGCTTCGGCGAGTTGCTCGGCGGTCATCGGGACATCGTCGAGATTCAGCCGGGCGTCGAACAGCTCACGCATCCGGGTTTCGATCGAGTCCGGAAGCTTGCGGGTGACGACGACCAGAGGCTTTTTCTTAACCGACATTCCAACGCTCTCTGACGAGCTTAACGAGATCGTTTAGTCCCCGTTAACTCAGCTGTTCGACACTCCCGCAGCAGCGTGACCACAGGGGCCGGTCCCGACCATAAGGTCCCTTCCGTTCCTTGGGTTACCGGATGCCTTCCGGCCTTCTCTAGCAGAAGACCGCGCCAAGACAAGGACCCCTGGGTTTCGCCGGAGACGGCCGCGCCGCAAATCCCGCGACGAAGAGGCGTGTCGATGTCGATGAAATACCTGATGGCGGTAACGGCGTTCGCAGGTGCGATGATTTGCGCTGCGACCTTCGCGCACGCCGGCAAGGAGTCACCGTTGTCGGCGAGCGGATTGCCGGTGCCGCGATACGTCAGTCTTAAGTCTGATCACGTCAATGTCCGGGTCGGACCGACCAAGGACAACGACGTCGCCTGGGTTTACACCCGCGCGGGCCTGCCGGTCGAAGTCACCGCCGAGTTCGAGAATTGGCGGCGGGTCCGGGATTCCGAGGGCGCCGAGGGGTGGGTGTACCACTCGCTGCTGTCCGGCCGGCGCACCGCGGTCGTCACCATGAAGGACAAGGACGGCCTGGCGCCGCTGTATGAGAGCGCCAGCTCCGGCAGTGCCGTGGTGGCCCGGTTGCAGGCCGGCGTTGTGGCGCAGGTCAAGCGCTGCGACATGAAATGGTGCCGGATCGTCGGCAGTGGTTTCGACGGCTGGATCGAGAAGCTGCAGCTGTGGGGCGTTTACGCCGACGAGCAGGTCAACTGACCGCGCCGTAGCCAATGCCTGACGGCCGCGGCGAGGGCGCGTAAAAAAGCCCGAGGGCATGCTGCGCTCGGGCCATAACCATCACCAAGAATAACTCGAAAGACGGCGTTCAGCCCTTCTTTCGCAGCCGCACAACGACGTCGACCCGGGCGATCTCGTAGCCATCGGGAACATCCGGCGTCGCCTTGAGCTCGAGCTCGGCATGGGGAATGTCGATCAGCTCGTGGTTGTTCTCGAGGTAGAAGTGCTGGTGCGCCGACACGTTGGTGTCGAAATAGGTCTTGGTGCCGTCGACGCTGACCTGACGCAGCAGACCGACTTCGGTCAGCTGGTTCAAGGTGTTGTAGACGGTCGCGAGCGACACCGGGACCTTGGCCTGGCTGGCCTCTTCGTACAGCATTTCAGCGGTCAAATGGCGGTCGCCCTTGCCGAACAGCAGCCAGCCCAGCGCCATGCGCTGACGGGTCGGACGCAGGCCGACCGACTGCAGCATCTCGTTGACATCATGCCACGGGCAGCCGTTCAGCCGAGGTTCTGCGTGCGAGTGCGCCTCGTGCGCCGGTTCCTCTTGCAAAAATGCCACTCGTTCACCGATGTCCACTTCCGCAACCCCTAATGCGCGCCTGTTGGAAATTCGACCGTCTGATTATAGGAAGCATTCCTTGTTGGTGCAAGCGCTTCGCAACTAGCGAAGCTCGGTCGATTTGCTTAAGTAAGATCACGGAGGTGCCGCTAGGCGGGGCAATATGCCTATGTTACAGACCCGCGCATTCACCGGGCGCGCTTCGCGCACGCACCGAATCGGCCGCGTGGGCAGCCAAAAACCTCACGATCGAATCAAGAAGAAGGCATCGTCGCATGCGGGACCGTCGCTCCAGCTACGAATATGAAGATCTGCTGGCCTGCGGCCGGGGCGAACTGTTTGGCGCGGGCAACGCCCAGCTGCCGTTGCCGCCCATGCTGATGTTCGACCGCATCACCATCATCACCGAGGACGGCGGCGAGTTCGGCAAGGGCCAGGTTCGCGCCGAGCTCGACGTCAAGCCGGACCTCTGGTTCTTCGCCTGCCATTTCAAGAACGATCCGGTGATGCCGGGCTGCCTCGGCCTCGACGCGATGTGGCAGATGGTCGGCTTCTTTCTCGGCTGGGTCGGCGGCGAAGGCCCGGGCCGCGCGCTCGGCCTCGGGGAACTAAAGTTCACCGGCCAAGTGCTGCCGCACATCAGCAAGATCGTTTACAATGTCGACATCAAGCGGGTGATGCGCTCGAAGCTTTGGCTCGGCATTGCCGATGGCTGGCTTTCGGCCGACGACGAGGTCATCTACCGCGCAAAGGATCTGAAAGTCGGTCTGTTCAAGCAGACGGCGCAGCCGGTCGGCGGCTAGCGAGTGCTAGCCGAGCCGTGTCTTCAGCCGCGAACGACCCTGGAGTGAACGAGGCGATCACATGAGACGAGTTGTTGTGACGGGGATGGGGATCGTCTCGTCGATTGGTAACAACACCCAAGAAGTTCTGGCGAGCCTGCACGACGCCAAGTCCGGTATTTCGCGTGCCGAAAAGCATGCCGAGCTCGGCTTCCGCTCGCAGGTCCAGGGCGCACCGACGCTGAATCCGGCCGATGTGGTCGATCGTCGCGCGATGCGGTTTCTCGGTGAAGGCGCGGCGTGGAACCACGTCGCGATGGAGCAGGCGCTCGCCGATTCCGGGCTGGAAGAGTCCGATATCTCGAACGAGCGCACCGGCATCGTGATGGGCTCCGGCGGCCCGTCGGCCCGCACCATCGTCGAAGCCGCCGACATCACCCGCACCAAGGGTCCGAAGCGCGTCGGTCCGTTCGCGGTGCCGAAGGCGATGAGCTCGACGGCGTCGGCTACGCTCGCGACCTGGTTCAAGATCAAGGGCGTCAACTACTCGATCTCGTCGGCCTGCGCGACCTCCAACCACTGCATCGGCAACGCCTACGAGCTGATCCAGTGGGGCAAGCAGGACGTCATGTTCGCCGGCGGCTGCGAGGAACTCGACTGGTCGCTGTCGGTACTGTTCGACGCGATGGGCGCGATGTCGTCGAAGTACAACGACACTCCGGCCACTGCCTCGCGCCCCTATGACGTGTCGCGCGACGGCTTCGTGATCGCCGGCGGCGCCGGCGTCCTGGTGCTGGAAGAGCTCGAACACGCCAAGGCGCGCGGCGCCAAGATCTACGGCGAAATCATCGGCTATGGCGCGACCAGCGACGGTTACGACATGGTGGCGCCGTCGGGTGAAGGCGCCGAGCGCTGCATGAAGATGGCGCTGGCGACCACCGGCGGCATCAAGATCGACTACATCAATCCGCACGCGACCTCGACGCCTGCCGGCGACCCGCCGGAAATCGCGGCGATCCGCAAGGTGTTCGGCAACGAGGACAAGTGCCCGCCGATCTCGGCCACCAAGGCGCTGACCGGCCACTCGCTCGGCGCCACCGGTGTGCAGGAGGCGATCTACTCGCTGCTGATGATGCAGAACGGCTTTATCTGCGAGAGCGCCCACATCACCGAACTCGATCCGGCCTTCGCCGACATGCCGATCGTGCGCAAGCGCGTCGACAACGCCAAGCTCGGCGCCGTGCTGTCGAACTCCTTTGGCTTCGGCGGCACCAACGCCACGCTGGTGTTCAAGCGGCTGGATGCGTGATCGCGGAAGGCTCTCTCCGGTCCCGGTGAGTTGCCACATCCACGTGCTAGGATCCTCATGGTGAGGAGGCGCCCTTTGGCGCCGTCTCGAACCATGAGTTGTTGACCGCTTCATCCTTCGAGACGCGCGCTGTCGCGTGCTCCTCAGGATGAGGTCCGAACCAGAGAGCGACCACAATGCAGGGACTGATGCAGGGCAAGCGCGGGCTGATCATGGGCGTCGCCAACGACCATTCGATCGCTTGGGGCATGGCCAAGACGCTGCACGCGCACGGCGCCGAACTCGCCTTCACCTATCAGGGCGAAGCGCTGGCCCGCCGGGTCAAGCCGCTGGCGCAGTCGCTGAATTCCGATCTGGTGCTGCCCTGCGACGTCGAAGACATCGCCAGCGTCGATGCGGTGTTCGACACGCTGAAGGACAAGTGGGGCAAGCTCGACTTCGTCATCCACGCCATCGGCTTCTCCGACAAGAACGAGCTGCGCGGTCAGTACATCGACACCAGCCGCGCCAACTTTTCGCGCACCATGGTGATCTCCTGCTTCTCCTTCACCGAGGTCGCCAAGCGCGCCGCCGCGCTGATGCCGGATGGCGGCGCGATGATTACGCTGACCTTCGGCGCCTCCGAGCGCGCGATGCCGAACTACAACGTGATGGGTCTTGCCAAGGCGGCGTTGGAAGCCAGCGTGCGCTATCTCGCCTGCGACCTCGGCCCGAAGGGCATCCGCGTCAACGCGGTCTCGGCCGGTCCGGTGCGGACGCTGGCCGGCGCCGGCATCGGCGACTCCCGCGCGATGTTCGGTTTTATGGAAAAACACTCGCCGCTCGGCCGCGGCGTGACGCTGGAAGAACTCGGCGGCTCGGCGCTGTATCTTCTGTCGGACCTCTCCGGCGGCGTCACCGGCGAAACCCACTACGTCGATTCCGGCTACAACATCGTGCTGATGCCGAAGCCGGACGCGTTGAAGGCGGATGCCGACAAGGCGTAGCTGACAAGGCGGGTTCTCGCGCGTCGTCTCCTATCAGTAGGCAGTCTGGGCGAAAGGCGCTTTGCGCTTAGTCCAGCGTGAGTTGCGGCGAACGCTACTGCCGTGCCTGGGGCGCCCTCACCCCAACCCTCTCCCGCAAGCGGGAGAGGGGGCGCGCCGTGCTGGTGGAGAGGGCATCACCGATCTCACGCCATCACCGACCTCATGAGCTAACGAGTCCACGCGAGGCCTCTCCCCAACCGCAGCGGGACTCCCTCTCCCGCTTGCGGGAGAGGGGTGGGGTGAGGGCGCCGCGCGTCGCAGCATCCGTCATCCTGGCGAAACCGGAGATGAAGCCGGCACCCACCGCGCTTACTTCTTCCGCTTGATCGAATTCAGCGCGCCGGACGAGCGGACTTCGGGATTGGGCGTGCCGTCTGCCTTCGACCACTCGACGACCTGCTCGACGCCGCCGACGTCCAGCCGCGACGGGCCGGACAGCACCAGCGTGATCTTGTTATTGGCGCCGGTGGCTTTCAGCTTGGCCGGCTCCTCGCCGGCTTCCAGCGTCGTCGTCACGGTGTTCTTCGCCACGCTGACCACGACGTCTCTGGCGCGGCCGCCGTTGACGACGTTGTCCGAGCCCGACACCGACAGCGTCTGCCCCTGCTCGAAACTGACCTTGTGCTTGCTGCCATGCACCGTGATGGTGCGGCATTGGCCGGTCAGAGCGATCGCGTTCTCCGCGCCGTACACGCCGACATTCTTGCCCTGACAGTCGATGTCGCGGCTGATTCCGATGCCTTGAACCGTCAGCTCATCGTCGTCGGCATGAGCGAGGCCGACAGCGGCCAGCATCGCAGCGGTGATCACAGGCAGGCGAAGCAGCATCAAGACATCCTTGCGTTGTTGAAGGGACGCAAAGGAAAGCAAACCGATCAAGTATCGTCAACGCAACGCAGAGAAATGGAACCGCAGCGGCGCGCAGACATTTCGTGAGATGGGCAAACGCTGATTGAGGTTCACGTCCATCAAGCGTTGCTATCAGGCCCGCTTGCGGAAACGCGAAAGGGCGACCCGAAGGCCGCCCTTTCGTCGTCATCAACTCATCGTCGCCAGCGATCAGGCCGCGGCCTTCTGCCCGACGATGTCGAACCGGTCGGCGTTCATCACCTTGGCCCAAGCCGCGGCGAAGTCCTTCACGAACTTCTCCTGGGCATCCGAGCACGCATACACTTCGGCAAAGGCGCGGAGCTGGGAGTGCGAGCCGAAGATCAGATCGACGCGCGTGCCGGTCCAACGCAGCTCGTTGGTCTTGCGGTCGCGGCCTTCGTAGATCTCGACCTCGCCGTTCGCCTTGGTCCACTTGGTGCCCATGTCGAGCAGGTTGACGAAGAAGTCGTTGGTCAGCTTCTCGGGCCGCTCGGTGAGCACGCCGTGGGTGGCGTGTTCGTAGTTGGCTCCGAGCACACGCAGGCCGCCGACCAGCACGGTCAGTTCAGGACCGGTGAGCCTGAGGAGCTGAGCCTTGTCGACCAGCGCCTCCTCGGGGTGCATGAACTGATGCCGCTTGGTGTTGATGTAGTTGCGGAAGCCATCGGCCCGCGGCTCCAGCACCTCGAACGACTCGACGTCGGTCTGCTCGGCCGACGCGTCCATCCGGCCGGGGGTGAACGGCACCTTGACGGTGGTGCCGGCATCCTTGGCGGCCTTCTCGATCGCAGCGACGCCGCCGAGCACGATCAGGTCGGCAAGCGAGACCTTCTTGCCGCCCTTCTGCGCGCCGTTGAACTCGCTCTGGATCGCCTCGAGCTTGCTCAGCACCTGCGCCAGCTCGGCCGGGTGGTTGACCTCCCAGTCCTTCTGCGGGGCCAGGCGAATGCGCGCACCATTGGCGCCGCCGCGCTTGTCCGAGCCGCGGAAGGTCGAGGCCGACGCCCACGCGGTGGAGACCAGCTGCGACACCGACAGGCCGGAGCCGAGGATCTTCGCCTTCAGCGCTTCGATGTCGGCATCGCTGACCAGTTCGTGGTCGACCGCCGGGATCGGATCCTGCCAGATCAGCTCTTCCTTCGGCACTTCCGGGCCGAGGTAGCGCGCGCGCGGTCCCATGTCCCGATGCGTCAGCTTGAACCAGGCGCGGGCGAACGCGTCGGCGAACTGATCGGGATTTTCCATGAAGCGACGCGAGATCTTCTCGTAGATTGGATCGAAGCGCAGCGACAGGTCGGTGGTGAGCATCTTCGGCACGTGCTTCTTCTCCGGATCGAACGGATCCGGAATGGTCGCGCCCGCGCCCTTGGCGCGCCACTGCTTGGCGCCGGCCGGGCTCTGCTCCAGCTCCCACTCGTAGCCGAACAGATTCCAGAAGAAGTTGTTGCTCCACTTGGTCGGCGTGGTGGTCCAGATCACTTCCGGGCCGCCCGTGATGGTGTCGGCGCCGAAGCCGGTGCCGAATTTGCTGGTCCAGCCGAGACCCTGCTCCTCGAGCAGCCCGCCTTCCGGAGCCGGCCCGATCAGCGACGGATCGCCGGCGCCGTGGGTCTTGCCGAAGGTGTGGCCGCCGGCGATCAGCGCCACGGTCTCTTCGTCGTTCATCGCCATGCGATAGAACGTTTCACGGATATCCTTGGCGGCGGCGACCGGATCGGGGTTGCCGTTCGGGCCCTCCGGGTTCACGTAGATCAGGCCCATCTGCACGGCGCCGAGCGGCTCGGAGAGCTGGCGCTCGCCGGAATAGCGCTCGTCGCCCAGCCAGGTGCCTTCCGGGCCCCAATACAGCTCTTCCGGCTCCCAGACGTCGGCGCGGCCGCCGGCGAAGCCGAAGGTCTTGAAGCCCATCGATTCCAGCGCGACGTTGCCGGTGAGGACCATCAGGTCGGCCCACGAGATCTTGCGGCCGTACTTCTGCTTGATCGGCCACAGCAGCCGGCGGGCCTTGTCGAGGTTGGCGTTGTCCGGCCACGAGTTCAGCGGCGCGAAGCGCTGCTGGCCGGCGCCGGCTCCGCCACGGCCGTCGGTGATGCGGTAGGTGCCGGCCGAGTGCCAGGCCATGCGGATGAACAGGCCGCCATAGTGACCGAAGTCGGCCGGCCACCATTCCTGCGAATCGGTCATCAGCGCGTGAAGGTCCTTCTTCACCGCTTCCAGATCGAGCTTCTTGAATTCTTCGGCGTAGTCGAACGCCTCGCCCATCGGGTCGGACTTTTTCGAGTTGTTGTGCAGCACCGAAATGTCGAGCTGATCCGGCCACCAATCACGGTTGCGGTGGCCGTGGCTGCCGCCTGAGAACGGGCACTTGCCTGCGCCCTTGTCATCCGTCTTTGCGTCCATGGTGTCTCTCCGATTTCGCGTTGCAGTGTTTTCCCGGCGCAATGTGCTGGCGTCTTTGGAAAGTTTCATGACGCCGGCCAGGGCCGGGATCGAATTGAACGCCGCGAGCGTGGGGGATCGCCCGCGGCGTTGCTTCCTGGAGTGAAGGGTGTTGTGTTGGCCGTTCACCCCCCGGAAGTTGTGTTCCAGGTCCGGCATGCAGACCTTGGATCAGTTCTATCATCAGGTCCAGTCGAATTGATTTTGCTCCGCGATCAGATATTCTGATCACATGATCTCCTTGAGGCAGCTTCGCTATCTGTCGGCGTTGGCCCGGCACGGCCATTTCGGCCGCGCCGCCGATGCCTGTTCGGTGACCCAGCCGGCGTTGTCGATGCAGATCGCCGAGCTGGAGCGCACGCTCGGGGTGAAAGTCGTGGAACGCCGGCCGGGTGAGGTGTTTCTCACCGACATCGGCCGCGAGATCGCCCGCCGTGCCGAAGAGGTGCTGGCTGCGACCCGCGACCTGGTGGATTTCGCCCGCCACCGCGCCAAGCCGCTCACCGGCCGGCTCAGCCTCGGGGTGATTCCCTCGTTGGCGCCGTATCTGCTGCCGAAGGTGCTGCCGCTGCTGCAACAGCGCTTCCCGGAGCTGCGGCTGGAGCTGCGGGAAAGCCAGACCCGCCCGCTGGTGGCCGATGTTGTGAGCGGCGTGCTCGATGCCGCGCTGCTGGCGCTGCCTGCCGGGCATTCCGATCTGGACGCGATTCCGCTGTTCGACGACCCGTTCCTGCTCGCCGTGCCGGCCGAGGATCCGCGCTCGGAACAGACGCCGATCGGGGTCGAGGAGATCGACCAGTCGCGGCTGATCCTGCTGGAGGATGGGCACTGCCTGCGCGATCAGGCATTGGCGTTTTGCGCCACTGCGCGCAATCGCGGCATTCAGATCGGGAGCGCCGGCACCGCCAGTTTCGGTGCGTCCAGCCTGACGACGGTGATTCAGATGGTCGCGGGCGGCTACGGCATTACGCTGATCCCGCAGATCGCCGCCGAGGTGGAGCGCCGTGATTCGCGGGTGAAGTTTCTGCGGCTGCGCCGGCCGCAGCCCGGCCGCAGCGTCGGCCTCGTCTTCCGCAAGACTTCACCGCGCCGCGCTGACTTCGAGGCCTTCGGCGAGATGGTGAAGCAGGGCATCAACGGCGGCGCGCGGCCCGAGACCGCGGTCGCCTGAGGTGGGCCCGTTCAGCCTGCCGCGATCGCAGCCGCTTCGGCGGCGGCGCGCTGCATGCTCGACGACATCTCGCTGGTCACCGTGCTCTGCTCCTCGACCGCCGCAGCCGTCGAGCTGACGTATTCGCTGACGTTCTGGATCGCCGTCTTGATCTTGCCGAGTGCGCCGACGACATCGCCGGAAATGCTGGTGAGATTGCCGATCTCGGTGCCGATCTTGTCGGTCGCCTGCTTGGCCTGATTGGCGAGGTTCTTCACCTCCGCCGCCACCACGGCGAAGCCTCGGCCTGCTTCGCCGGCGCGCGCGGATTCGATCGTGGCGTTCAGCGCCAGCAGGTTGATCTGCCCGGTGATATGATTGATCAGCTCGACGATGCCGCTCATCGCCTGCGCCGCATCATTGAGCTGGTTGGCCTGCGAGTCGGCGGCATCGACTTCGCCGACCGCGTTCATCGCCGTCTGCCGCGACTTGGTCATCGCTTCGGAAATCTCGCGCACCGAGGCGTTGAGTTCTTCCGCGCCGGCCGCGACCGACTCCATCATGGCGCGGACGCGTTCATTGCCCATGCGGGTCAGCACCTGGCGCGTCGTGTCGGTGGCGTACTTCACCACCTTGAACGGACGTCCATTGAGATCGAGGATCGGATTGTAGGACGCCTGGATCCAGACCTCTCTGCCGCCCTTGCCAATGCGCTTGTATTCGCCGGCCTGGTAGTCGCCGCGGCCCAGCGCCGCCCAAAATGCCCGATAGGCCGCGCCTTCGCGCTCAGCGGGGTCGACGAACATGCTGTGGTGCCGGCCCTTGATTTCGCCCAGCGAGTAACCGAGCGCGTGCAGGAAGTTGTCGTTGGCGTCAAGCACCGTGCCGTCGATGCTGAACTCGATCACCGCCTGCGACTTGCGGATCGCGTCGATCTGGCCGGAGAAGTCGGCGTTCTTCAGCTTCTGCGCAGTGACGTCGGTTGCGTATTTCACCACCTTGAACGGCTTGCCGCGAGCATCGAGGATCGGGTTGTAGGACGCCAGGATCCAGATTTCTTTGCCGCCCTTGCCGATCCGCTTGAACTCGCCGGGGAAGTATTCGCCGCGGTTGAGCCGGGACCAGAATTCACGGTAGTCGCTGCTGTCGCGCACCGACGGCTCGACGAACATGCTGTGATGCTTGCCCTTGATCTCGCCCAGCGAGTACCCCATCGCGGCGAGAAAGTTATCGTTGGCTGTGAGGACGGTGCCGTCCATCGCAAACTCGATCACCGCCTGGGCGCGGCCGATCGCCGCGAGCTTGCCGGCGTCTTCCAGCGAGTGGGTCTTCGCTGCGGTGATGTCGGCTGCAAACTTCACCACACCGGTCGGCTTGCCGCTCTTGTCGAGGATGGGATTGTAGGATGCCTGAATCCAGACCTCCCGGCCGCCTTTGCCGATGCGGAGGAATTCGCCGGATTGATACTGACCGGTGCGCAGCGCGGTCCAGAATTCGCGATAGGCCGGGCTGTCGTGCTCGGTCGGATCGACGAACATGCTGTGATGCTTGCCCTTGATCTCGGGCAGCGAGTAGCCGAGCGCGGCGAGGAAGTTGTCGTTGGCGTCGATCACATTGCCGTCGAGGTCGAATTCGATCACCGCTTGGGAGCGATTGAGCGCCGCGAGCATCGCTGCCGCATGGTCATGGCCGGCGGAGCGGGTGAAGGAGAACATTCGATGCCTTCCTCGGGATTCGGTTGCGCTGATCGGAGGATATGGGGCCGAAGCTGATCGCCATTTTGGTGAAGGCGCCGTTAAGTTTGCCCTAGCCCGGGGGGAGCAATCAGCACTCAATTACCGAATTTAATTCAACCCAGGATTCATACGATGAACTAACGATGCACGGTATGGTGGTGATTGCCATCTTCCGATATGCGCTCGTCGCGAATCGAGGGGAGCCTTACCGCTGCGTACTTCTCGATGCACCGATTGATACGAACTCGTGAACGTCCCGTGCCGTACCAAGCCTCCAGAGCTTTCGTGGGTGCAAGCCCGGGCGCCCGCCAAGCGCGCTCACCCCGATGCTGAGTGATTCGGTTGCGGCTATCTCAGCATCGCGGTGGCACGGTGCATGCTGGCAGAAATCTCGATCGTGGCCGCGTTCTGCTGTTCTGCTGTAGACGCAGTAGAGGTCACGAATTCATTGACTCGATCGATTGCCGATCTGATGTTCGAAAGCGCGCCGACGACCTCACTGGCGATGCCGTTGAGATTGTCGATCTGATCCACGATCTGATCGGTTGCATTGCGCGCCTGGGTGGCCAGAATCTTCACCTCCTGTGCGACGACGGCGAAGCCCCGTCCGGCTTCGCCAGCACGGGCGGACTCGATTGTAGCGTTCAACGCCAAGAGGTTGATCTGGCCAGTGATGTGCCCGATGATCTCGGCAATTCCGCTCATCGACTTGGCCGCGTCATCGAGACGCTTGGCCTGACCGTCTGCGGTGACCACCTCACCGACGGCCTGCTGCGTCGTTTCACGCGTCCGGTTGGTGGCTTCCGCGATCATACTAACGGTGCTGGTTAGTTCTTCGGTGGAGTCCGAGACGTGCACCAGCATGCCCCGCACCTCTTCGTTGGCGAGCCTTCGCTGCACCTGCGCAGTTGTGTCGGCCGCGTACTTGACGACCTTGTAGGTTCGTCCGTCGAGATCCTGGATTGGATTGTACGACGCTTGGATCCAAACCTCGCGGCCGCCTTTGGCGAAGCGGTGGAATTCGCCGGCCTGGTACTCGCCCCGTGCAAGCGCCGCCCAGAATTCCCGATAGGTCTCGCTATGGCGTTCCGACTGGTCCACGAACATGCTGTGATGTTGGCCTTTGATTTCGGCCAAGCTGTAGCCCATCGTCTTGAGGAAGTTCTCGTTGGCGTCGAGGATGGTGCCGTCAGGCTTGAATTCGATCACAGCCTGTGACTTTCGAATCGCGGCTATCTGGCCCGACGAGTCGGCATTAGCCAGCTTTTGAGCGGTGACGTCAGTCGCGTACTTGACGACTTTGATCGGCTTGCCGCAATCGTCGAGGATCGGATTGTAGCTGGCGAGAATCCAGACTTCTCTACCTCCCTTTCCGATCCGTTTGAACTCGCCGGGAAAGTAGTTGCCTCGGTTTAACCGCGCCCAGAACTCGCGATAGCCTGCACTGTCGCGCTCAGCCGCGGGAACGAATATGCTGTGATGCTTGCCCCTGATCTCGTCGAGCGAGTAGCCCATGACCGTCAGGAAGTTCTCATTCGCGGTGAGGATGGTGCCGTCCATCGCGAATTCGATGACCGCCTGTGCTCGGCTGATCGCCGCGCGGTTGCCCGCATCATCGAGGCTCTTCATCTTCGCCGCGGTGATGTCGCTGGCGACCTTCACCACCCCGACCGGTGTGCCCAGGCGATTGCAGATTGGACTGTAGGAGGCCTGAATCCAGACGTGGTGGCCGTCTTTAGCGATGCGCTGATACTCTCCGCTCTGATACTCGCCCGCTCGCAGCGCTTCCCAGAATTGCCGATAGCGGGGCGTATCGCGCTCGGCGGGATCCACCAGAATGCTGTGGTTCTGGCCGATCAGTTCGTCCCGCGAATAGCCGAAGGTTCTGAGAAAACTGTCGTTCGCGCGGCGGATGGTGCCACCGGTGTCGAACTCGATGACTGCTTGCGAGCGGTCGATGGCGGCGAGCAGTGCGGCAGCGCGATCCTGATCCGCGCTTCGAAAGAACGAGAACATATTGCCGTTGGCTCCAGGGGCAATCGTGAGGACACGAACCGAAGTGACAGCGGGAAATACGTCGCGCAGGGTGCGATGCGGCCTTTAACAATTGGCTAGCGCGATGCCTCGGTCGATTACGCGTAAGGGGCCTTGCGCGAGTCGTGATTGCTAGACTTGATGGTGTTTAGGTCCGGGTGACCGCTGATCAAGATTTGCCGTCGATGCTGGGGGCTATAAACGACAGAGGCGGCCTTGCGGCCGCCTCTGGTAGTCCGGTCATTCAATTACTTGAAGGGCGATTTACTCGCCGGCAGCCTGCGCGGGCGCTTCGCCTTCGGCCTTGGCTTCCGCCTTCTGCTTGGCTTCGAGGTCTTCGCCGGTGGCCTGATCGACCACCTTCATCGACAGCCGGGTCTTGCCGCGGTCGTCGAAGCCGAGCAGCTTGACCTTGACCTTGTCGCCTTCCTTGACGACGTCGGAGGTCTTCTGCACGCGGCCGGCGGCGAGCTGGCTGATGTGCACCAGGCCGTCCTTGGCGCCGAAGAAGTTCACGAAGGCGCCGAACTCCATCACCTTGACGACGGTGCCTTCGTAGATCTCGCCGACTTCCGGATCGGACGCGATCGACTTGATCCACTTGATGGCGGCCTTGATCGACTCGCCGTCGGATGAGGCCACCTTGACGGTGCCGTCGTCCTCGATGTTGACCTTGGCGCCGGTCTTTTCGACGATCTCGCGGATCACCTTGCCGCCGGTGCCGATCACTTCGCGGATCTTGTCGGTCGGGATCTTGAAGGTCTCGATCCGCGGCGCGTGTTCGCCGAGCTCGGCGCGGGCGCGGTCGAGTGCCTTGGACATCTCACCCAGGATGTGGATGCGGCCGTCCTTGGCCTGACCGAGCGCCACCTTCATGATCTCTTCGGTGATGCCGGCGATCTTGATGTCCATCTGCAGCGAGGTGATGCCCGCCTCGGTGCCCGCCACCTTGAAGTCCATGTCGCCGAGGTGATCCTCGTCGCCGAGGATGTCGGACAGCACGGCGAAGCGCTCGCCTTCCAGGATCAGACCCATCGCGATGCCCGCGGTCGGCCGCTTCAACGGCACGCCCGCGTCCATCAGCGCCAGCGAGGCGCCGCACACCGACGCCATCGAGGACGAACCGTTCGACTCGGTGATCTCGGAGACGACGCGGATGGTGTAGGGGAACTCGTGATGCGGCGGCAGCACCGGATGGATCGCGCGCCACGCCAGCTTGCCGTGGCCGATCTCGCGGCGCTTGGTGCCGCCGAGGCGGCCGGTCTCGCCGACCGAGTAGGGCGGGAAGTTGTAGTGCAGCAGGAACGTCTCTTTGTACGTTCCGGACAGCGAGTCGACATACTGCTCGTCTTCGCCGGTGCCGAGCGTGGTCACGACCATCGCTTGGGTTTCGCCGCGGGTGAACAGCGCCGAACCGTGGGTACGCGGCAGCACGCCGACCTGGGCCAGGATGTTGCGGACGGTCTTGCTGTCACGGCCGTCGATGCGCTTGCCGGTGTCGAGGATGTTCCAGCGAACGATCTTGGCCTCGAGCTCCTTGAACACGCCGGCGATGCGCAGCTTGTCGTATTTCGGCTCCTGGCCTTCCGGGAAGAAGTGCGCGATCGCCTTCTCCTTGACCTTGCCGACCGCGGCGTAGCGGTCCTGCTTGACCGGGATGGCGTAGGCGGCACGCAGCTCCTGCTCGACCAGGCCGAGCATTTCCTTTTCGATCTCGCTGTCGTCGACGACGGTGAGTTCGCGCGGCTCCTTGGCGGCCTTCTCGGCGAGGTCGATGATCGCGTCGATCACCGGCTGGAAGTGGCGGTGACCGAACATCACGGCGCCGAGCATGATCTCTTCCGACAGCTCCTTGGCCTCGGATTCGACCATCAGCACCGCGTCGGCGGTGCCGGCCACCACCAGCTCGAGCTGGGTTTCGGCCATCTCGTCGAGCACGGGGTTGAGCACGTATTCGTCGTTGATGAAGCCGACGCGGGCGGCGCCGATCGGGCCCTTGAACGGCACGCCGGACAGCGTCAGCGCCGCGGAGGCGGCGACCATCGCCAGCACGTCCGGATCGTTCTCCATGTCGTGCGACAGCACGGTGACGATGACCTGGGTCTCATTGCGCCAGCCGTCGGCGAACAGCGGACGGATCGGGCGGTCGATCAGACGGGAGACCAGCGTCTCCTTCTCGGTCGGACGGCCTTCACGCTTGAAGTAGCCGCCGGGAATACGGCCGGCCGCGTAGGCCTTCTCTTGGTAGTCGACGGTGAGGGGGAGGAAGTCGACGCCTTCACGCGGCGCCTTGGCGGCCACCACGGTGGCGAGCACGACGGTCTCGCCATAGGTCGCGACGACGGCGCCGTCGGCCTGGCGGGCGACCTTGCCGGTTTCAAGCTTGAGGGGACGGCCACCCCAATCGATTTCCACGGAATGGATATTGAACATCGGGTCTTTCTTTCATCGGTTGTCGGGAAGACCGGACGCCAAATACCAAAAGACCATGCGCAAGATGGCGAGACGCTGACTGCGCGGGTGCACAAACAGCGTCCGGCGATCCTGCCATGGTCTTCAGTTGGGAAATGGCGTTCATTCCTCCCGGCTGCGGGGAAGACGCATCGGTCTTCGGTCCCGCACGGCGGGCTGGAGGCCCGTTGACGAGCTCAACCGCCGGAATGCGACTGAGCCGACTGACACGGGCGGATGGAAGACTCGCCCGTGCGAACATCTTGCTTCGGCCGTCGCGGACGTGTCGTGGCACATCCGCTTTGGCCGGGTTTCCGACGCCTCAGCGACGGATGTTGTGCTTTTCGAGCAGCGCCTTGTAGCGCGCTTCGTCCTTCTTCTTGATGTAGTCGAGAAGCGAACGGCGCGTCGACACCAGCTTCAACAGCCCACGGCGGGAGTGATTGTCCTTGGTGTGGGTCTTGAAGTGCGTGGTCAGGTTGTTGATGCGTTCCGACAGGATCGCGACCTGAACCTCGGGCGAGCCGGTATCACCGGCCTTGGTGGCGCTGGTCTTGATGACTTCCGCTTTGCGTTCTGCGGTAATCGACATCGTCAGATACTTTCCTTGCGAACGGCCGAGCTGGCAGTCAGCCCGGTGAGGTTGAAAACGCGCTTGGGGATGAGCTCGCCATTGCCGACTTCGGCGAGGGCCAGAAGCCGGCCTGCCACCGTGACATAGACTGTGCCGCTACAATGAGGCGCATCCCGTCCGCGCAACAAAACGGCCTGGCCCCGATGGAGCCGTGCCGCATCAGCCCGAGTGACGGCCAGCGCCGGGATGTCGTCCAGCGCGGTCTCAACGGGCAGTAGCGCGTCGGCGAGGCTACCCTCGCCGGACGCCGCTCTATCGCACAAAGCCTGTAGTTCTTCCAGCGGAATCATGTCCGACTCGTCGAACGGCCCGACCACGGTGCGGCGCAGCGCGCAGATATGGCCGTAGCAGCCGAGCAGCCGGCCCATGTCGCGCGCGAGCGCCCGCACATAGGTACCCTTGCCGCACTCGGCCTCGAACACCGAGCGGCCGTCATCTCCATGTTCCACAAGGGTTAATTCGTGGATCTCAACCGGACGCGGGACCAGCGGCACGACCTCGCCATCGCGCGCCAGATCGTAGGCGCGCTCACCCTGGATCTTCACGGCGGAATATTGTGGCGGAACCTGCTCGATCACGCCGGTAAACCGCGGCAGAAGCGCTATGATCGCCTCGGCGGTCGGCCGCTCCGGGCTGGTGGCAACCGCGCGGCCCTCGGTGTCGTCGGTATCCCGCTCCTCGCCCCACGCCACGGTGAACCGGTAGCGCTTGCGGCCGTCCATCACGAACGGCACCGTCTTGGTGGCTTCGCCCATCGCGATCGGCAGGCCGCCGGAGGCGAGCGGATCGAGGGTGCCGGCATGGCCGGCGCGCTTGGCCGAGAACAGTCGCTTCAGCACCGCGACCGCCTGGGTCGAGGTCATGCCGATCGGCTTATCCAGCACCACCCAGCCATGGACGTCGCGCTTGTCGCGGCGCGGCTTGCCATTGCCGCCGCCGCGATTGGCGTTGCGCGGGTCGTTGTTGTCGCGCGGCTTACGGATCTGCGCGGCGGATTCGTCGACGCCGGCGTGCTGCACGTCGTGCGGGGCGAGCAGGGCGTCGGGGGTGGTCACGGTCATTAATCCTGGTCCGAATTCGGTTCGAGGTCTTTCTGGACTGCCGGCGAGCGCAGCAGTTTGTCGATCCGCTCGGCCTCGGCGAAACGTTCGTCGATGCGGAAGCGGAGTTCGGGGGCGAACTTCAAATTGACGCGGTGGGCGATCTCGCCGCGCAGGAAGCGCTTGTGATGCTCGAGCGCGTCGAGCACGAGCTTCTCGTCGCGGCCGCCGAGCGGCATCACGTAGATGGTCGCGAGCTTGAGATCGGGTGACATCCGTACCTCGGGCACGGTGACGAGGTGGCTTTCGAGCACCGGGTCGTGCACGCCGCCCTGGGCGAGGATCTCGGCCACGGCGTGGCGGATCAGCTCGCCGACGCGCAGCGAGCGGGTCGAGCCGCCGGGCGGAGAACTCTTCTGATTTTGGCGAGACATGATGTTCTCTCAAATATTGCCGCCATGCCCGCGCCTGGCCGCGGGCATGCACGTCTTCGATGGGGCAAAGCAAGACGTGGACGGCCGGGACTTCGTCGCGAAGACGTGCTTCGCGCTTCGGCCCGGCCATGACGCCTCAGTTCAATCCGAGCGTCTCGACTGTAAGAATCGGACTTACAGCGAGCGCTGGATGGTCTCGACGCGGTAGCACTCGATGATGTCGCCTGCCCGCATGTCGGTGTAGTTCTCGAACGCCATGCCGCATTCCTGGCCGGCGACGACTTCCTTCACTTCGTCCTTGAAGCGCTTCAAGGTCGAAAGCTTGCCTTCGTGCACCACGACGTTGTCGCGGATCAGGCGAACATTGGCGCCGCGCTCGACGGTGCCGTCGGTGACGCGGCAGCCGGCGACCTTGCCGACCTTGGAGATGTTGAAGATCTCCAGGATCTGCGCGTTGCCGAGCATGGTTTCGCGCAGGGTCGGCGCGAGCAGGCCGCTCATCGCCTTCTTAATGTCATCCACCAGATCGTAGATGATGTTGTAGTAGCGGATCTCGATGCCGTTGCGCTTGGCGGCCGCAGCGGCCTCCTTGTTGGCGCGGACCGAGAAGCCGAGGATGACGGCGTTGAAGCCTTCGGCCAGCGTGACGTCGCTCTCGCTGATGCCGCCGACGCCGGCGTGCAGGATGCGCGCGGCGACTTCGTCGGTGCCGAGCTTCTCCAGCGAGCCGAGGATCGCTTCCAGCGAGCCCTGCACGTCCGCCTTGACGATCAGCGGGAATTCCTTCCGGCCGGACGTCTTCAGCTGCGTCATCATCTGCTCGAGCGAGCCGCGCATGCCGGAAACCGAGGCTGCGGACTTCTCGCGCTTCTGGTGCGCACGGTAATCGGTGATCTGGCGGGCGCGGGCTTCGTTTTCGACCACCGCGAGGCGGTCGCCCGCTTCCGGCGGACCATTGAAGCCGAGCACTTCGACCGGGACCGACGGGCCGGCTTCCTGCACGGTCTCGCCCTGGTCGGAGATCAGCGCGCGGACGCGGCCCATTTCGGCGCCGGCCACGATGATGTCGCCGACCCGCAGGGTGCCGCGCTGAACCAGCACGGTGGCGACCGGACCACGGCCGCGATCGAGCTTGGCTTCGATCACAGTGCCTTCGGCCGGACGCTGGGTGTTGGTCTTGAGCTCCAGGATTTCGGCCTGCAGCGCGATCATCTCGAGCAGCTTGTCGAGATTGATCTTGTTCTTGGCCGACACTTCGACGTCGACGACGTCGCCACCCATCGATTCCACCTGCACGTTGTGCTGCAGCAGGTCGGTGCGGACACGGTCGGGCTTGGCGTCCGGCTTGTCGATCTTGTTGATCGCCACGATGATCGGAACGCCGGCCGCCTTGGCGTGATTGATCGCCTCGATGGTCTGCGGCATCACGCCGTCGTCGGCGGCGACCACCAGAACCACGATGTCGGTGACCTTGGCGCCGCGGGCACGCATCGCGGTGAACGCGGCGTGGCCGGGGGTGTCGATGAAGGTGATCTTCTTGCCGCTTTCCGGCGAGGTCACCTGATAGGCACCGATGTGCTGGGTGATGCCGCCGGCTTCGCCCGACACCACGTTGGCGTGGCGCAGCGCGTCGAGCAGCGAGGTCTTACCGTGGTCGACGTGGCCCATCACGGTCACGACCGGCGAACGCGGCTCGGTATCGGTGGAATCGTCGACGACGTCGAACAGGCCTTCTTCCACGTCCGACGCGGCGACGCGCTTGACGGTGTGGCCGAGCTCTTCGGCGATCAGCTGCGCGGTGTCGGCGTCGATCACGTCGGTGATCTTGTGCATCGCGCCCTGCTTCATCAGCAGGCGGATCACGTCGACCGCACGTTCGGACATGCGGTTGGCGAGTTCCTGGATGGCGATCACTTCGGGAATAACGACTTCACGCACCAACTTTTCTTTCGGCTCGTTCGAGGCGTGGCCCTTCAGCCGCTGGGTGCGGCGACGGAACGAGGCGATCGAACGTTCGCGCACGTCATCGGCATTGAGCGCGGTGACGACGGTGAGACGGCCGCGCTGCTTCGAGGCGCCCGGCTTGGCGGCCGGCTGCTTCGGCGCCGGCGCCGGACGGGCGGGGCCGCCCGGACGACGGATCATCCGCGGGGCTTCGTCGTCGTCGCCAGCTTCGGCCGCAACGGCCGGCGGACGGCCGGCCGGAGTCGGGGCGCGCGTCGTCGTGGTCGCCGGACGGGCCGGCGCCGCACTCGTAGTGGTGGTCGTCGTCGACGTCTCGGCGGGCTTCTTGGCCGGCTCGGCGTCGCCGAAGCGCTTCTTGGCCTCGGTCTCGGCCTTGCGCTTGGCTTCGTCTTCCTGGCGGTGACGCTCTTCTTCGGCCTTGCGGCGGGCCTCGGCGGCTTCGCGCTCGGCCTTCTCGATCTTTTCCTGCTCGGCGCGGCGCTGGGCTTCGATCTCGGCCTGCTTGCGCTCCTCGATCTCGCGCACGCGGGCGTCGGCCAGCGCGGTGGCGCGGGCGGTGCGCTCGTCCTCGGTCAGGGTCCGCAGCACCATACCGCTGCGCGACTGCTGCGGCGCTGGGCGCGACTGCTGCCGGCTCGGCGCGGCCGGCGCCGGGGCGGGCTTCTTTGCAACTTCGGGCGCTGCGGGCGCGGCCGGCTCGTCGCCGCCGATGCGCCGCTTGCCGCGCTTCTCGACCACCACCTGCTTGCTACGGCCGTGGCTGAAGCTCTGGCGCACGACGCCCTGCTCGACGCGCGGCTTCAGCGTCAAAGTCTTGGTCGGCATCGTCAGAGTCTTGTCGCCAGGAGTTTTCGTATCAACCATTCAGTAGTCCCAATCTCTCAACGTTGTGCGCGTTCGCACGGACTTCGTCAGCGGCGTCTTGGTCAGCAGCGTCTTTCGGCGTGTCGATCGGCGTTTCCGCCGTGGCCGCATCGGCATCGCCGTCGCCCGCCAGCCGGTATCGGACCAGGATCTGGCAGCGCGACAGGAATGTTTGTCCGGCCGGGCCCGCAAGCAGGGCAGCATGTATCACATTTGACCGCCCTAATGCCAAATCCAATTCTGCAGAGCTGAGTGCGGCGAGGCGAGGAAAATTGCGGCCCGCGGTCGCATCTCCGTCGATTTGCCGACAAAGCCCGTCCAGCTTGCGGATTCCATCGGCCGCGCCATCGGTGGCATGGATCACCGCGACGGCTTCGCGGTTCTTCAGCGCAGTTTCGACCTTGCCGAAACCGCTGACCACCTGGCCGGCCTTGGCGGCGATCGCCAGCGCATCCTGGGCCGACCGCACCAACAGGCGTTCGATCGCGTCGGCGAGATCCGCCGGCGCCTTGACGTCGCGCTTGAAACCTTTGGCGAAGACGCGGCGGCGAACCGCCTGCGTCACCATCTCCCGAGACGCCGTGACCCAGAGGCCGCGGCCCGGCAGCTTGCGCTTGAGATCGGCCACCACTTCGCCGTTGGGGCCGACCACGAACCGGATCAGTTCTCCGGTCGGCCGCACCTGCCGCGTGACCGCGCACATCCGCTCGGTCGCGGGCGTTTTGGCCCGCGGTCCGTCGTCGAGATCTGCGCCGGGTTCGGCAGCGAGCATGGGTGCAGCGGGCCTTTCATCTCACGTGCTGCGCGGGTTCGGGTCGCAACGCATCGGCGGTTCAGTCCGCCGACTCGTCGGACGCTTCGTCCGCGGGTTCTTCTTCGGAGGCGAGCTCCGACTCGTCGATCCAGCCGGCCTTGACGCGGGCCTGCATGATCAGGTGCTCGGCGTCCTCGCGCGACATCTCCAGGCCGTCGAGAATGCCAGGATACTTCACCGGCTCGGCGCCGTCCTTGCGCTCGGTCCAACCAACCAGATCGTCGGTGGCGCAGCCGGCCAGATCCTCGACGGTCTTCACGTCGTTCTCGCCGAACTTCACCAGCATCTTCGAGGTGACGCCGGGGACGTCCTTCAGGGCGTCCTCGACGCCGAGTTCCACGCGGCGCGCCTCGAGCTCGGATTCGATCCGGTCGAGATATTCGCGGGCGCGCATCTGCAGTTCGGCGGCGGTTTCCTCGTCGAAACCTTCGATCGAGGCGAGTTCACGCGGGTCGACCAGAGCCAGTTCTTCGACCGAGGTGAAGCCTTCGGAGGCGAGCAGCTGGCCGACCACCTCGTCGACGTTCAGCGCGTCCATGAAGGCCCGGGTGGTCTTCTCGAAATCGGCCTGGCGGCGCTCGGATTCTTCGCTCTCGGTCAGGATGTCGATATCCCAGCCGGTGAGCTGCGAAGCGAGCCGCACGTTCTGACCGCGGCGACCAATCGCCAGGGATAGTTGGTTATTGGTATCCGGAACCACAACCTCGATGCGTTCGCGATCTTCGTCGATCACGACCTTCGAGACTTCGGCCGGCGCCAGCGCATTGACCACGAAGGTGGCGATGTCCGGCGACCACGGAATGATGTCGATCTTCTCGCCCTGCAGCTCGTTCACCACGGCCTGCACGCGCGAGCCGCGCATACCGACGCAGGCGCCGACCGGGTCGACCGACGAGTCGCGAGAGACGACGCCGATCTTGGCGCGCGAGCCCGGATCGCGGGCCACCGCCTTGATCTCGACGATGCCGTCGTAGATTTCCGGCACTTCCTGCGCGAACAGCTTGGCCATGAATTGCGGATGGGTGCGCGACAGGAAGATCTGCGGGCCGCGGGTCTCGCGGCGGACGTCGAACACATAGGCGCGGACGCGGTCGCCGTTGCGGAACGATTCACGCGGCAGCATTTCGTCGCGGCGGATGATCGCTTCGCCGCGGCCGAGGTCGACGATCACGCTGCCATATTCGACGCGCTTGACGACGCCGTTGACGATGTCGCCGATGCGATCCTTGAATTCCATGTACTGGCGGTCGCGCTCGGCCTCGCGGACCTTCTGCACGATCACCTGCTTGGCCGACTGCGCGGCGATACGGCCGTATTCCAGCGGCGGCAGCGTGTCGGCGATGGTGTCGCCGATCTGCGCGCCCGGATTGGCGCGCTGCGCATCCTTCAGCGAAATCTGGTTGGCGGGATTTTCGACCTGCTCGACCACCAGCATATGGCGCGACAGCCGCAGCTCGCCCTTCTTCGGGTCGATTTCGGCGTGGACGTCGGTCTCCGAGCCGTAGCGGGCACGCGCCGCCTTGGCGATCGCGTCTTCCATCGCGGCGATCACGATGCCGCGGTCGATGGTTTTCTCGCGAGCCACCGCATCGGCGATCTGCAGCAGTTCCAGCCTATTGGCGCTGACGGCCATGGTCAGTCTCCCTCAGAGGTGTCGATCTCGCCACGCCGCGCCCGTTCGGCGGCAAGGCGGTGTTTCTTGGTGTTCTGCGGTGTCGGCTTGGCCGCCGCTTTGGCGGCCTTGGCGCCGCGCTTCGGCGCCTGGCTCTTGGTCGGATCGCTGCGCTTGGCATGCGGCGGCGGTTCCGGTGCGAGCCCGAGGCTCTGCTTCAGGTCGCGCTCGGCCTGCTTGCCGCGGCGCATCGATTCGGCGATCAGCTCGTCGGTCAGCACCAGCCGGGCATCGCCGATGTCGTGCATCGGCAGCAGCACCAGCGGATCTTCGTCCTTGGCGCCGCCCTCGCGCTGCACCCGCACGGCGTCGCCCTCGACGCCGTCGAGCAGGCCGCGGAACCGCTTGCGTCCTTGGTGCGGCACCGCCATCTCGATCTTGACCAAGTGCCCGGCGTAACGGGCGAAATCGGAGCGGCGCACCAGCGGACGGTCGATGCCGGGCGAGGAGATTTCCAGCCGGTAGGCGCGGTCGATCGGATCGGCGACGTCGAGCACCGGCGACAGCGCGCGCGACACCGCCTCACAATCGTCGATCAGCATGGTGCCGTCGGGCCGCTCGGCCATGATCTGCACGGTGCAGCCGGCGTCGCCTGACACCTTGATCCGAACAAGGCGGTAACCCATTGCCAGCAAGACCGGCTCCGCGACGGCGCTGAACCGCGCCGCGACACCGGGCTCGATCACCAGGCGCGGTTCGGCCAAGGCATCGGTTTCCGGAACGGCTGTGGTCGGCTCGGTCATGTCCTGGGTCAAAGCGTTATAACGTCTCGCCGATAAACGGTATCAAGGTGGTGAAGGAGGTCTCGCGCCCGAAGGTGCGACGGTCCGCGTCCCACGATCCAGGTAATAAAAAAGAGCGGGTCCCGCAGGGCCCACTCTCGATACGGATCGTATGAGAATTTCGAAGTAGCGCCGATATAGCGCTTTTTTGGCTCAGCGACAAGAGCCGTCCGGAGCCCCCGCCCTGGGCCGATCCTCGGGGCAGCCGCAGCAAATGCGACGCCGCGGCTCAACGCTTCGTTCATGCAGCCGCTTTAGGTTCCAGTCGTACCAATGCGGCCCGCCCGCGAGAACGATGGATGCCTGCCGCTACATCTCTGCTTCCCGAACTCGATGACATTGTCAGGCAGGGCGATCCCGTCCGGCGTGCCGAAGCCGTGCGCCGGATATCCGACCTGTATATTCGGGGCGCCGAGAGCTTCCAGCCCGATCATGTCGCGCTGTTCGACGGCATCCTGCTGACGCTGGTGCCGGAGATCGACGTCGAAGTTCGCAGCGAACTGGCGCGGCGGTTTTCGGAAATCAGCAATGCGCCGCCCGAATTGGTCCGGCAGCTGGTGCACGATGAAGACATCGGCATCGCCGGACCGCTACTGCGGCGCTCGATGATGCTCGATGATCCGACGCTGGTCGAGCTCGCCAGGCTGCGCGGCCAGACGCATCTGCTCGCCATCTCAGAGCGGCCGAGCATTTCGCCGCCGGTCACCGACGTGATCGTGCGTCGCGGCGACCGCGACGTGGTGCGCAAGGTCGCCAGCAATGCGGGTGCCGAATTCTCCGCGACCGGCTTCAACGGCCTGATCCGCCGCGCTGCGCAGGACGGGGTGTTGGCGATCGCGGTCGGCACGCGGGATGATCTGTCGCCGCCGCGGCTGAAGGATCTGTTGGCGTGCTCGACCGATCTGGTGCGCCGGCGCCTGTTCGAAAGCGCAAGGCCGAGTTCGCGGATCGCGATCAACCGGGCGATGCGCGAGCTCGCCGGCGAGTCGCGGCAGCCGTCGGTGCAGCGCGACTTCGACGCCGCGCAGCGCTCGGTGGTGGAGCTGCACAACAAGGGCGAACTCAACGAAGCGACCGTGCTCGGCTTCGCGCGGGCGCATCAATACGAGGAGACGGTGGCGGCGCTGTCGGCGATGACCGGCACGCGGATCTCCACCCTTGATCAAATGATGTCCGGCGAGCGGCACGACCCGGTGCTGATCCTCGGCAAGGCGCTCGGCTTCGGCTGGGCGACGGTGCGCGCCCTGATCGGGCTGCGGCTCGGGCCGGACCGCTCGGTGGCCTGCCCGGACGTTGAAGAAGCGCAGCACAATTTCGAGCGCCTGGCGCTGTCGACGGCGCAGCGCGTGCTTGGCTTCTGGAAGATGCGGCAGGCCGACGCCTGAGCCGCCCGCGCGGCTGCCAGCTCGCGCGTCTTCTTTCTGCGCAAAGCAGTGTCCACTTCGGTCAAAATCGCTCTATGCTTGCCTCAACGGCGCGCCCACAGCGCCGACAAGGGAGGATGATTATGCTCAGCGAAGCTGACATCACCACGCATGCCCAGCGTATCCGCGACGACGGCTACACCGTGATCGAACGGGCCGCGGACCCGGCATTGGTCGCGGCGCTGATCAGCGCTGTCGAACGGATCGAGCGTGACCATCAGCTTGGTTGCGCCAAGACGTCGTTCGAAGGCTTCAAGACGCTCCGGGTCAACAACCTGCTCACTTACGACGAGGTGTTCTGGGACGTGCCGCTGCATAGCAGCGTGCTGCCGATCGTCGAGGCCGTGCTTGATAAGGAATGCCTGCTCTCGTCGTTCTGTTCACTGGTGCTCGGGCCCGGCCAGGAGGCGCAGCCGATCCACGAAGATACGCAACTCATTCCGCTGCCGCGGCCGCACATTCCGATCACGCTGAACGCGATCTGGGCGCTGTCGGATTTCACCGCAGCCAACGGCGCGACCCGGATCATTCCTGGAAGTCATAAGTACGAGACCTCGCCGGTGTACGGCCGGGACTACGACGCGCTCACCGCGACGATGCCGGCCGGCAGCGTGATGCTGTTCGATAGCGCGCTGTGGCACGGCGGCGGCCCCAACACCTCGGAGGCTCGCCGCTTCGCATTCTCTTGCGCCTATTGCTGGGGGTGGATGCGGCAGCAGGAGAACCTGCAGCTCGGGATTCCGCAGGAGATCGCGCAGCGCTTTCCTCGGCGGCTGCAGGAACTATGCGGCTACAGCGTGTACAAAGGTCAGTTCGGCCACATCGACAATCACGATCCGATCGAACTGCTCGGACGCGAACGCGGCAAGCGAATGGTGTGGGAGGCGACCGACGTGCGGAACGCGAGGCTCGCCGCGCAGACGAACTAATCGCCGCAGAGATTAGAGACGTTCGAAACGCAGATAGTTGGCGCGCCGGCCCTCGCGTTCGGCTTTGCGGCCATAGCGCGTCATCGTGTAGTTGGGCCAGGGCTTGCGCCAATCGTCGGCGCGCTGGGCGAGCCAGTCGAAGCTCGGCGCACGCAGCAGATGCGCCAGCGTCCAGGCGTTGTAGCCGTCGATGTCGCTGACGAAGCGGAATTCGCCGTGCGGCGTCAGCGCGCGCGCCATCGCCGTGACGGTGGCGTCCTGCACGAAGCGACGCTTCCAGTGTCGGCGCTTTGGCCACGGATCGGGATGGATCAGGTCGATCCGCGCCAGCGAGCCGGCCGGCACCCAGGCCAGCAGCTCCGAGGCGTCGCCGGCAAACAGCCGGATGTTGCGGATGTTCTCGGCCTCGATCCGAGCCAGAATCTTCGCCATGCCGTTGACGTAAGGCTCGGCGCCGATGAAGCCCGTGTTTGGATGCGCCAGCGCTTCGGCGATCAGGTGTTCGCCGCCGCCGAAACCGATTTCGAGCCGCATATGCTCGACCGGAGGATCGAACAATGTCGTAAGCGGTTCGGGCGCCGGCGCGTCGATCTGCAGCGACAAATGCGGCAGCAGGTTCTCGATCAGGTCGGCCTGATGAGCCCGCAGCTTGTGACCCTTGCGGCGGCCGAAGAACGATCCCTGGCCGTGCATCACGACGTCGCCATCGTGATTTTCACCGTTGTGATCTTCAGTGTCCGGCGCCGAGTCTGGGTGATCAATATTGAACATCAAGCGACCGCGCTCGCACTTCTTCGACAGGCTGCCCTGCTTACAGGACCGCCATCTTGTTTCGACCGTGAACGAAAAACCGGCCCCGCTTATATCATTTGCGGAGGCCGGCGCGACGGAGGTCGATCGATCAGTTCGTCTCGTCCGCTTCGCGCGCGGCGATCCGTTCGACGAGATCGACGATGCTGCGACGAAGCTTGGCATCGGTGATCTTGGTAAAGGCGCGGGTCAGCGCCAGACCTTCGGAAGTCGCGAGGAAGTCGGACACGTATGAAGGCGACGGCGCCTCACTGAAGCCGTTGCCGTTAGCTAGGCCGCCGCTCGGGCCGCCTTCGAACAAGAAGGACACCGGGACCTGCAGGACTTCAGCGATCTGCTGAATGCGGCTGGCGCCGACGCGGTTGGTCCCCTTCTCGTATTTCTGCACTTGCTGAAAAGTCAGACCCAGCGCTTCGCCGAGTTTCTCCTGACTCATGCCCAGCATGATGCGTCGCATGCGCACACGGCTGCCGACGTATTTGTCAACAGGATTGGGCGCTTTAGTCGACATCTCACTCACTCCTCAGGCACGTGCATACGCCAACAGTTAGCGCATGCGGGTTGGAATACGCCTCAAATATTGGAGTCGTCAAATGTCTTTGGAATCCAACGGGGATTCGGCGTTAATTTACGCCGAGGAAAATTCGCGGGCTACGCGAGTGCGAATTTTCTCGAACTTAATCTCTGGTTGCGTCGCCGATCCGCGTATTAGCACGAGCCCGGTGAGCGCTTTCGTAATAGTACAAGCATCATCACTAACGCAACCAGCACGGCTGCAGGAAGTTCGCCCACCCGCGCATAGATCGTCGGTGCCACCGGTGCCGGCAGCCCCGAATCCAGCACCCCTTCGACGCCGAGGCCGAGCTCTGCGACGATCCGTCCGACCGGATCGATCACTGCGGAAACGCCGGTGTTCGCTGCGCGAACAAGCGGCAGGCCCTGCTCGATGGCACGCATCCGCGCCTGCTGCAGGTGCTGATAGGGGCCGCTGGAAATGCCGAACCAGCCGTCGTTTGTGAGATTCAGCATCCAGCCGGGACGGTTGTTGCCGATCGCAATTTCGTCCGGGAAAATTGCCTCGTAACAAATCAGCGGCAGCAGCGGCGGGGCGTTGGGCAGTTCGAGGTTATGACGCGCCACACCGGATAAAAATCCGCCCTGCACCTTGGTAAGTTGGACGAAGCCGATCTTCTCCATCAGATTCTGGTACGGCAGAAATTCGCCGAATGGGACCAGATGGAGTTTGTCGTAGACCGACAAAATGCTGCCATCATGATCGATCGCGTAGATCGAATTGTACGCGCGGGTAATCCGGCGCCCCGGCGGTAATTCAGGCGGGCGGACCGCCCCGGTCAGCAGCACGGTGCCTTTCGGCAGCAGCTCTGCGATCTGCGCCATCGCATCCGCTTCCCGCGACAGGAAGAACGGAAACGCCGATTCCGGCCAGATCAGCAGCGAGACGTCGCGAACCCCCGTCGATTTCGGCCCTGTCGAGCGGTCCGACAGTGACAGATATTTCTGCATCACGTCGGCTTTGGCGGAATAATTGAAGCGCGCGTCCTGCGGCAGGTTGGGCTGCATGATCCGCAGCCGGACGTTGTCGACGAGCTGGGTCGGCGACAATTTGAGTCGAATGCCGCCAAACACCGCCATCGCGGCCAGCACGCCCAGTGCGATCGCCGGCGCCGCCCAGCGCCGCTTGCCGGTGGTGCCGCCATCGATCAGCACCGCGGGCGAGGCGAAGATCGCCACCGCCAGCAGCGTCAGCCCCCAGATGCCGATCACCGAGATGCTTTGCGCCAGCGCGAGCGGCTCGGTCAGGGCGTAGCCGAACGCATTCCAGGGAAAGCCGGTGAGCAGGTGGCCGCGTAGCCATTCGCTGATCGTCAGGCTGACGGCGAGCGACAGGATGCGCAGAGTATCGGGGCGCCACAACAGCCGTGCCAGCGCGAAGCCGAGCGCGGTGAACAGCGCCAGATAGGCCGGCAAGCCACATATCGCGGCCGGCAGCAGCCAGGCGAAGGTGTCGGCATCGACCAGAAACGCGTAGCCGATCCAGTACAGGCCGGGGACGAAATAACCGAAGCCGAACCACCAGCCGGCCATCGCCGCAGCGGGGACGCCGCGCCGCTTGCCGGCTGCAGAGCCGTCGATCAGCCACACCGCGATCGGGAAGGTAATGAACAGAACCGGCCAGGCGTTGAACGGCTCCATCGCCAGTGAGGAGAGTGCGCCGGCCAGCAGCGCGATCACAGCGCGCTTCCAGCCCCACGCCAGGATGATGCCCGAGGCGATCCGGCTCAGCACACCCCGACGCGTCACGGCGAACCGGTCCCGTCGCCGGTCGTTGGTGATGAGCTGGAGCCGCTGCCGTCCGTCGTCGTCGGCGCGGCGGAATCGGTCGCGGTCTCGCGCCGCCGACTGTCGCGTGTGCGTGGGGCGGGGCGTTCCTTGCGCGGCCCGATCCGTAGCCGCTTCACCCGCCGCGGATCGGCATCGAGCACTTCGAATTCGAAGGTGCCGGGGCCGGCGATCACTTCGCCGCGCACCGGCAGCCGGCCGACGTGATTGACGAGGTAGCCGCCGAGCGTTTCGACGTCTTCGCCCGCTTCGCCGGTGACGAACTGATCGCCAATCATGGCGCGGACGTCTTCCAGGCTGGCTCGCGCATCAGCGATGAACGAGCCGTCGGCCTGGCGCACGATCGACGGCGGCTCGGTCGAGTCGTGCTCGTCGTCGATCTCGCCGACGATCTGTTCGACGATGTCTTCGATCGATACCAAGCCGTCGGTGCCGCCGTATTCGTCGACCACCAGCGCCAGATGAATCCGCGCCGCCTGCATCTGCGCCAGCAGGTCGATCGCCCGCATCGATGGCGGCACGTACAGCAACTTGCGGATGATGCCGGTTTCGGTCAGCGGCATCTTCAGATCGATAGCGCGGAGGTCGAGCCCGGCCGGCAGCGCTTTCTTGCGCTTGGCAACCGTGGCCGGCGTCACCTTCGCCTTGGCGGTCATGAACGCCACGAGGTCGCGGATGTGAACGATGCCGACCGGATCGTCGAGCGTCTCGTTGTAAACCACGAGTCGCGAATGCGCCGCGTCCTGAAACAGGCTGAGCAGTTCGCCGAGCTGGATGTCCTGCTTGATCGCGACGATGTCGGCGCGGTGCACCATGACGTCGGCGATCCGGCGATCGTGCAGCCCGAGGATGTTGCGCAGCATCGTGCGCTCGAGCGTTGAGAAGCCGGAGTCGTCGGGCGGGCTGGTGTCGAGTACGACCTGCAGATCGTCGCGCACCGAGCCGGGCTTCCAGCCGAACAGCGAACGGATCGCACGGATCAGCCAATTGCCGCCATAGGGATGCAGCACTTCGCCCTGGTGCACCACCGCGGGTAACTGACCGCGCGTGGAATCCTGCAGCGAAGCCTGCGAACCGGTCTGAGCTCTGTCGCCGTCGGGCATGTCAGCTCACCCGATCCTGGCCCGCATACGGATCCGGAATCCCGAGCCGCGCCAGGATTGCGCGCTCGGCGTCTTCCATCTCCTCGGCTTCCTCATCGGTCTCGTGGTCGTAACCGACCAGATGCAGGAAGCCGTGCACGGCGAGGTGACTGAGGTGGTGATCGAACGGTTTGGCTTCGTCCTCGGCCTCGCGGCGGACGGTCTGATACGCGATCGCGATGTCGCCCAGCATCCGCGGCGCGCCGTCCGGCTGCACCTCGGGTTGGGTGGCGGGAAACGACAATACGTTGGTCGGCTTGTCCTTGCCGCGGAACGAGGCGTTGAGCTGGCGGATGTGATCATCGTCGGTCAGCATCACGGCGAGCTCGGCACCGCCGGTGTCGGCGTCGATCGCATCGGCGGCGGCTTCGATCGCGCGCAGCACGGTTGCTTCGGCCGATGCTTCGGCCTGCCAGCAATCGGCTTCGATCACGACTTCGGTGAATGGACGAGCACGATGGGTCATCGAGGCAAAATTACTATCCGGGTCCGCCCCGTTGCAATCGGGGTGGCGCCCAGGGCGTGGCTGCGACATCACGACTTACCATTCGCCGGTGACGGCGCTCCTTCGTAGGCGGCGACGATCCGCGCCACCAATTCGTGGCGGATCACGTCCTCGGCCCTGAACTGGACCTGGGCGATGCCCTCGACGCCGGATAGCAAGCGGGCCGCTTCGGCCAAGCCCGACGTCTGGCCGTTCGGCAGGTCGACCTGGCTGGGGTCGCCGGTGATGATCATCCGGCTGTTCTCGCCGAGGCGAGTGAGAAACATTTTCATCTGCATCGACGTGGTGTTCTGCGCTTCGTCGAGGATGATCGCCGCGTTGGTCAGGGTGCGGCCGCGCATGAATGCCAGCGGCGCAATCTCGATCTCGCCGGACTGCAGCGCGCGTTCGACGATCCGGGCATCCATCAGATCGTACAGCGCGTCGTAGATCGGCCGTAAGTAAGGATCGACCTTCTCGCGCAGATCGCCGGGCAGAAAGCCGAGCCGTTCGCCGGCTTCGACCGCGGGCCGCGACAGGATGATGCGGTCAACTTCCTTGCGCTCGAACAGCTGCGCGGCATGCGCCACCGCCAGCCAGGTTTTGCCGGTGCCGGCCGGGCCGACGCCGAATACCAGCTCGTGCCGCTTCAGCGCGCGGATGTAGGAGTCCTGCGCGGCGGTGCGGGCCCGGACCGGGCGCTTGCGCAGGTTGATCGCCTCGAACGCGGTGGCGGACGGCTGCTTGGTGTCGAATTCGAACAGCGACCCCTGGGCGATCACGGCGCGGATAGCGCCTTCGACGTCGCCCTGCACCAGATCGTGGCCCGACACCGCCTGGGCATACAGCGTTTCCAGCACGCGCCGCGCTGCATCGCAGCCCTCGCGCGAGCCGCCGATGGTGATGTGGTTGCCGCGCGAATCCACCACCACGCTGAGCCTGCGCTCGATCTGAGCGAGGTTCTGGCCGTAGGGACCGACCAGAGCGGAGGCGGCACGGTTGTCGTCGAAATCGATGACGACCTGGGTTTCAGGCGGGTTCAAGCTGTCGCGATCGGGTTTGCGGCGGGAAACGAACGAAGACGATTCCGGTGCGCTTTTGACCAAGGGGGCTCAGGCTCCTGTGGCGGCCATCGCATCGGCCGGCCGGGAGGTTGCGGATGCGAGTTCGCCGAGCAGGCTGTAGCGTTCGAGGCTGTCGACGCGGACCGGCAGCACCTGTCCGATGATGCTGTCGGGCGCCATCACATGGGCGGGCTGCAGATAAGCGGTGCGGCCGACGATCTGGCCGGGCTTGCGGCCGGCGCGCTCGAACAGGACCTCCACGGTCCGGCCGATCGCGGCCTTGTTGAAGGCCGATTGCTGCTGGTCGATCAATTGCTGGAGCCGCTCCAACCGCTCGTCCATGACCGCTGCAGGCACCATCTCCGGCATGTCCGCCGCGGGTGTGCCGGGCCGCGGGGAGTATTTGAACGAATACGCCCCAGCGTAGCCGATTTGTGCGACAAGCGCGAGAGTCGCGGAAAAATCGCGCTCGGTTTCACCCGGGAAACCGACGATGAAGTCCGACGAGAAAGCGATCGCTGCGGAAGCAGACCGGAACCGGTCGATCACGCGGCGATAATCGTCGGCGGTGTGCTTGCGGTTCATTGCCGCCAGGATCCGGTCCGAGCCGGACTGCACCGGCAGATGCACGAACGGCATCAGCGCCGGCAGATCGCGATGCGCGGCCAGCAGATCCTCGTCGACGTCGTTCGGATGGCTGGTGGAGTAGCGCAGCCGGACGATGCCGGGAATCTCGGCCAGGCGCCGCACCAGGCGTCCGAGCGACCAGGCGCGGCCGTCCGGCCCGTCGCCGTGATAGGCATTGACGTTCTGGCCGATCAGCGTGATTTCGCGGACGCCGTTTTCGGCGAGCCGTTTGACGTCCTCGACGATCGCCGCCACTGGGCGCGACATCTCGGCGCCGCGGGTATAGGGCACGACGCAGAAGGTGCAGAACTTGTCGCAGCCTTCCTGGACCGTCACGAACGCCGAGATGCCGCGAGCACGGATCGCGTCCGGCGCCGGTTGCGGCAGCACGCCGAACTTGTCCTCGATCGGGAACTCGGTTTCCAACGCCCGGCCGTGCTGTTCGGCTTTGGCCAGCAGGTGCGGCAGGTTGTGATAGCTCTGCGGCCCGACCACGACATCGACTACCGGCGCGCGGCGGATGATCTCTTCGCCTTCAGCCTGCGCCACGCATCCTGCGACCGCGATCTGCATCCGCCGGCCTTGGCCTGCGGCCTCGTCACGCGCGACCCGCAGCCGGCCGAGCTCGGAATAGACCTTCTCGGACGCTTTCTCGCGGATGTGGCAGGTGTTCAGGATCACCAGATCGGCGTCATCCACGTTCGCGGTCTCGACAAAGCCTTCCGGCGCCAGCGCGTCCACCATGCGCTGGGCATCGTAGACATTCATCTGACAGCCGTATGACTTGATGTGCAGCTTGCGCGGCGGAGACATTGCGTGCGGGGGCCCAAACAAAAAACGCGCGTTTTCCAGCGCGTTGCCCGTCACTTATAGGCGAAACCCGGCGAAATCCAGCCGCGACCGTCGATTTGCCGCGCGAGGTATCTCGAGCGCCTAAATTTCTTCAATGATTGTCGTCAGTTGCCGCATGTCGGCAAAACACCGATCGGCCCCGGCGGCGGTCAGCGCGGCCGCGCTGGCCTCGGTGCAATGGCCGCCGCCGTGAAAGCCCAGCACGGTCATGCCGGCTGCTTTCGCCCCCAGCACCCCCGGCACGCTGTCTTCGATCACCACGCAGCGCTCGGGGGTGACGCCCATCTGGGCCGCCGCAAACAGGAACAGATCCGGCGCCGGCTTGCCGTGCGCCACCTGCTCGGCCGAAAACAGATGCGGAGCGAACCGGCCGAGCAGACCCGCATGGGTCAGCGCGACTTGGATCCGATCCAGCGTGCCGCTCGAGGCGACGCAGAACGGCTGCTCCAGCGTGTCGAGCGCCTCGGTGACGAACGGGATCGGCTGCAGCGTTTCGGCGAAGGCGCGGAGCAGTGCGTCGAGCAGGTTTGCTTCGATGTCGTCGGCGAAGCGCCGGCCAGTCTCGGCTTCGATCTCGCGCCGGGCTTCGCGACCCGACCGGCCGAGGAAACGCGCCGCGACCTGGTCCGGCGTGATCGGATAGCCGTAGCGGGTCAGCGTTTCGGCATGAACCCGACAGGAGATCAGCTCACTGTCGACCAGGACACCGTCACAATCGAAGATAACAAGTTCGGGAATCACATCTGTGGCCGGCTGCGATTGAAACTAATAACGCCGCGAGCCGGTAAGCTCGCGGCGATCGGCAGCTGCGTCGGCGTGCTACCGGCTCAGGACTTATCGTCTTCGAGCGGCACGCAATACAGTTCGAGCCGATGGTCGACCAGCTTGTAGCCGAGGCGGCGGGCGATCTCGGCCTGCAGCTTCTCGATCTCTTCGTTGGTGAATTCGATCACCTTGCCGTCGCGCAGGTTGATCAGGTGGTCATGATGGCTGTCGCGCATCTGCTCGTAGCGGGCGCGGCCTTCACGGAAGTCGTGACGCTCGATGATGCCGGCATCTTCGAACAGCTTGACGGTCCGGTACACCGTCGAGATCGAGATCTTGTCGTCAATCGCAACGCAGCGGGTGTAAAGTTCTTCGACGTCGGGATGATCTTCCGACTCCGCCAGAACTCGCGCGATCACGCGGCGCTGCTCCGTCATGCGCATGCCGGTGGCGGCGCAGCGGGCTTCGATTTCGGTTGCCTTGGGTTCGGACATCGGCGTCAACGTGGTTGCGGGTGAATGGTTATTGGGCATTGTTCTGCCACTGTAAGGCGATCAGGACAAGTCGCGACGCATTATCAATGCGTTCAATTGTTCCCCGTTGGGCTGTCGGTAATAGCGCTCGCGTCGGCCAACCACCTGAAAACCGGTACGATTGTAGAGTCGTCGTGCCGGCTGATTGTTCTCTTCCACCTCGAGAAACACCGTGGCGACGCCACGTCCTGCGAGATGACCGAGGTGTGTCAGCAGCATTTCACGCGACAGACCGCGGCCGCGATACGAGGCGGCGATCGCAATTGATAGGATTTCGGCTTCGTCCGCACCGATCCGCGATGCAACAAATCCGATGATTCGCCGGCCGACGCGCAGCCGGTGCACCAGCGTATTGCGCTCGCTCAAAAGGTCGGCGAATTCCTGTTCGTCCCAGCCGCGATGAAACGAAGCGGCATGCAGTTCGGCGAGCTTCGGCGCGTCGCGCAGCGTCGCCGTTTCGACCACAGCGTCGGCGTAGCCCCAGAATTCGGCCAGCCAAGTCATCATTGATGGCACATACGGCAGCGCGTCATGCGGCGGGCTGCGCCGATTGAGCGATGGGATCAATCTTCGGCTTGGCGTCCGGCGGCCGCAAATAGAACGGTTTGGCGGGTGCGGCGTCCGGCGTTGCTGCTGCACCAAGCCAGGCGAGCCAGCCGATATCCGGCGCGGGGCGCTGATCCACTGCGAGCGGCGGCGGGGTCAGGGCCGGCCAGCGATCGGCGAGCAGCTGCGCGGCATTGCCGACCAGCCGCGGCGCGCCGTAACGCGCGGCTTCCAGCGCTTCGGCGATCGGCGCCACCCGCGGGCGTATGATCATCGTGCCGTTGCCGGCGACGAGCTGATAGTAGACGTGGTCGTGACGGGCATCGATCACCGACAGGATCGGGGTGTCGTCGGTCTCGCTCACCAACGGCGCCGCGAACGCCGACAGCGTCGTCAGCCCGACGACCGGCTTGGCGGCCGCGAGTGCGATACCGCGTGCAGCCGAGAGGCCGACCCGGAGGCCGGTGAAACTACCAGGCCCGGTGGTCACCGCGATGCGGTCGATATCGAGAAAGCCGATCCCGGATGCGTCCATCACCCGGCCGAGCAGCGGCATCAGGGCTTCGGCGTGGCCACGCTGCATCGCCTGCGATTCGCCCGCGAGCAGCCGATTAGCCTCGGTGTCCAGCACCGCTGCAGCGCAGGCGTCGAGCGCCGTATCAATGGCGAGGATCAGCATCCGGCTAACATATCAGCAATGCGACGGTTGCGTCATGTCCCGGGCGGGTCGATCGACAACTATTCGGATGGGGGGCATGGCGCGGTGCGCCATGCCTGTTTGTCGTGCTTGCCTAGCGTTGCGGCAGCTGTCGGTCAGGTGACCGGGCGGACTTCCACCACTTCCGGTACGAAGTGCTTCAGCAGGTTCTGGATGCCGTGCTGCAAGGTCGCGGTCGACGACGGGCAGCCGGCGCAGGCGCCGCGCATGTTGAGATAGACGATGCCGTCCTTGAAGCCGCGGAACGTGATGTCGCCGCCGTCATTGGCGACCGCCGGGCGCACCCGCGTTTCGATCAGGTCCTTGATGATCTCGACCGTCTCGGCGTCGCCCTCGGCGTAGAACTCGTCGTCATCGCCATCCTCGCCGTCCGACTTGCCGTCGGCCAGGATCGGCGCGCCCGACATGTAGTGCTCCATGATGGCGCCGAGGATCGCGGGTTTGAGGTGCTGCCACTCGCCCTTGTCCTTGGTGACGGTGACGAAGTCGGTGGCATAGAACACGCCGCTGACGCCATCGATGTCGAACAGCCGCGCCGCGAGCGGCGAGCGGGCCGCCTGGGCCGCATCGGTGAATTCCAGCGTGCCGCTGTCGAGCACGGTCCGGCCGGGAATGAATTTCAACGTGGCCGGATTGGGGGTCGGTTCGGTCTGAATGAACATCGATTGTCTCCGTCGTCGCCGGTTCAAGGCCGGTGCGTAGGCTTCTCCTAGCAAATAGCGCTCGGAAACGCACGGTCAACCCGCGGGCTCTCCCGGAGGTTGCTGAAAGTCGCTGACAACGCTCACGTTTTCGAGGGCCGCACAGGCTCAGGCGAGGGCGTCGATGTCGTCGTCGGTGAGGCTGGAGGCGACCATCATTACCGGTACAGGGAAGGTGCCGAGATGGCGCACCATCGCGGTGACGATCGGGCCCGGTCCTTCCGGGCCATCATCGGCCGCCAGCACCAGCATGACGATGTCGACGTCCTGGTCGATCACTTTGCGCACCTGGGCGATGGTGTCGCCCTCGCGGATCACCCGCTCCGGCGTGATCCCGGCGACGCCGTTGGCGCGGCCGGAGGCGCGGTCGAGCGCAAGCTCTGCGGTCTCGATCGCTTCGGCGCGCATCACGTCGGCGACGCCGAGCCATTGCTGGTTCTTGTCGAGGATCTCAATGACGCGCAGCATCACCACGCCGCCGCCGACCCGCACCGCCCAGCGGCTGCCGTAATACACCGCGCGATCCCACTCGGCGGTGTCGTCGACGATCACCAGACATTTCGGCTTGTGGCCGGATTCATAGCTCCGTCGCTGGCTGCTCATTGGTGCCCCCGGAGTTCCCAAGCGCGCGCCCGCGCAACGCCGCGATGCTGCCATGGCGACAGCGGGAAGGACAAGGTGCCGCCACAGGCAAAAGCCGTCATGCGCGGGCTTGACCCGCGCATCCATCCAATCTTGCAAGAGTCCTTTGAATAAGATGGATGGCCGGGTCGAGCCCGGCCATGACGGGAGCGTGCGAAGCCTCAGCCCTTCTTGCGCACCATGCCCATGATGTCCTTCACGGCCACCATGGTTTCGGCCGCGATCGCACGGGCGCGGTCGCTGCCGTCGGCAAGCACCGAGTCGACATAAGCATGGTCGGCCGAAAGCCGCTTCATTTCGCCGGCGATCGGCGACAGCTTGGTGACGGCGAGGTCGACCAGGTTCGACTTGAACGCGGAGAACTGCGCGCCGCCGAACTCGGTCAGCACATCGGTCTTCGGCTTGCCGGACAGCGCGGCGTAGATGCCGACCAGATTGTCGGCTTCAGGGCGGGTCTCCAGGCCTTTTTCTTCGCTCGGCAAAGGCTCCGGGTCGGTCTTGGCCTTCTTGATCTTCTGCGCGATCGCGTCGGCATCGTCGGTCAGGTTGATGCGCGAGTAATCGGACGGATCCGACTTCGACATCTTCTTGGTGCCGTCGCGCAGGCTCATCACCCGGGTCGCCGGGCCGGTGATCACCGGCTCGGGCAGCGGGAAGTAAGCGTCGCCGAAGCCCTGCGCCGCAATCGAGGCCGAGAAGTCGTTGTTGAACTTCTGGGCGATGTCGCGGGTCAGTTCGACATGCTGCTTCTGGTCCTCACCGACCGGAACGTGGGTGGCGCGATACACCAGAATGTCGGCGGCCATCAGCACCGGATAGTCGTACAGGCCGACCGAGACGTTCTCGCGATCCTTGCCGGCCTTCTCCTTGAACTGGGTCATCCGGTTCAGCCAGCCGAGCCGCGCGATGCAGTTCAGCACCCAGGCCAGTTCGGAGTGTTCCGCCACCTGGCTCTGGTTGAAGATGATCTGCTTCTTCGGATCGATGCCGGACGCGATGAACGCCGCGGTCACTTCGCGGATGTTCTTGCGCAGCTCGTCGGGACCGCCCCAGACCGTCACCGGAACGGTGATCGCGTGCAGGTCGACAACGCAGTAAACGCAATTGTGCGTCTCCTGCATCTTCACGAAGTTCACGATCGCGCCGAGGTAATTGCCGAGATGCAGATTGCCGGTCGGCTGGATGCCGGAGAATACCCGCTGCGTGATGGCCATGATCGTGATTCCCGCGCTTGGTCTGGAAAAGGCGCCGTGAAGTGGCACAGCTGCGCTAGTCGCGCAAGCCGCGTGGCCGCCGCAGCGCGCGGAGCACCCCATCAGGACGAATGACGCCGGACAGCATCAAAGCTGCGGCATAGACGATTAGACCGCCGCCGATCAGCACCGCGAGCGCCGCGGCTTGGACCAAAGTGGAGCCCGTCGCCATCAGCGGCAGCACCACGCCGGCGGCGAACCACAGCAGCGCGCCCATCACCAGAGATGCAAGCACGATCAGCACCACCCGGCGCCGCGCCGGCGCATCGATGGTGACCCCGAAGCGCTGCACGCCGCGCCCCAGCAGCAGGGCTGCGTTGCTCCAGGCGCCGAGGCTGATCGCGGCCGCGACCCCGGCGGCGCCGAACAGCCGGCCGAGCAGCACGGCGGCAACCAGCGCGACCGCGACCGAGATGAGGGTCGCCACGAGCGGCGTGCGGGTGTCTTCGCGGGCGAAGAACGCGGCCGACCAATTCTTGGCCAGCACCTGGGCCGGCAGGCCGACCGCGAGCACCGCCAGCGCCTGGGCGGTGGCGGCCGAGTCCGCGGCGCTGAACGCGCCGTGTTCGAACAACAGCCGCACGATCGGTTCGGCCAGGACGATCAGGCCGAAAGTCGCAGGCAACGCCACCCCGACCGCCAGTTCCAGACCGCGCGAGGCGGCTTCCGACAATGCGGTCCGATCGCCGCCGCGAACCGCCCGCGCCAGTTCCGGCACCAGCACCGCGCCCATCGCAACGCCGACGATGCCGAGCGGCAGCTCGATCAGCCGGTTAGCGAAGTACAGCCATGACACTGCCGCCGGCTGCGCCGAGGCGATGATGGCGCCGGCGACGATCAGGAGCTGCGGTCCGGAATTGGCGATCATCCCGGGGATCGCCTTGGCGAAGAATGTCCGCATCGCCGCGTCGAAACCGGCGCGCAGCGGTGTCGCCAACCGTTCGCCGCGGCCGTTGACCGCCAGGATCGAAAGCTGCAGCAGCCCGGCAACCCCGATGGTGCCGGACAGGATCAGCGCCGCAAGGCTCGGGTCGTTGTGGCCGAGCAGCAGCACTACCGTGACGACGATCAGCGATATGTTGAATAACAGCGGCGAGAACGCGGTAAGGCCGACTTTGCCTTGCGCGTTGAATAGTCCCATCATCACCGCGACCGGGCCGGCGAAGGCCAGATACGGCAGCATCAGCCGGGCGTCGCGGGTCGCCATCAGTAGTGCGGGCTGGCCGACGAAACCGGGGGCCAGCACCGCGATCAGCAGCGGCATGAACACGCCGAGCAGGATTGCCAGCAGCAACGTCGCCAGCGCAATGCTGCCGAGCAGCCGCCCGGCGAACGCGGCCGCTGCCACGGGACCGTTGTGTTCGCGCACTTTCAGCCACGCCGGCACCAGCGCGGCGTTGAGCGCGCCTTCGGTGAGTAGCCGCCGCGTCACGTTGACGAGCTGAAACGCCAGCAGGAACGCATCCGCCGCCACGCCGGCGCCGAGCAGCGCCGCGACCAGTGCGTCGCGAACGAATCCCAACAAACGTGACGACAGAGTCCCTGCGGAGACGGTGAGCAGCGGGCGAAGCATCCCGGCCTTATAGCCGGATTGCCGGCGCAACGGCCCGGCGCAGCTCGGTTTAGTGGCCGATTGGTAAAGGGGGTGGCCCTGTTGGCCGGTAGGCTTCCTCACTCCCGCCGTCATGGCCGGGCTCGACCCGGCCATCCAACCTTGCTCAAAAGAGTATCTTGCGAAGACGAGGGATGCGCGGGCCTTCGCCGCGCCGAAGGGCTTCGGCCCCGCAGGCGGGTCGAGCCGCGCATGACGACCTTGGGAACCACCCTCGCTTGCGGCTGCCGACCCGAACATGATAGGTCGGCCCGCCTTTCGCGCGGCCGGCGACGCACCGGCCCGACCCGCACAAGCCGCGGGGTTTTCCTTATTTCTCCCCGTTATGGATCGAATTCGATGAGCTCAGCCCAATACGATGTCCTCGCCATCGGCAACGCGATCTTCGACGTGCTGGTCCGCACCGAAGAGGACTTCCTGGTCAAGCACGGCATGGCCAAGGGCGGCATGGCGCTGATCGATGAAGCCCGCGCCGCGGCGATCTATGCCGACATGGGCCAGGCCACCGAGATGTCCGGCGGCTCGGCCGCCAACACCATCGTCGGGCTGGCTTCGTTCGGCGCCCGCACGGTCTATCTGGGCAAGGTCAAGGACGACCAGATCGGCAAGCTCTACACCCACGACATCCGCGCCGCAGGCGTCACCTTCGACACCAAGCCGGCGACCGACGGCCCGGCGACCGGCTGCTCCTACATCCTGGTGACGCCGGACGGCCAACGCACCATGAACACGTATCTCGGCGCGGCGCAGGACCTGTCGCCTGCCGATATCGACGAGGCCAAGATCGCCGCCTCGGCCATCACCTATCTCGAAGGCTATCTGTGGGATCCGCCGCAGGCCAAGGAAGCGTTCCTGAAGGCCTCGAAGATCGCCCACGGTGCCGGCCGCAAGGTGGCGCTGACGCTGTCGGATGCGTTCTGCGTCGACCGCTATCGCGGCGAATTCCTCGAGCTGATGCGCTCCAAGACCGTCGACCTGATCTTCGCCAACGAGGCCGAGCTGCACTCGCTGTACCAGACCTCGGATTTCGATGCGGCGCTGACGCTGCTGGCTCAGGACGTCGCGCTCGGCGTCGTCACCCGCAGCGAAAAGGGCTGTGCGGTGGTCGATAAGGATGGCGTCACTTTGGTGCCGGCGGCTGCGATCGATCAGCTGGTCGACACCACCGGCGCCGGCGACCTGTTCGCGGCCGGCTTCCTGTTCGGCCTGGTCCGCAATCTCGGCTACGAAAATGCCGGCCGCCTCGGCGCGTTGGCCGCTGCCGAAGTGATCCAGCACATCGGCGCGCGCCCGCAGGTGTCGCTGAAGGAACTGGCGCAGCAGCACGGGCTGGCGGTCTAAGTCTCTCCCCGAGTCATTCCGGGGCGCGAACGAAGTTCGCGAACCCGGAATCTCCTGCTTGTCGCATCGGCGTCTTGTAGAACATGTCGGGATTCCGGGTCTGCGCGCTGTCGCGCGCATCCCGGAATGACGCCGCCTTGTTGTTACTTGCAACGACAGCTTACGCCGTCTTCGCCGCCTTCAGGCCGAGCTTGGCCTCGACCTTCTCGCGCATGATGAATTTCTGGATCTTGCCGGTCACCGTCATCGGGAATTCGTCGACGAATTCGATGTAGCGCGGGATCTTGTTGTGGGCGATCTGGCCCTGGCAGAACGCGCGGACGTCGTCGGCGCTCAGCGTTTCGCCGGGACGCGGGCGGACCCAGGCGCAGAGTTCTTCGCCGTAGCGGTCGTCGGCGACGCCGAAGATCTGGACGTCCTGAATCTTCGGGTGGCGATACAGGAATTCCTCGATCTCGCGCGGATACAGGTTTTCGCCGCCGCGGATCACCATGTCCTTGATGCGGCCGACGATGTTGCAGAAGCCCTCCTCGTCGATGGTGGCGAGGTCGCCGGTATGCATCCAGCCGGCGGCATCGAGCACGTCGGCGGTTTTCTCCGGCTCGTCCCAATAGCCCAGCATCACGCTGTAGCCGCGGGTGCAGAGTTCGCCGCGCTGGCCGCGCGGCACGACCTTGCCGTTGAGATCGACGACTTTCACTTCGACATGCGGATGAATGCGGCCGACCGTCGAGACCCGGCGGTCTTCCGGATCGTCGACAGCGCTCTGGAAGCTGACCGGGCTGGTCTCGGTCATGCCGTAGGCGATCGTGACTTCGCGCATGTTCATCGCATCGTTGACGCGGCGCATCACTTCGACCGGGCACGGCGCCCCCGCCATGATGCCGGTGCGCAGTGACGACAGATCGAAGCTGGCGAAGTCCGGATGATCGAGCTCGGCGATGAACATCGTCGGCACGCCATACAGCGCGGTGCATTTCTCGCGCGATGCGGTCTGCAGCGTCACCAGCGGATCGAAGCCTTCGCCGGGATACACCATGGCGGCGCCGGAGGTGACGGAAGCGAGGTTGCCCATCACCATGCCGAAGCAGTGATACAGCGGCACCGGAATGCAGATCCGGTCCTGCTCAGTCAGCTTCATCGCGCGGCCGACGAAGTAACCGTTATTGAGGATGTTGTGATGCGTCAGCGTCACGCCCTTGGGCGAACCGGTGGTGCCGCTGGTGAACTGGATGTTGACCGCATCGTCGAACTGCAGCTCGCTTGCGAAGGCGGCGATCTGATCGCGGTGCCGGGCGCCGCCCATGGCCGCGACCTCGTCGAACGCAATCGTGCCCGGCGCCTTCGGTCCGCCGATCTGGATCACGGTGCGCAGCTTCGGCAGCTTGGCTGATTGCAATGCGCCGGGCGGCGAGGTCGCCAGCTCCGGGATCAGCGTATTCAGCATCTCCATGTAGTGCGAGGTCTTGAACGCGGTGGCGGTCACCAGCGCGGCGCAGCCGACCTTGGCGAGCGCGAATTCCAGCTCGCTCAGCCGGTAGGCCGGATTGATGGTGACCAGGATCAGTCCGGCTTTGGCGGCGGCGAACTGCGTCAGCGTCCATTCCGGCCGGTTCATCGACCAGATGCCGATGCGGGCGCCGCGCTCTAAGCCGAGCGCAACAAAGCCGGCGGCCAGCGCATCGACGCGTTCAGCGAAGTCGCGCCAAGTCCAACGGGTGTCATGGCTGGGTGAAACCAGCGCTTCGCGATCTGGCCACAGCGCCACCGCGCGGTCGAGTGCCTGGCCGATGGTGATTCCGAGCAGCGGCGCGTCGGAGACGCCGCAGACATAGCTGGGGGTCGAGCTGGTCACGTCCTTGGTCCTCGCCTTAGCGCCCGGACGGTTTGGAGTGCCGGGTCGTCATCGTGTGGGCTTGTCGCCTCTTTCACGAAGCATAGCGCCGCCGGCAGGGCATTGCGACCCCGCCAGCGGCCCGAGCGATTGTTAGGCCGCCTGCTGTCCGGCGCCGAGGCCGGCATAGACTCCGCGTTCGAAAGCCGCGAACGCCTCCAGGCACTTGGCGTCGGCGAACGGCAAGACCTGCATCAGGATCACGCCGCAGACGTCGCGGGTAGGATCGATCCAGTAATAGGTATTGGCGAGCCCGGCCCAAGCGAGGCTGCCGGGGCTGCGGCCTTCCGGCGTCTTCTCGGTGTTGATCAGGAAGCTGAGGCCCCACTTCTTGGTCATGCCGGGATAGAGGTCGACGTCGTTGGTGGCGAAGGCGATTGCCGAGTTCAGCTTGGTGACGTTGAGATCGCCGATGTGGTTCTGGCCCATCATCGCCACGGTCTCGGGCTTCAGCACCTGGTTGCCGTTGCCGCGGCCCTTGTTGAGGATCATCTGGGTGAACTTCAGATAGTCCGCCGCGGTGCCGTACAGGCCGCCGCCACCCATGTGGAATTCCGGCTCCTGCGCGACCTCGAACGGAATCGGCGACAGCGAGCCATCCTCGCCGCGCGCATGCACCGCGACCAGCCGCTTCCGCTGGTCGTCGGTGATCTTGAAGCCGATGTCGGTCATGCCGAGCGGCGCAAACAAATGATCGCGCAAATACGCGTCGAGCTTCATGCCGCTGGCGGCCTCGACCGCCTTGCCGGCGAAGTCGATGTTGATGCCGTACTCCCAGCGCGTGCCCGGATCGGACGCCAGCGGCGTCTTCAGTGCGGCTTCCTGGCAGCCGATGATGCCGGGGATGCCGTGCCGCTCCATGTACTTCACCATGTCGGCGTTCCACATGTCGTAGCAGAAGCCGGCGGTGTGGGTGAGCAATTGCCGCAGCGTGATCGGCGATTTGGCCGGCCGGGTCTTCGGCGTACCGTCGGCATCGAATCCGTCGAGCACCAGCGGCTGAGCGAGATCGGGCAACAGCTTGCCGATCGGCTCGTCGAGCGACAGCTTGCCCTGTTCGACGAGCTGCATCGCGGCAGCGGCGGTGATCGCCTTGGTCATCGACGCGATCCAGAACACGCTGTCGGTGGTCATCTGCTCCGGCTTCGACAAATCGCGCTTGCCGTACGCGCCCTGGTACAACACCTCCTGCGAATTACCTGCGATGGCCACGACGCCGGGGATGTCGCCGCGCTCGCTCATCTGGCGCAAGCTCTGGTCGATCGGGTTGCTGCTTTGCATGTTGTCCTCCCTTGTTTGCTTGGCAGTTTTCTAAAGCGGCCGGATTGTTCACCGAGCGGTTCCGCTGGGCAAGCGTTAACGAGGTCGGGCGACAAAGTCTCGCATCTGCGAGCGGCGACGCATTCGTGCCGGGAACGAACGGGTGGGCGTCGCGTTCACAAAGTCGCCGCAGTGTTGAACCTTGTGGCCGCAGCCGCTGTCCAACCCAAAGTTGCGACGCCCCCCGCCCGGAGCACCGAGATGATCCCGACCTGGAGTGACTGGAAGCGCTATCCGCAGCCCGGCCGCGGCGGCAATATCGAGGCGCCGGTCAGTCCCGGGATCTACGAAGTGCGTTACGCGCAGACCGGGGCGCTCTACGGCTTCGAGGCGGTCGACAATCTTGCGGTCGCGCTGGCGCAACTGCCTGTCAAATCGGCACGTGCTGGATCGTGGTTCGGCCGCCGCACCGCACAGCCGTTCCCGGAGCTCGAATATCGGGTCTGCGCCACGGCTTCGCGCGCTCATGCCCGCACCGCCGCCGAACGCATGATCAATCTGCGCAGCACCTGGATCGCCGGCGCCGCCTGAACGTGGTGCGACGCGGCCTCCATTCGCGGCCGCGAAAGCGTGCGGTGATGCGAAGGACGATGCCGGGCCTGCGCTGTGCGCCGCGCGATCTCTGCCTATATTGACCGGCGACAGGGGCCATCGCGGTCCCGCTGCGATTCACCAGCAACGCCGGAGCATTCCATGTCACCCACCGCCGCCGCCCGCACCGCCGATCAAGCCGCCTCGCTGCGCGATCGTCTGAAGGACCCGTCGCTGCTGCGCGAGCAGTGCTACATCGGCGGCGCCTGGTCGGGCACGTCGACGATCGCGGTGACCAATCCGGCCAATGGCCAGACAATTGCCAAGGTGCCGCATCTCGGCGCCGCCGAGGCCACCCAGGCGGTCGAGGCGGCCGCGCAGGCGTTCCCGGCCTGGGCCAAGCTCACCGCCAAGCAGCGCTCCAACATCTTGCGCAAATGGTTCGAGCTGATCATCGCCAACCGCGAGGATCTGGCGCTGATCCTCACCACCGAACAGGGCAAGCCGCTCGCCGAGGCGCTCGGCGAAGTCGATATCGGTGCCGCCTATGTCGAATTCTTCGCCGAAGAGGCGCGTCGGGTGTATGGCGAAACCATCCCGACCCAGCGTGCCGACGCCCGGCTGATCGCCATCAAGCAGCCGATCGGCGTCTGTGGCGCGATTACGCCGTGGAATTTCCCGAGCTCGATGATTACCCGCAAGGTTTCGCCCGCGCTGGCGGCTGGATGCACCGTGGTGCTGAAGCCGGCTGAGGAAACGCCGCTGAGCGCCTTTGCTCTGGCGGCGCTGGCCGAAAAGGCCGGCGTGCCGAAGGGCGTGTTCAACGTTCTCACCGGCGATGCACCGGCGATCGGCAAGGTGCTGTGCGAACATCCGGCCGTGCGGTTCGTCGGCTTCACCGGCTCCACCGAAGTCGGCAAGATCCTCTACAAGCAGGCGTCGGTCGGGGTGAAGAAGCTCGGTCTCGAACTCGGTGGTAACGCGCCGTTCATCGTGTTCGACGATGCCGACGTCGACGCCGCGGTCGAAGGCGCGATGGTGTCGAAGTATCGCAACATGGGTCAGACCTGCGTCTGCGCCAACCGGCTCTATGTGCAGGACGGCGTCTACGACGCGTTCGTCGAGAAGCTCGCCGCCAAGGTCAAGGCGATGAAGGTCGGTGACGGCACCGAGCAGGGCGTGACGCAAGGCCCGCTGATCAATGAGGCCGCGGTCGAGAAGACCGAGCGGCACATTGCGGATGCACTGTCGAACGGCGCCAAAGTGATCACCGGCGGCAAGCGTCATGCGCTCGGCGGCACCTTCTTCGAGCCGACCGTGCTGGCCGATGTCCGGCCCGACGCGCTGGTGGCGCATGAAGAAACTTTCGGTCCGCTGGCGCCGGTGTTCCGCTTCAAGGACGAAGCCGAAGTGATCCGGCTCGCCAACGCCTCGCCGTTCGGCCTCGCCAGCTATTTCTACGCCCGCGATTTGGGCCGCGTCTGGCGCGTTGCAGAAGCGCTGGAGAGCGGCATGGTCGGCGTCAACACCGGCCTGATCACCACCGAAGTCGCCCCGTTCGGCGGCGTCAAGGAATCCGGCCTCGGCCGCGAAGGCTCACATCACGGCATCGAAGAGTATGTCGAGATCAAATATGTGATGATGGCGGGAATCTGAGAGCAGCCTTGTCGATGAACGGCGCGCCGGATGACGCGCCGTTCGTCGTTGGGACTATTGCTGGCCGAGCGGGGTCGGCGGCTGCACGCGTGTTACCGGCGGCGGGGCCCAGCGGCCGGTCAGGGCTTCCTGTTTGGGTGCGTACATCCGCATCGTCAGCGTGAACGGTCCTTTCGGGGCCGGCAGCCAGTTCGATTCGCGCTCGGTGCCGGGGTTGGCGTTCTGGATCACGAGGTCGAGCGAGCCGTCGGCGTTGGACTTCAGCGGCATCCAGCTGCTCAGCGCCTGGCGCTGCAGCGCGTTCGGCACCGGGAAGCCGTCGGAATCGTACAGCGTCAGCGACCAGAACGCGTCGACCGGCGGCGTGGCGCCTTTCTGGAAACGCAGCACGTAGTTGCTGGTGCCGTCGAGCGGCTTGCTGGTTTCGTCGGCGATGTTGACCGGGTAGATCGCGTCCTCAGGCACGTTGGCGCCGAGCCCGAACTGGGCGACGATCGCGCGTTTCAGGTAGTAATTGCCGTACACCCCCATGGTGTCGATGTTCATGCTCCAGCCATTGGTCACGCGGGCCATGGTCGGCATCTTCCAGCTCATCAGCTTCAGCGCCTCGGCCGGTGCTGCGCCGAGTGCTTTGCGCACATTGGGGGCGGCTTTGTCGAGATCGAAGCTCTTGCCCGGCTCCAGCCCGATCCGGCGCAGCCGCGCGATGATCGGCTGGTCGGTGATATGCGGCGGGTTCTGTTTCAGCAGCTCGGCCGCGTAGGCGAAAAACTGACCGGCCGGCATGCTGTCGACCTGCTGCTTCGGCGGTGTCTTCATGTCGATCGCCGGATCGGGCACGAAGGCTGGGGCCGGTCCCGGCGGCTTGCCCCATTGCGATAGCGGCGTCGCGGTGTAGCCGGCCTGGATCTGGTGCACCGCGGCGTAGTCCGCCGGCCCGTCGGTCTTGGTGCGGCCGATGATCCAGATGATCGGCGTCGGCGCCTCGATCCGCTGCAATCCAGCCGGCACTGCGCCGCTCCAGCCGGGCGGGGTGACCAGGAATTTCTGCGCCTGGGTGCCGGTGGTGCGCCAGCCGGGCGAGGCGAACACGTCGGTCCACATATCGAGCATCGGCAGCAGGTAGTAGCGGCCGTTGGTGTCGGGTGCCGTTACCACCATCGGCTCTCGCGACAGATCGAGCCAGGCGATCGAATACAGCGTATCGAAATTCGGCCGCACGATCGTCTTGAAATCCGCCGGCGGATAGGCCGGCACGCTGACGAAGCTGTTCATCGGCCCTTTGCCGAATTCCTTGCCCGCCTCGACATTGGTCGACTGCTTGCGGGTGAGGTCCATCGTCACCAGCGGATAGAAGTACAAATAAGCATCGATCCCGAGGCTCAGCGCCTCTTCGTCGGAGGCCGGCGCCGGCTCGCTTCGCGCGGGCGCCGTCATCAGCAGTAGCGCGGCCGTTGCGGCCGCCGACATCGCCTTCAACCAGCCAATCATGTTGCCGTCCTCCCTCGACGCATCGCAGATGGCATTCCGGGCAGGATGCTGAGTTGAGTGCCGGCTGAGCTATGACGCAGGTCAAACGACCAGAAGCTCGATCGTCGAGACTGGAAGCTGACTGGTAACTCTACGAAGTCACTGCCGCAGCATGATCAGCGGGTCGGCGGTATCAGGCACCTTGCGCCACTGCGCATTGTCGTCGGCCTCGAACCGCCAACTATCGCCGTTCGGCGCCACCAGCAGCATTGCGCCATGCTCGAGCCGCCACATCGTCGGGCCGAAGCCGGCAATCTGCGCATCGCAGCGCGGCTTCAGGAACGCCTGGAAATTATCGTTGCCGGCTTCGGTATTGGTGAGCGTCAGGCCGCAGACCTGGCGGCCGTTGCCGCGCACCATCGTCCAGTCGCCGATCATCTGCTCCATCGATTTGGCCAGCGAGCGAGCCGCGACCAGGTTCTGCAGGATGTAGATCCCTTCACCATCGCGATGGCCTTCGAAGATACCGCTTTCGACCTCGGTAAAATCGATCACCAAGTCGCCGTCGGCGGTCTCCAGCCGGACGATGTCGAGGCCTTTGACGTCCCAGGCGGTGATCGCCTTGGTGAACGGCAGCGTTTTGGCGCAGTCCGGCTCGAGAGTCAGTTTCAGCCCCTTGGCGGCGGGTTCGGACGTCAGCGTGACGACGCAGGTCTTGCTGCGTTCGGTGGTCGCCAGCTCCCACTGGCCGACCATCTCCTTCTTCATCGAGGCTGCGTCCTGCGCCGCGGCGGCGGACGCGAGCAGCGCCGAGAGGATCACCGTGCCGAACGCGCGCCACATCGTCAGCGGCCTTTCACCGGGGTTTCGGCCACCGGCGTCAGCGGCCGCTGGCCTGCGAACCAGGCTTTCAGATTGTCGACCACCAGCTGGTTCATCGCATTGCGCGTCACCACCGAGGCCGAGCCGATATGCGGCAGCAGCACCACGTTGTCCATCGCGCGCAGCTGTTCGGGAACGTTCGGTTCGGCCGCGAATACGTCGAGGCCGGCAGCGAGAATCTTGCCGGACTTCAGGGCGTCAATCAGCGCCGCTTCGTCGATCACCGAGCCGCGCGCGACGTTGATCACCACGCCGCGCGGCCCCAGCGCATCGAGTACCTCGGCGTTGATCAGTTTGGCGGTGGTGGGGCCGCCCGGCGTGATCACCACCAGGGTATCGACCTCCTTGGCCATCTCGATCAGGTTCGGATAGTGCTTGTAGGCGACGCCGGGCGCCGGATTGCGCGAGTGATACACCACCGGCACCAGCGAGGCGTCGAGCCGGCGGGCAATCGCCTGGCCGATCCGGCCCATGCCGACCATACCGACCTTGCGGTCGCGCAGCGACCCGGTGCTGAGCGGATAGTCCTGAGTCTGCCACTTTCCGGCGCGGACGTATTTGTCGGCACGAATGAACTCGCGCAACGTCGCGATCAACAGCCCGAGCGCGGTATCGGCGACTTCCTCGGTGAGCACGTCGGGGGTGTTGGTGACGATCACGCCATGCTGCGCCGCCCAGGCGGAGTCGACATGGTCGTAGCCGACGCCGAAGCTCGCCACGATTTCGAGCTTCGGAAACCGCGCCAGCATCGCCGCGCCGGTCGGCACCAAGCCGGTGACCGCGATCCCGCGGATGCGGCTGCGAGCCTCGTCGCTCAGCTTCTCGAGGTCGTCGGCGCGCTCACATTTGTGCAGCACATAGCCGGCCGGGAAGCCCTGATCGATGACCTCCTTGCGGGGGCCATAGATCAACAGATCAATCGGCTCCGACGCGCCCGTTTCCCCCGGCATCAATTATCCTTTCCCAACGCGCTCTCGTGCCAGCGCCGCAGCAGCAGATGCGACACCAGCGCCAGCAGCAGATAGATCACAATGCCCGCCGTCGACAGCAACAGCAATGCTGCGAACATGCGCGGAATGTTGAGCCGGTATCCGGATTCGGCAATCCGGTAGGCGAGACCCGAGCCGGCGCCGGCCGAACCGGCCGCGATCTCGGCGACCACGGCGCCGATCAGCGACAGTCCGCCGGCGATGCGCAGGCCGCCGAGGATGTAGGGCAGCGCCGCCGGCAGCTTCAGCCGCAGCAGCGTCTGCCAGCGCGAGGCGCCATACAGCCGGAACAGCCCGGCGAGATTGCGGTCGACCGAGTTGAGGCCGAGCGTGGTGTTGGACAGCACCGGAAAGAACGCCACGATCCAGGCGCAGACGATCACCGCGGTTTCCTGCGGCAGGTAGATCAGCAGCAGCGGCGCGATCGCGATCACCGGCGTGACCTGCAGCACCACCGCATAGGGGAACAGCGAATATTCGAGCAGTCGTGACTGGTTGAACAGCAGCGCCAGCGCGATGCCGCCGACCGCGGCGGCGACGAAGCCTTCCAGCGTGGTCCATAGCGTGGTCAGCAGCGAGCCGAACAGCACCGGCCAGTCCTGCATCAGCGTCGAAGCCACCAGCACCGGGCCCGGCAGCACATAAGGCGGGATCTGATTGAGCCGGACGATCAGGTCCCACGCGACGATCGCAGCGATCAGCACCACGATCGGCAGCGCGACCCGGAGCCCGGCACGGGCGCCAAGCGGCGAGACGTCGTCACGCGAGGTGGGCAGGGCGCTCATGCCCGCGCCTCGCGGGTGGTGGTGGGGCTTTCGCCTGTCGACGCGAGGGCGCGTGAAACCTCGCGGCACTGCGCCGCATAGTCGGCCGAGAGCCGGAACTCCTCGCCGCGGGATGTCGGTGCATCGATATCGAAGGAGGCTGCGATCCGGCCCGGGCGCGGCGTCATCACCACCACGCGCTGCGACAGATACACCGACTCGAACACCGAATGGGTGACGAACACCACCGTCATCTGCAGCTCGCGCCACAGCGCCAGCAGATCGTCATTGAGTCGGAACCGGGTGATTTCGTCGAGTGCGGCGAACGGCTCGTCCATCAGCAGGATGTCCGGCCTTGTCACCAGCGCGCGCGCCAGCGACGCCCGCATCTTCATGCCGCCGGATAGTTCGCGCGGAAACGCATCGGCGAACTCGGACAGGTCGACCCGGGCCAGCACCTCGTCGACGCGCCGGGCGATCTCGGTGCTGGCGACATGCGCCAGCTTCAGCGGCAACGCGACGTTGTGGCGGATGCTTGCCCACGGCATCAGCGTCGGCTCCTGGAACACGAAGCCGATCGGATGTTCGCCGCGGCTGCGCGGCGACGCGGTGCCGACCTCGATCCGCCCCGAGGACGGCGCCGCCAATCCGGCGATCATCCGCAGCGCGGTCGACTTGCCGCATCCGGAGGGCCCGAGCAGCGACACGAACTCGCCGCGGCCGATATTGAGATCGATCGGGCCGAGCGCCAGCGTGCCGGTGCGGTAGGTCTTGGTGACGCCGCGCAGCTCGATCGCCGGCCCGGTGGCGCCGGCATCCGCAGCGGACGGTCGCGGCGATGAGGCCATGCGGCCGGCTATTTCTGCTTCGGGCGCAGGTCGACGCCGACGCCCTTGTTGATGAACTGCAACGTATAGGCTTTGCGGAAATCGAGGCCGCGCGTCACCACCCCGGCCCGCGCCATCTTGTCGAAGAACGAAGCGTAGCGTTCGTCGTTCATCGCGCCGATGCCATTCTTGATGGCGTCTCCGGAATCGACGATGCCGTATTGCTTCATCTTGTCGACCGAATAGGCCAGCATCTCGTCGGTCATTTCCGGATTGAGCTGCTTGATCATCGCATTGCCGGCGGAATTGTCGCCGTACAGATAATTGTACCAGCCGATGATCGAGGCGTCGACGAAGCGCTGGATCATGTCGGGATTCTTATCGATCAGATCGCGCCGGGTCTCGATCAGGGTCGAGTAGCCATTCAGCCCGTAGTCGGCGAGCAGCAGGACGCTCGGCTTGAATTTTGCCGCCTGCTCCACCGTGAACGGCTCGGAGGTGACGTAGCCCTGCATCGCGCTGCGCCGGTCGATGATGAACGGCTGCGGGTTGAAGGTGTAGGGCTTCACCTTGGCTTCGCTGAAACCGTATTCGGATTTCAGCCACTGGAAGTAGCTGGTGATGCCCTCCTTGGAGACGAACAGCGTCAGCGGCTTCAGATCGTCCAGCGTTTCGATCTTCGACTCCGGGTGGGAGACGAACACCTGCGGGTCTTTCTGGAAGATCGCCGCGATCGCCACCACCGGCACGTTGTTGGCCACCGCGTCGAACGACTGCAGCGTGTTGGCGGTCATGAAGAAGTCGAGCTTGCCGGCGATCAGCAGCGCCCGATTGTTCACGTTGGGGCCGCCCGGCACGATGCTGACGTCGAGGCCGTAGGTCTTGTAGGTGCCGTCCGCGACCGCCTGGAAGAACCCGCCATGCTCGCCTTCGGCCACCCAATTGGTGCCGAACGACACCTTGTCGAAGCCGCTTTCGGGCACTTTGCGGACCGGCTGCACCTTCGGCGGCTGCGGCTTCTTCGGCCGGGGCGGGGGCGGCGGTTCCGGCGGCTTTTCGACGGGTTTTTCGGCGCCATGGCCGTGGCCGGAGGCATGAACGGGAGAAGCCAGCGCCACTCCCACCGCCAACAGCACCCCGGTTAACGCTCGCAGCAGGAAAGCGGGGCTCATGGTTGGACTCCGTCGTTCATTTTGGCCCATGATGGCGGCATCAGGGCGGCGCGGATTCGAGCGTTTCAGGATTGATAGCGAAACAATGCCGGCATTTGAACCACTTCTCCGTCACCCCGCATTTCGCCGATGACCAAGCTGCCGCCCCGCGACTGGAGCGCGATTTACTGGCCGGAGATCACCGGCGCTGATCCGTCGCGCTGGATTGCGGTGCTGCCGCTCGCCGCGATCGAGCAGCACGGGCCGCATCTGCCGCTGTCGACCGACGTCACCATTGCGGAAGCCTATCTGGCGCGGGTGAGAGATCGCCTGCCGGACGACATTCCCGCGACGTTCCTCCCGGTGCAGGCGATCGGTCTGTCGACCGAGCATCTGTCGTTTCCGGGCACGCTGACGCTGTCGACCGAGACCGCGCTGAAGCTGTGGACCGAGATCGGCGACAGCATCGCCCGGGCGGGTGTGCGCAAGCTGCTGATGGTGACCAGCCATGGCGGCAACAGCGCCGCGATGGGCCTGGTGGCGCAGGAGCTGCGCGTCCGGCACCGGATGCTGGTGGTGACCACCGGCTGGGCGCGGTTCGGCGTGCCCGACGGGCTGTTCACCGCCGACGAGCTGCGCCACGGCATCCATGGCGGCGCGACCGAGACCTCGATCATGCTGGCGCATGCGCCGGAGCTGGTGCGGGTCGACCAAGTCGCCGACTTCCGCCCGGCGAGCGTGGCGATGGAGCAAACCTATCGTTGGTTGTCGGCGCAGCGGCCGGCGCCGTTTGCCTGGGCGGCCGAAGACCTGCACCCGAGCGGCGCCATCGGCGACGCCTCCGCGGCCACTGCCGAGAAGGGACGGCGGCTGCTCGACCATGGGGCCGGCGCGTTCTGCGAGCTGCTGGCCGACATGCACCGCTTCGATCTCGCCGCGCTGTCGACCAAACCCTCCGCCTGAGGGGATCCGCCGAGCACATAGGCGGGGTCGCCACGCTGGGTTGCGTCGCTGCTCACCTGCGCCGTGCCCGGCCGACCGGCTCTTCCTCTGATACCACTCGATCTTTTGAGGCCGAGAGGCCGCCGGCCTCACGCGCGCCTCATCAACGGCAGTAAGTTACCGTGCCATCTGGACTTTGAGGAATTCCAGACTGGCGCTGTCCTGCTCCCGACGCTTCGAGTTGTGTGCGGTAGATGGCGCTTTTGCGTGTCGCTGGCCCTCATAAGCTGACACTGCTTCCGACTTTCGTCAGGTTGCGAACGACATTCAGATGCCGTCGGGGTGACGAGGCGCGACCAATCGCCGCGCGCTCTTTTGCGTTTCAGGTGAGCTTGATGACTGTTCGACGATGCCCCGCCAGCCCGATTTCGGACCGCCGCGACCTCGCCTCGCGTGAGCTGTGCTCGCCGCATAATCGGACCTTTCGGCGCCCGTCCGCCTCAACGCTGATCGCCGGCGCGGCGACCGCCGCCGCGTTGCTGCTGCCGCAGGGCGCAGCCGCGGGCGGCATTGGCAAGCCGCGGCCGGACCCGACATATGACTGGAGCGGGTTCTACGTCGGCGCCCATGCGGGCTACGTCCGCGGCCATGCCGGCGCGACGCTGCAGGACGCCAATTCGATTGCGCAGAACAGCAACGGCGCAGGCGGCGCCACCGCGGGCGCCCATGCGGGCTACAATTTCGTCACCGGATCGAACCTGCTGCTCGGTGTCGAAGCCGACATCTCGTTTCCGAGCTATCTGCCGCAGAACGCGGTGCTGTCGGAGTTCGACAACGGCACCGCCAACACGCTGCAGCACCTCGACTATTACGGCACGGTCCGCGCCCGGCTCGGCGTCATCGCCGGCCGATGGCTCGGTTACGTCACCGGCGGCCTCGCCTTCGAGCACGAGCGCTATCTCACCGACCCCGACGTCGGCCGCGTGATGAACGCACGGATCGGCTGGGCGGCGGGTGCCGGCGTCGAATACGGCTTCACGCCGAACTGGAGCGCGCGGATCGAATATCTCTACAGCCAGTATCAGAACGCCACCGTCGCGCTGCCGACCGGCGCGAGCTACGCGACGTCGCTGAACCTGCAGGCCGTGCGTGTCGGCGTGAACCGCAAGATCGACTGGTTCGGCACCGGCAGCGCCGACACCTTCCCGTCGCTCGCCGCGGTGGCCGATCCGGAGACCGATCGCTGGGAGCTCCACGGCCAGACCACCTTCATCGGGCAGGGCTATCCGTCGTTCCGGGCACCCTATAGCGGCACCAACAGCCTGTTTCCCGGCGCGCAGTTCAAGAACACCTGGAGCACCAGCCTGTTCGCCAATGTCCGGCTGTGGGACGGCGGCGAGTTCTATTTCAACCCGGAATTCCTGCAGGGTTACGGGCTCAGCGACACCGTCGGCGCCGGCGGCTTCCCGAACGGCGAAGCGCAAAAGTCCGGCTTCGCTTATCCGCATTTCAGCCCGTCGCGGTTCTATCTGCGCCAGACCTTTGGGCTCGGCGGCGAGCAGGAACAACTGGCATCGAGCGGTTCGCAGCTCTCCGGCAAGGCCGACATCTCGCGGCTGACGCTGCAGGTCGGCCGCTTCAGCGTCATCGACGTGTTCGACGGCAACTCCTACGCGCATGATCCCCGCCGCGATTTCATGAACTGGTCGATCTGGGCCTCGGGCGCGTTCGACTACGCCGCCGACAAGCTCGGCCTCGGCTACGGCGCCACCGCCGAACTCAACCAGAAACAATGGGCGATCCGCGCCGGTTACTTCCTGGTCGACGCCGAATCCAACTCGAACAATTACGACATGAAGCTGCTCAAGCGCGGCGAATACGTCGCCGAGCTCGAGACCCGCTATTCGCTGTTCGGCCTTCCCGGCAAGCTGCGCACGCTGGGCTTCATCAACAGCACCTATTCGGGCAGCTATCGCGAGACGCTGAACGATCCGTCGCTGAACCTCGACATCACCCAGACCCGCCGCGGCCGGATCAAATACGGCTACGCGCTGAATCTTGAACAGGCGGTCACCGACGACATCGGCGTGTTCGGCCGCTGGAGCTGGAACGACGGCAAGAACGAGATCATGGCGTTCACCGATATCGACAGCAGCCTGTCGGGCGGCGTGTCGATCCGCGGCCAGCGCTGGGGCCGCCCGGACGACGTGATCGGCATCGCCGGCGCGCTCAACGGCTTGTCGCGTGATCACCGCGATTTTCTCGCCGCAGGCGGGCTCGGCCCGCTGATCGGAGACGGCGCGCTGAACTATCGCCGCGAGCGGGTGTTCGAAAGCTACTACGCGCTGGCGCTCAACTCGTCGTGGACCGCGACCGCCGACTATCAGCTGATCGCCAACCCCGCCTACAACGCCGACCGCGGCCCGGTCTCGGTGTTCTCAGGCCGGGTACACGGGGAGTTCTAACGCACCCACCTGCGCTGCGATGATGAGCGTTAAACCACCGGCGCAAAGCTCTCCGCTCGGGCCATTGCCCAGGCCTGCTTGAAACGGGGATCGGCGGTGCCCTCCAGCAGCTCACCCGGACGCAGCGCCGGGTAGAGCTGCGCCAGCGAGATGACATCCGACGGCGAGGTCCGCTGCGAGAAGTGATACGGGCGGATATCGCGCGGATGGTCGAGGCCGGCGGCCGCCACCAGTTCGGCCAGCGCGTGCAACGTCGCGCGGTGATAGTTGTAAACCCGCTCCAGCTTGTGCGGCACCACCAGCGCACGGTAGCGCGACGGCTCCTGGGTGGTCACACCGGTCGGGCAGCGGTCGGTGTGGCAGCTCAGCGATTGGATGCAGCCGAGCGCGAACATGAAGCCGCGCGCCGAGTTGCACCAGTCCCCACCGAGCGCCATGGCGCGCGCGACGTCGAAGCCGGTGGCGATCTTGCCCGAGGTGCCGAGCTTGATGCGGTCGCGGGCGCCGATTCCGATCAGCGCGTTGTGCACGAAGCTGACGCCGTCGCGCATCGGCATGCCGAGGTGGTCCATGAATTCCAGCGGGGCTGCGCCGGTGCCGCCCTCCTTGCCGTCGACCACGATGAAGTCCGGATAGATCCCGGTGGCGAGCATCGCCTTGCAGATCGCCAGGAATTCCCACGGGTGGCCGATGCAGAGCTTAAAGCCGGCCGGCTTGCCGCCGGCGAGGCGGCGCATCTCGGCGATGAACCGCATCATCTCGATCGGCGTCGAGAACGCCTTGTGATAGGGCGGCGAGACGCAGTCTTCGTCCATGCCGACGCCGCGGATCTGCGCGATCTCTTCGGAGATCTTGGCCATCGGCAGCACGCCGCCATGGCCCGGCTTGGCGCCCTGGCTGACCTTCAGCTCGACCATCTTGATCTGGTCGTCGGCCGCGACCCGGGCGAACGCCTCGGGATCGAACCGGCCGTCGCGGGTGCGGCAGCCGAAGTAACCGGAGCCGATTTCCCAGATCAGGTCGCCGCCGTGCTCGCGGTGATACGGGCTGACGCCGCCTTCGCCGGTGTCGTGCGCGAAGCCGCCCTTCTTGGCGCCGGCATTGAGCGCGCGGATCGCGTTCGGGCTCAACGCGCCGTAGCTCATCGCCGAGATGTTGAACACCGAGGCGGAATAAGGTTTGGCGCAATCCGGTCCGCCGATCGTGATCCGGAACGGCTCGTCGGCATGCGGCCGCGGCGCCACCGAGTGGTGCATCCACTCATAGCCGTCGCCATAGACGTCCTTCTGAGTCCCGAACGGACGCTTATCGAGTTCCATCTTGGCGCGCTGATAGATCAGCGCGCGGGTGTCGCGGCTGAACGGCTTGCCATCCTTCTCGCTCTCGAAAAAGTACTGCCGCATCTCCGGGCGCATTTCTTCGAGCAGGAAGCGCAGATGCGCCGAGATCGGATAGTTGCGCAGCACCGCGTGATTGGTCTGCAACAGATCGTGGATGCCGAGCAGCGTCAGCGCCCCGAACACCAGCAGCGGCACCAGCACCACGCCGAACAGCGGCGTGTGGGCGTCGAACGCTGCGAGTGCGGCGAGGAGAGCGGTGAGGACGGCGCAGACAGTGAGAACGATGTAGCGCGGCGAGAGCGGAAGCAGCAGCGTTTCCATGGAATCCCCGCGGGGGTCGGCAGGACGGACGTTCGATCAGCCGCCGCAGCGGGGAGCCCCGTGCGTGTGAGTGCGGCGACCGGGCCGCGGTATAGCACGGCGCGCCGGCCTCGATAACCTCGGAGCTTCCGCGATCATCCGGTCACGCCGCGGTCGCAATCCTGTGACGATGGCTGGCGCCCTGAGTGTCGGGCGATGCGGTTCGGCTTGACATTTCGCCGCTGCAAAGCGATCCCACCGCGCCCCCGCCGGCAGCCGTCCGCCGCGCCGGTCACCGCCTGTTGACGAGACCCCCGATGCAATATGCCGACCGCGTGATCGTCCGGATCGTCAAAGACTATTGCGGCGCGCGCGGCGTCGACGTCACGCTCGGGCTCGACGGCTGGCTGATCGTGCTGAGCAAGGGGGACGCCCGGCACTTCATCTATGGTTACGATTTCGGTCTGAACAGCTCGGTGACGCACCGCCTCGCCAATGACAAGGCGGCGACCGCCGACATCCTCGGTGCGGCCGGCATTGCCTGCGTGCCGCATCGGCTGTTCATGAATCACGAACACTTCAAGTACGTTCCGAGCAGCGGCCACTGGTCGGCGATGCTGGAGATGCTGCGTGCCAATCCCGCAGGACTCGTGCTGAAGCCGAACGAAGGCACCTGCGGACATCTGGTCTTCAAAGCGACCACCGAGCTCGAGCTCGAGCGCGCCGCGACCGCCATCTTGGCCGCTAACCAAAATCTGGCGATCGCGCCGTATTTCGACATCGCCCGCGAAGTCCGCGTCATCCTGCTCGATCGGGCGCCGCTGGTGGTTTACGAAAAGAAGCGGCCGGCGATCAGCGGCGACGGCGTGCGCAGCGCGTTGCAACTTCTGCTCGACGCGGTCCCGGCGGACCGGCTCGGCGCCGTGCTGGCGAACCTGCCGGCGGATCACGCTGCGCTCGATGCCGTGGTGCCGGCCGGCGCGCAGTTCCGGCTCGATTGGCGGCACAATCTCGAATTCGGCGCGGAGCCCGAACTACTCGGCGATGGCGAGCTGCGCGACAGCTGCGTCGCGCTTGCGGCCGAAGCGGCCGGTGCGATCGGTCTTGGCTTCGGCGCCGTCGATGTGGTGTGGACCGCGCAAGGCCCCCGCGTGCTCGAGATCAATTCGGGCGTGATGATCGAATCGCTCAGCCGCCGGTTTCCGGACGTCGCCCGGCAGGTCTACACCCGCGCGCTCGATCGCGTGATGCAGGCGATGGCGATCTAACAGCACGGCCTTCGGCGTCGCCGATTTCCTTTCGCCGCGGATCAACTAAGATCGCGTCGCGTCCGCATTCCCATCAAGCAACAAGGAAGCTCATGACCGCGACCGTCAACCGCCAGATCCTGCTGATCGAGAAGCCGAAGGAGAAACTCGGCCCGGAGCATTTCCGTTTGGCGGAATCGCCGATTCCCGAGCCGAAAGACGGCGAGGCGCTGGTCAAGGTTCGCTACATCTCGCTTGATGCCGCTAACCGCGCCTGGATGCAGGGCGCGACCTATCGGGCCGCGGTCGAAACCGACAGCGTGATGCCGGGCGGCAGCGTCGCCGAGGTGGTGAGTTCGAAAGCGCCGGGCCTGGCGCCGGGCGATCTCGTGTTTGCCGATACCGGCTGGCAGGACTATGCGGCGCTGCCCGCCAAGCATCTCGCCAAGCTGCCCAAGGTCGAGCCGATGACGCATCTGCTCAGCGTCTACGGCATCGCCGGCCTGACCGCTTACTTCGGGCTGCTCGACATCGGCAAGCCGCGCGCCGGTGAGACGGTGGTGGTGTCGGCCGCGGCCGGTTCGGTCGGCTCGATCGTCGGCCAAATTGCGAAGATCAAAGGCTGCCGCGTCGTCGGTATCGCCGGCGGCAAGCAGAAGTGCGACTGGCTGGTGAGCGAGCTCGGCTTCGATGCCGCGGTCGACTACAAGGACGGAGCTTTGTTCAAGGCGCTGCGCGCCGCGGCGCCGAACGGCATCGATGTGTATTTCGACAATGTCGGCGGCGACATTCTCGAAGCCTGCCTGCCGCAGATGAACCTGAAGGGCCGGATCGCCTGCTGCGGCGCGGTCTCGCAATACGACCGCACCCCCTCGGCCACCGGGCCGCGCGGCATCCCCGGCCTGATCGTGGTGAAGCGGCTGATCATGCAGGGCTTCATCGTGATGGACTACATGGATCAGCGCGACGAAGCGGTCGCCAAGCTGCAGGAGTGGGTCTCGAGCGGCAAGCTCAAGGTGCAGGAGGACGTCATCGACGGCCTGGAGAACACCCCGCAGGCGCTGATCGGCCTGCTGGCCGGCGAAAACCGCGGCAAGCGGATGGTGAAGGTGTGAGCGAAGGGGGGCTTGCCCGTCGACCTGGCCGGCCTCGTGCCGGCCAGCCGTGCCGGGGAGCAAAGCTGGCGATCCCGGGATGACTCGAACATCCGACCTACGGTTTAGGAAACCGCCGCTCTATCCGGCTGAGCTACGGGACCGTCCGGCTGCGGCCAGGGCCGCGAGCAGGAGCCTCCCATAGCAGAGCGGCGGTCCGATCGCCACCCGGAAGTCGGGCTTGCTGACCGCGATCGGGCTCCACCCGATTGTCGCCCGGCGCCGGCTTCAGCCGTTGTTTCGTCATAGACTTTAAATCTTGCTTAGGCGGCCCCCGTTAGGTTTGCGCCCGGCTGTGTTAGTCGGGCGTACCCATGACGTTTTCGAGGTCGATAGCTCGCTTTTCTCGTGACCGGCGCGGCAATATCGCGGTGATTTTTGCGCTGGTATTGGTTCCGCTGATCTCCGCAATCGGCTGCGCGGTCGATTATAGCCGCGCCAATGCGCTGCGAAGCAAGCTGCAGGCCGCCGCGGATGCGGCCTCGGTCGGTGCGGTGTCGCGGACCTCGCCGGCCTATGTGGCCGCCGGAGCGATGTCGGGCGATGGTGTGATTTCGTCCGGTGCGGATGACGCACTGCGGATCTTCAACGGCAATCTGAACGGCCTGACCGGCTACACCCTCGCCAGCTCATCGGCGACGGTGACCAAGGCGTCGGACGTCGTCACCTCGCAGGTCACGTTTTCAGCCCAGATCTCGACGATGTTCGTGAAGGTGGTCGGGATGTCGGCCATGACGGTGGGCGGCACGTCCACCGCTACCGCCAGCATGCCGAAATACATCGATTTCTATCTGCTGCTCGACAATTCACCGTCGATGGGTGTAGGCGCCACCCCCAACGATGTGTCGGCGATGATCGCGGCCACCGCCAACAAGTCGTCGGACGATCACTGCGCGTTCGCCTGTCACGACGTCAACAACAAGAATAACTACTACAATCTGGCCAAGTCGCTCGGTATCACCACCCGGATCGACGTGCTGCGCAGCGCCACGCAGCAACTGATGGACACCGCGAACGCGACCGCGACCTACTCCAATCAGTTCCGCATGGCGATCTACGATTTCGGCGCGTCGGCCCAGTCTGCCGGACTGCGCAACCTGTTCTCGCTATCGGCGAGCCTGTCGAGTGCCAAGACCGCGGCGAGCGCGATCGACCTGATGACGGTGAAGGGTCAGAACGACAACAACGATCAGGACACCAGCTACACGACGATCTTTCCCGCCATCAACAAAGAGATCAGCGCGCCCGGCTCGGGCGTGTCCGGCTCGCCGCAGAAATATCTGTTCTTTGTCTCGGACGGCGTCGCCGACGAATACAATCCGAGCTGCCTGAAGCCGAAGACCGGCAACCGCTGCCAGTCGCCGATCAATCCGGCGTTGTGCAAGACCTTGAAGGATCGCGGCGTCAAGATCGCGGTGCTGTACACCACCTATCTCAACCTGCCGAGCAACGACTGGTACAAGCAGTGGATCGCGCCGTTCAACGCCGGCCCCTACGGCCCGTCGCCGAACAGCGAGATCGCGCAGAACATGGAAGCCTGCGCGTCGCCGGGCTTCTACTTCGAGGTCAGTCCCACCCAGGGTATCGCCGAAGCGATGAACGCGTTGTTCAAGAAGGCAGTCGCCGACGCGCGCATCACCAGCTGAGCGACAGGTACGGTTTTCGGATTCGGCGCGACCGCCGGGTCCGCCTTGGAAACTCCATCACCCCTTCCTACGTTGTGATGCCGGCCGGGAGCGCCGCGCCGGAGCGGCGCCGTGCCGGCACCACATAGGAGGTCTCGATGGGTTTGCTCGACATCCTCAACGGCATGCAGAACGGCCCGCGCGGCCCGGCCGACCCGCAGGACAAAAGCGGCGGCATGTCCAAGTTCACCATGGCGATTCTCGCGTTGCTGGCGTGGAAGGCCTACAGACATATGACCAGCGGCCAGCCGCAGGCTGCGCCGGCCAATCAGCCGCGCCCGGTGCCGGCGCCTCCGCCCGCGAATACCGGCGGTGGTTGGGGTGACTTCCTGAAGGGCGGTCTTGGAGGCCTGGTGCTCGGCGGTGCGGCCGGCAGCGTGCTGTCGGGCGGACTCGGCGATCTGCTGCGGCAGCTCCAGCACAATGGTCTCGGCGATGCCGCCAACTCCTGGGTCGGTCACGGCCCCAACCAGCAGATCGGCCCGAGCGATCTCGCCAACGCGCTCGGCTCTGAGCAGATCGACGCGATGACCCGGCAGACCGGAATGTCGCGCGACGAACTGCTCGACGGCCTCAGTCGCTATCTGCCCGACGTAGTCGACCAGCTCACCCCGGACGGGCGGCTGCCGACCGACGACGAAGCGTCGCGCTGGATCTGATCGGCAGCGGCCGGGTTGTAGTTGCTTTGGTTGCGAGCGGTCCGGAGCGGACCGTGAGAAAGGATACGGAAGATGGGCGGGTTACTCTGGATTCTGCTGGTCGGCTTTATTGCCGGCATCGTCGCGCGGGTGCTGTCGCCGGGGCCGAACAATCCGCAGGGCTTCGTGCTCACCACGGTCCTCGGCATCGCTGGCGCGTTCCTTGCGACCGCAGTCGGGCAGATGATCGGGCACTACGGCCCTAATCAGGGCGCCGGCTTCATCACCGCGACGATCGGCGCGGTGGCTGTGCTGTTCATCTGGAACAGGCTGGTGGCGCGGCGGGTGATCTCCGATCCCGGCAATCGCTATCCCTACGATCCGCGCTGAGACTGTCGCGGCCGGTTTGCCGGGCCGCTCACTGCTGCCTGCGGATGTGACGTCAGCCGGCCAGGTGCATGCCGGCGTCCATCCGCACCAGTTCGCCGGTCATGCTGCTCGATTTCGGCGTTGCCAGGAAGCAGACCAATTCGGCGATGTCTTCGGCGGTCGAGGCGATCTTCAGCGGCACGCGCGACACCACCATGTCGCGCACCTGCTTGGCTTCCTCGGCGCCGCGGCCCTTGGTGAACCACGGCGTGTCGATGTAGCCGGGGCAGATCGCGTTGACGCGGATATTCGGCGCCAGCGCGCGCGACAGCGACAACGTCATGGTGTTGAGCGCGCCCTTGCTGGCCGCATAGGCGATCGACGAGCCGATGCCGCTGATGCCTGCGACCGACGAGACGTTGACCACCGCCGCAGCACGGCCGGCCGCCTTGGCGCCGGCGATGAGCAGCTCGCGCGCCGCGCGGACCATCTGGTACGGGCCGATGGTGTTGATCGCGTAGATCCGCTGGAAGTCGTCGGCCGACAATTGATCGAGCAGATGATGCGCCACGTGCTTGGTGGTGCCGGCGTTGTTCACCAGCGCGTCGAGTTTGCCCCAGGGGGCAGCGGCTTCGACGATGCGTTTGCAATCCTCGTCCTTGGCGACGTCGCCCTGCACCACGATCACTTCGGCGGCGCCGAGCTTGCGGCACTCTTCGGCGGTCTTTTCTGCGTCGTCCTTGCTCGATGCGTAGTTGATCACCAGCCGCGCGCCGTCCTTGGCGAGGATCTTGGCGGTCGCGGCGCCGAGGCCCGAGGCCGACCCGGTGACGATTACGTTCAGTCCGTCTGACATCTTCACTCCCTTTGCATCGAACCGGCTTCGCCGCGTCGCCGCAACCATATCGGTTGCGATATCGAGAGCAAGCCGGCAAAGCCCATGATGCGGAATAAGCCTACGGCGTGAGGGGTTTCGACCATGTCCGGCGCGCAATCCGCCCCGTGCCGGCTGCGCTTGTGTTCGTTTCAGCTTTTCCGCATCATGCCGCGCAACAACAAGACCAGCACACATGCTTGGCGATCCGCCGGGAGCTGAGTGCGCAACCGGGAAACGCCGTGACGGAGACCGACAATATCGTGGTCGAGACCGCGGAGAAGATCTTCGCCGACCTCGCCGATGCGCAAACCATCAACGCCGACAAAGCCGAAACCTGGAAGGCGCCGCTGTGGCAGGCGCTGAGTGAATCCGGGCTGCCGCTGTCATGGGTGCTGGAGGAATTCGGCGGCTCGGGCGCGAGCCTTGCCGAAGGCTTCGGTGTCCTCAACGCAGCAGGCCGCGCCGGCCTCGCAGTGCCGCTCGCCGAGACCATGCTGGCCGGCTGGCTGTTGGCGCAGGGCAAGATCGCCGCGCCGGAAGGCGCCATGACGATCGCGCCTGCCCATCCGAAAGATCGCCTCACGCTCGATGCCGACGGCAAGCTGTCGGGTCGCGCGCGCAGCGTGCCGTTCGCGCAAGACGCGCAGCATATCGCCGTGCTGGCGCAGAGCCCCGCCGGCGCGAAGATCGCGCTGGTGCCGGCGTCCGCGTGTCGGATCGACAAAGGCCTCGGCCTTGGGGGCGATGCGTCGGATGTCGTCACCTTCGACAAGGTCGCGCCGATTACCACGGCGCCCGCCCCCGAAGGGCTCGATCAGACTTCGCTGATGCTGATGGGCGCCGTCGCGCGCAGCCTGCAGATCGCCGGCGCGCTGGAAACGCTGCTCGACCGCAGCGTGACTTACGCCAATGAGCGCGTCGCGTTCGAAAAGAAGATCGGCAAATTCCAGGCGGTGCAGCACAATCTGGCGAAGCTCGCCGGCGAGACGTCGGCTGCCTTGGCCGCCGCAACTTCCGCGGCCGATGCGATCAGCAGCGCCGAAGGCTTCGACGACGCCGTGTTCCTCGAAGCCAGTGCGGCCAAAATCCGCTGCGCTGAAGCGGCTGAGAAAGGCGCGGCGATCGCCCATCAGGTGCACGGCGCGATCGGCTTCACCCGCGAGCACATCCTGCATCGCTTCAGCCTGCGCGCGCTCGCCTGGCGTGACGATTTCGGCAACGAGAGCCATTGGGCGGTCGAGCTCGGCCGCATGGTCGCGGCGCGCGGCGCCGATGATTTGTGGCCGCTGGTCGCTTCGCGCTGACCGCATCAACGTAGCGAGATAATGCGATGACCGCCGCCCTCCGTTTCGATCCGATCCGCCTGCCGCCCGTCTGCGAAGAACTGCGCAAGGAAGTCCGCGCCTTCCTTGCCGAAGAGATCGCCGCCGGCACCTTCGATCCGAATAAGCCGCAGCGCGAAGATTCCGACGCGCCTGAGTTCTCCCGCCGCGTCGGCGAGCGTGGCTGGCTCGGCATGACCTGGCCCAAGAAATACGGCGGCCACGAGCGCACCTTCCTGGAGCGCTACGTCGTCACCGAAGAGATGCGTGTCGCCAATGCGCCGACCCGGCGGTTCTTCGTCGCCGATCGCCAGAGCGGACCGGTGCTGCTGAAATACGCGCCCGAGCACATCAAGATGGACATTCTGCCGCGGATCTGCCGCGGCGAATTGTGCTTCGCGATCGGCATGAGCGAGCCGAATTCCGGCTCCGATCTGTTCGCTGCCAAGACCAAGGCGACCAAGACCGACGGCGGCTACCTGATCAACGGCTCGAAGATCTGGACCACCTCGGCGCACATCGCCGACTACATGATCGCGATCTTCCGCACCTCGCCGCCGACCAAGGAAAACCGCCGCCACGGGCTGACCCAATTCCTGGTCAACATGAAGTCGCCGGGCATCAAGGTGAACCCGATCGCGCAGATCACCGGGCAGTACGAATTCAACGAGGTGGTGTTCACCGACGTGTTCGTGCCGGACGATCATCTGCTCGGCGAGGTCGACGGCGCCTGGAAGCAGGCGACTTCCGAACTCGCCTACGAGCGTTCGGGGCCGGAACGCTTTCTCGAGACCTACTACGTGCTCACCGAACTGGTGCGCGCGCTCGGTCCCGATCCGGACACCCGCGGCGCCGAGGGTATCGGCCGGCTGGTGGCGCAACTGCACACCATGCGGCGGATGTCGGTGTCGGTCGCCGGCATGCTGCAGGCCGGCAAGGAGCCGGTGGTGGAAGCTTCGATCGTCAAGGACATCGGCACGATCTGGGAGCAGCAGTTGCCGCACCGGGTGCGTGAACTCGCCGCCTTCGTCGACGGCGAGGCATCGAACCATGCCACGCTCGACGAGCTGACGGCGTTCGCCACCAAGCTGGCGCCGAAGCTCACCATCCAGGGTGGCACCACCGAGGTGCTGCGCGGCATCATCGCCCGCGGGCTCGGCCTGCGCTGACGCCGGCGCGCATCGAACGATCGAGGATCAATCATGAGCAGCTACACCGATATCGCGGTCGAAAAGAACGGCCATGTCGCCACCATCGAGATCCAGCGGCCGCCGCTGAACTTTTTCGACATCTCGCTGATCCGGCAGATCGCCAACGCGCTGGATGAGATCGACGCCGATCCGCAAGTGCGCGCCACCGTGCTGGCGGCGCAAGGCAAGGCGTTCTGCGCCGGCGCCAATTTCGGCGATCCGGCCAGGCAGGAAGCCGACCCGGCGGCGGCGAAGGGCGATCCGGCCGACAGCCTCGGCGAGATCGGTCATCTGTACTACGAGGCGGTGCGGATCTTCCGCGCCAAGAAGCCGATCATCGCAGCGGTGCACGGCGCCGCGATCGGCGGCGGACTGGGCCTCGCGGTGTCGGCCGACTTCCGCGTCACCTGCGCCGAGGCGCGGTTCTCGGCCAACTTCACCAAGCTCGGGTTTCATCCCGGCTTCGGCCTCACCGTGACGCTGCCGGAACTGATCGGCAAGAACAACGCCGAGCTGATGTTCTATACCTCGCGCCGCGTCACCGGCGAAGAAGCGGTGCAGATGGGCTTGGCCAACGTGCTGGTGCCGATCAACGAGGTGCGCAGCGGCGCACTGAAGCTCGCCCGCGAGATCGCCGAATGCTCGCCGCTCGGCCTGCTGTCGACCCGCGCCACCATGCGCGCCGGCCTGGCCGACCGGGTGATGGAAGCCACCAAGCACGAACTCGCCGAACAGACCCGCCTGCGCGCCACCGAAGACTTCAAGGAAGGCGTCAAAGCCACCGAAGAACGCCGCGTCGCGCATTTCAAGGGACGGTAGGGCAAAACTCTCGTCGGCCCCACGTCGTCATTCCGGGGCGCGCGCAGCGCGAACCCGGAATCCCGAAGTTATTTCGCACCTTGATGGACGCCAGAGATTCCGGGTTCGCTCGCTTTGCGAGCGCCCCGGAATGACTCGTAGTTAGGCGGTCAGCCTGAACTCGACGCCTGCCAGGCGGAAGCCGTTGGCGGTGAGCGGCACGCCCTGCGCCTGTGCGGTTGCGCGAACCTTCTCCGCATCCGTCACTTTAAACGTCAGCGCCGTCATCGCCTCGCTGGCGCCCTGCACGAACCGGAACGTGGCGTTCGGCAGGCGCAGTTCGGCGACGCCATCTGCATCCGTTTCCACTGGCAGTTCGAGAATGCGGCCCCAATGCGCGGCGAGATCGGCCGGATCGGGGCTTTGCATCTCGACTGCGGTCAGCGCCTGCGTGGTGTCGGTGCGGATCGCCTTGGCCCAATCCGGACCCGCCGGCGGGTAGGGCCCGCGAATGTTGTCGCTGCCTGCAGTGTGGTTCAGCTCGATGAAGGCGGCGCGACAGTCGCGCGGGTGGAGCTGGACGCCGCGATACGGCGCGTGATCGATCACATTGGCGGTGCGAACCCCGAGGCTGGCGGCGTGACGGCCGCGGGCGTCGGGATCGTCGCAACAGAAGATCGCCATGTAGCCGCCGCGGCCTTGGGTCTTCTCCAGGAAGCGGCCCGCCGCGGTGCCCGGCTGGGTCGGTGAGACAATTTCCAAGAGCGTCGCGTCGACCGGCAGCAGCAAGTTCTCGAGGCCGTATTTGCCGACGTGAGGATCGCGGTAGCAGATGTTCAGCCCGAGGATCGTGGCGAGACGCGAGGCAGCGGGTTCGATCGGCTCAGTGACGAGGCAGATCTGGCGCAGGCGGAGGAACGGCGCCATCGTCAGCGGCCCTGAAACACCGGCGCGCGCTTCTCGACGAAGGCGGCGGCGGCTTCCTTGTGGTCGGCAGTCTCGGCACAGCGCGAGTGATGCAGCGCCTCGCCGTCGAAACAGGCTTCGAGCGACAGGGTTTCGGCGTTGTTGATGTTGGTCTTGATGTAGCCGAGCGTCACGGTCGGGCCCTGTGCCAACGACAGCGCAAGCTCGCGCGTAGCGGATTCGACCTCGGCGTCGGGGACTACGCGGCTGACGATGCCGAGTGCCTGCGCCTGCTCGGCGGTCAGCACCGGCGAGGTGAGATACAGCTCGCGGGCCTTCGCGGCGCCGATCAGATGCGTCAGGAAGTACGTGCCTCCGAAGTCGCCGGAGAGCCCGACCTTGGCGAAGGCGGTGGTGATCTTGGCCGACGCGCCCGCCACCCGCAGATCGCAGGCGAGCGCCATCGACAGGCCTGCTCCGGCGGCCGCGCCGTCGATCTGCGCCACCACCGGCTTCGGCATCTGATGTAGGATACGAGACACCTCCATGCCACGGCGGAGGTTCGCCACCTTCTGTTCGAGCGGCGGCGGAGCACCCGCAGCCGCCATCGACTTGACGTCGCCGCCGACGCAGAACGTGCCGCCGGCGCCCTTCAGCAGCACCGCGCGGACGTCCGGATCGTCCTTGGCGCGATGCGCCGCCTCGACCAGGCCCCGGATCATGTCCTGATTGAGCGCATTGCGCCGCTCGGGACGGTTCATCGTGATGGTGAGCAGGCCGCGGTCGAGATCTTGCAGGACGATGTCGGTCATGGCGGATCCTTGTTGTTGTTCGTTGTGCCCCAGCGCCTGTCTGGATGACGCGCGCCTCGGCGCGGTCTCGGACTATGGGTAGTCCGTCATTGCGAGCCGAAGGCGAAGCAATCCAGCGCCGTGCACTGAGCTGGATTGCTTCGTCGCTGCGCTCCTCGCGATGACGGTGTTGATCGAGCTACTTCTTCACCAGCGGGCAGCGGGAATCGGCGAGCGACTGGAACGCCTGATCCCCCGGGACGGTCGCGAGCAGCTTGTAGTAGTCCCAGCGGCCCTTCGATTCCGACGGCTTCTTGACCTCGAACAGGTACATGTCGTGCACCATCCGGCCGTCCTCACGGATCTTGCCGTTCTTGGCGAAGAAGTCGTTGATCGGCATTTCTTTCATCTTCTTGGTCACCGCAGCTGCATCGGTGGTGCCGGCCGCCTTGACCGCCTGCAGGTAGTGCATCGTTTCGGAGTACAGGCCGGCCTGGGCCGAGGTCGGCATCCGCTTGGTGCGCTCCATGAAGCGCTTGGAGAACGCACGGGTCTCGTCGTTGAGATCCCAATAGAATGCTTCGGCCAGGATCAGGCCCTGCGCGGTTTCCAGCCCGACGCTGTCGATATCGGAGATGAAGGCGAGCAGCGGCGAGATCTTCTGGCCGCCCTTGGTGATGCCGAATTCGGCGCCCTGCTTGATCGCGTTGATGGTGTCGCCGCCCGCATTGGCGAGGCCGATCACCTTGGCTTTCGAGCTTTGCGCCTGCAGCAGGAATGAGGAAAAGTCGGAGGTGTTGAGCGGATGCTTGACGCTGCCCAGCACCTTGCCGCCCGACGCCTTGATGACGTTGGTGGTGTCGCGCTCGAGGTCCTGGCCGAACGCGTAGTCGGCCGACAGGAAGAACCAGGTGTCGAGCCCCTGCTTCACCGCCGCAAGGCCGGTGGTGTTGGCCTGCGCGAAGGTGTCGAACACGTAGTGCACGGTGTAGGGGCCGCAGGCTTCGTTGCTGAGCCGGATCGAGCCCGGGCCGGAGAACATGATGATCTTGTTGCGGGCCTTGGCGATCTCAGCGGCGGCCAGCGCGGTCGCCGAGGCGGCGACGTCGATGATCGCTTCAACGCCCTGATTGTCGAGCATGTCGCGGGCGATGTTGGCGGACAGATCGGCCTTGTTGAGATGGTCGGCGGCGATGATCTCGACCTTGCGCCCCAGCACCGTGCCGCCGAAATCTTCCACCGCCATCTTGGCCGCAGTCTCGCTGCCCGTTCCGGTGATGTCGGCATAAAGGCCCGACATGTCGAGGATTGCGCCGAGCTTCAGCGGCGGCTGCGATTGCGCCTGCGCGGCGGTGATCGCTGCGATCGACAGACATGCGAGTAGAGTGCTGCGGAACGGCTTCAAGACATCCTCCCTGGCGAGCGCCGATCATGATCGCGGCGCTTCTGATGATTGGGCGCGATCATGCCGCATCGCCTGCTGCGCGGCAAGCGACGCCGTTTTCCGGCGAGTGGAATGAGTCTGCGCGTGCAGAGGCTTGTTACTACACGTGATGCATCTGAGGCGATTAGTAGCCGCGCGATTACGACTGCGGGGCCCGCGCGATACGCGCTGCACGGGCCTGCGATATCGCTCATCGGCCCGTCGCATAACGATCAGCGTCTCGACCGAGACCGATAGCCATTCCACTTCGCCGGGGTCGCGCGGATCGCTAGTCTTCGTGATGGTTGCGGCGAACCCGAATCAGCACGGCGGTCTCGATGGCATTTCGGCGAAACAGCGCTTGGTGGCTGACCGCGATCTGCGGCGGTGCTGTGCTGCTGTCGCAGGCGGGCGGCGCCGGGGCGGCCGGCTGTTTGGATCTGCCGGAGCTGGGCGAGGGCGTGGTGGCGTCGGTGATCGATCCGCGCACGCTGCGCCTGGCCGACGGCCGCGAAATCCGGCTCGCCGGAATCGAGCCGGGCCGCGAACGATATGACGCGGAGGTCGCGGCCCTGTCGGCCCTGACGCTCGGCCGAAAGGTATTGCTGCATGGGCCCGACGACGGGCCGGACCGCTATGGCCGGCAATCGGCCTTCGTCATGACGGAGCCGGGCAGGGAGCTGGTGCAGCGCCGGCTGCTGGCCGAGGGTGGTGCATTGGTCGGGATCGACGTCCTCCCGGCGGACTGCCGGAAGGACCTGCTGGCGGCCGAAGCTGGCGCCCGCGCTGCGGCGGTCGGTATCTGGATGGCGAGGGATGTCATAAAAAACGCCGCAAATTCCGGCGATATGGTGACCTGGATAGGGCGCTTTACCGTGGTCGAAGGCCGAATCAGCTCGGTGCGGGAAGTCGGTTCGACGGTCTATCTCAACTTTGGCGGTCGCTGGACTCGTGGCTTTGCGGTGACTATTTCAAGGCGCATCATCGGGTCGTTCGAGGCCGCCGGGCTCGCACCCAAGTCTCTGACAGGACAACGAATTCGGGTGCGCGGCTGGGTCGAAAAGCGGGCCGGGGCGAGTATGGCGGTGCGCGACGTGGGACAGATCGAACGAGCGGGCGGGGACTGAAGGGCCCGAAAGTGAGCAGTCGCGTGAATTGGGGTGCAGCACGGCGCAACTTCCGCAAGGGCCGCCGCCAGGTGGCGGCGTGGCTGCTGCTGGGTGCTGCCCTGACGCTGGCCGGCTGCGGCGATCCTTCCAGGTTCGAGACCGGCCCGGTCGTCGCCGCCCCGCCCACAAAACCCAACCGCCCACCAGCCCAATCTCCCGCCGCCGAGCGCGAACACGAGCGCATCCTCGCGACCTATGGGGGCGCCTATGACGACCCCAAGCTCGAAGCGCTAATCTCCGGCATCGTCGACCGGTTGGTGGCGGCGTCGGATCGGCCCGACCTGACCTACAAGGTGACGATCCTCAATTCCGGCGCCGTCAATGCCTTCGCGCTGCCGACCGGCCAGCTCTACGTCACCCGCGGGCTGATCGCGCTCGCCACTGACACATCGGAATTGTCGTCCGTGCTGTCGCACGAGATGGCGCATGTGCTGGCCAAGCACGCCGCCATCCGCGAGGACCAGGCACGGCAGGCGGCGCTGGTCGCGCGCGTCGTCACCGACATGGGCAACGACCCGGGTATGACGGCGCTGGCGCTGGCCAAGACCAAGCTGTCGATGGCGAGCTTCTCGCGGCAGCAGGAGCTCGAAGCCGACGGCATCGGCATCGGCATCTCGGCGCGGGCGCAGTTCGATCCCTATGGCGCGGCGCGCTTCCTCACCGCGATGGAGCGCAACGCGGCGCTCAAGGCCAATCGCGCCACCGGCGACAGCCGCACCGACTTTCTGTCGTCGCATCCGGCGACGCCGGAGCGCGTCAGCAACGCCCAGAACAACGCCCGGCAATACACCGCGCCGCAAGGTGGCTGGCGTGGCGAACGCGGCGAGCGCGACCGCGAGGCCTATCTCAACGCGATCGACAACATCGTCTATGGCGAAGACCCGAGCGAAGGCTTCGTGCGCGGGCGGCGCTTCCTGCATCCCAAGCTCGGCTTCACCTTCCAGGTGCCGGACTCGTTCACGCTCGACAACACCGCACAGGCGGTGATCGGCCTACGCGAAGGCGGCAATCAGGCGATGCGGTTCGACGTCGTCCGGGTGCCGGCCGAGCAGTCGCTCGCCGACTATCTGAACTCCGGCTGGATGGAGAACGTCGACAAGAGCTCGACCGAGGAACTGACCGTCAACGGCTTCCCGACCGCGTCGGTGACGGCGCGCGGCGAGCAGTGGCAGTTCAGGGTCTACGCGTTGCGGTTCGGCAGCGACGTCTATCGCTTCATCTTCGCGACCCGGCAGCGCACCGCCGAGAGCGACCGCAACGCGCGTGAGACGGTGAATTCGTTCCGGCGACTGTCGCTGGAGGAGATCCAGGCCGCGCGACCGCTACGCATCAAGGTGATCAGCGTGCAGCCCGGCGACACCGTGGAGTCGCTGTCGCACCGGATGTCGGGCGTCGACCGGCCGCTGGAGCGCTTCCGTGTGCTCAACGGCCTCGACGCCCACGCCCAGGTCAAGCCGCGCGAGCTGGTGAAGATCGTCGTCGACTGACCGATGAACAGGTCTTGGCCCACGAAAAAGGCCCGGCTGGATGGCCGGGCCTGATTTGCTTTCAAACCGAATGCGGCTGCTTACGCGGCCTCGTCGGTCACCGCCTCGTCGTCGGAATCGCCGTCGAGATCCGCATCGGACTCGGCTTCGGCTTCCGCCTCGGCCTTGGCGCCGCGGCGCGGGCTCTTGGCGAGCTGGCTCTCGACTTCCTTGACGGCTTCGGTCTCGGTGATGTGCTGCACCACCGCGATCTCGCGCGACAGACGATCGAGCGCGGCTTCATAGAGCTGGCGTTCGCTGTACGACTGCTCCGGCTGCGATTCCGAGCGATACAGGTCGCGGACGACCTCGGCGATCGCAACGATGTCGCCCGAATTGATCTTGGCTTCGTATTCCTGCGCCCGGCGCGACCACATCGTCCGCTTGACGCGGGCACGGCCCTTCAGCGTCTCCAGCGCCTTCTTAACCAGTGCCGGATCGGACAGCTTGCGCATACCGACATTGCCGACCTTTGCGGTGGGCACGCGCAGCGTCATCTTGTCCTTGATGAAGTTGATGACGAACAGCTCGAGCTTGGCGCCGGCGATTTCCTGCTCCTCGATCGCCAGAATCTGGCCGACGCCGTGGGCCGGATAGACCACGAATTCGTTGGCCTTGAAGCCCTGGCGCTGGGTCACGGCCTTCTTCGGCTCCTCGACGCGCGCCTGCGCCGGGGCCGCCGGCTTGGACGCCGCCACCGGCTGCTTCACTTCCGGCTTCACCGCCGCCTTGGCAACGGGCGCCTTCACCTCGGTCTTGACCTCGGCCTTCACCTCCGCCTTGGGGGCAACGGCAGCCTTGGCAGGCTTCGCCGCCGGCTTGGGTGCGGCGACGGGCTTGGAGGCCGCCGGCTTGGCGGGAGTTTTCGCAGACTTGGTTGGCATTTCACTTCTTTTGATTTTCGAGGACTTGAAGGCCGGAGCTTTAGAGGCCGAAGCCTTTGCAGCAGACCCCTTTGCGGTAGCGTGTTTGGTGGCGCTCGCCTTGCTGGCGCCCGCCTTGGTCTGGGTCTTGGAAACAGAAGCCTTTGCGGCGGTCGCTTTGGCGGCTGTCCGGGTGTCCTTGACAGAAGCCTTCGAACGGCTCTTTGTGGCTCCGCGGCTGGCCGCAGATGCCGACTTGGCACCCTTTGAAGAAACACTCGTTTTACGCGTTTTCTGTGACACAGCCTGCGCGTGGAACCGCCACGCCCCTGTTCGTTGCTTTTGACGGGGAACCCTTCCCGGCCGCAAACGGCATGCCGGAGTTGACGAATGTGCTAAATATAGCACATTCCCCGCAAAAATCAATGATTTATGACGATTCCAGCCCATTCGGGGCGGTGCCCCGGGGCTCATCTCGTCAACAGGGTTAAGCTGGTCGGCCGGCTGAGCCGGCCTTCTCAAGACCTTCGGCTTAGTCGCCCGAACCCGGCTCCGAAGAGAAGTACTTCTCGAACTTGCCGGCCTGACCGTCGAACTCCTTGGCGTCCGCCGGAGCGTCCTTCTTCTGGGTCAGGTTCGGCCACGTCTTGGCGTATTCCGAATTCAGCTCAAGCCACTTCTCGAGGCCCGGCTCGGTATCCGGCTTGATCGCTTCCGCCGGGCATTCCGGCTCGCACACGCCGCAGTCGATGCATTCGTCCGGATGGATGACCAGCATGTTCTCGCCCTCGTAGAAACAATCCACGGGGCAGACTTCAACGCAGTCGGTGTATTTGCACTTGATGCAGTTTTCAGTGACGACGTAAGTCATCCCAACGCTCCGGAACGGTTCTAATTTTGAGTGTTTGCGTACCGCAGGAGCTCCGCAGCCGCAAGTGTCGATGCCTATTCCCGTGGCATTCCGAGATCGGCATAAAGTCCAGTAACCGACTCGGCGTCGCCGCGGCGCTCACTGAACCCAACCACCTTCAGCACCCGCACGCCACGATCCAGCGCAATCGTCAGCACGTCGCCGGTCTTGATGCCATGCCCCGGTGAGGTCTCGCGCACGCCATTGATGCGAACGTGGCCGCGTTCGACCAGAGCCGCAGCGCTGGTGCGGGCGCGCACGATGCGCGCATGCCACAGCCATTTATCGAGACGCTGACGCTCCAAGCCCGAACCACTGGCTATGCCGGCGCGCCTTAGTCCTTGCGGCCGGCGGTGAGTTGCTCCTTCAGCGCGGCGAGCTTGGCGAACGGCGAATTCGGATCCATCGGCCGGTCGCGCTCACGCGGGGCGCTGGAATGCACCTGCCGGTGCGAGCCGCCCTGGTTGTCGCGGCCACCCTTCGGCCCGCCCTGATACTTGTCCTGGAATTTGTCGCGGCCCTTGAAGCGCTCGCGCGGTGGGCGTCCTTCGCCGGAAGCCTCGCGGCGTCCGCCTTCACCTTCCTGATCGCGCCGATTGCGACGGAAATCACCCTTGCCGCGCCCTCCACCACGGTCACCCTTGGCTTCGGCCGCTTCGCCTTCAGTCGCGCCGGCAGGAGCGCCGTGCTGTGGACGATTGCGATGGCGGTTACGATCGTGACGCGGCCGATGCTCGTCGGAGCGTCCACCTGGACGCCAGACTTCAACCAGCTCCGGCTCCGCCTTGGCGGCCGGCGCTGCTTCGTCGCTGGCAGCTGCGGGCGAAGCTTCAGCTGTGGTCGCTTCGGTCGCGGCGGCTTCGCCGGCTTCAGCAGCGGGCTGCTCCGTAGTCTCGGTGTTGGTGGCTTCCGCAACCAACTCCGCTGCAACAGCTACAGACTGCTCGGCTACGGGCTGCTCGGCGACGGGCTGTTCGTCGGCACTCGGCGCAGGCTCGGCAGCCTCGCCGTCGGCCGGCGACGGCTCGAACGCGATCGCGCCGGCCAGGATGGCCTGATCTTCAGCCGACATTTCGGTCGTGCTCGCCGCCTCGGTCGAGGCCGGAGCCGCAGCTTCGGCAGGTTTGGGCGCCTGGGGCAGCGCCGGGCGCCGCTCCATGCGGTAGCCGAGCGCCTTCAAGATCGACGCGAAGTCTTCGCCGGCCGAACCGGTCAGCGACGTCATCGCCTGGGTGACGACGAAGCTGCGGCCGTCGAACGCACCCGCCGGCTTCTCGCCGGGCGCGCCTTCACGCCACGCCAGCGCAGGGCGGATCAGGTCGGCGAGACGTTCGAGAATGTCGACGCGGACGGCGCGTTCGCCGCACAACCGGTAGCCCAGCGTGCGGTAGGCATCGCGATCCAGCGCCTTGTCGGCCGGGAACGAGGTGCGGCCGCTGCCGGCGAGATGCTGCGCGCTGGACAGCGCGGCAAGGTCGACATTGTCCTGCTTCTGCGCCCACAGCAGCGAGGCAAGCGCTCGCGCCGCCGGCTTCAGCAGCGAGGGGAAGTAGATGTGATAGGCGCCAAACCGCACACCGTATTTGCGCAAAGTCGCGCGCGACGGTTGGTCCAGATCCTTCATCTCGGTCGCGATCTTGGCGCGCTCCAGCACGCCGAGCGCCTCGATCAGCTGGAAGGCGATGCCGCGGGCAATGCCGCTGACATCCTCGGCTTTGCCGAGTTCGAACAGCGGTCCGAGGATCTTTTCGACATGTGTCTTGAGCCACAGGTCGAGACGGGTCTGCACCGCTTCGCGCGGCGCGCCGGCCAGACGGTCGTCGGCGATGATCCGCAGCCGTGGCCGCAGCACGTCGTCCGAGCCCACCAGCCGCGCGACCGCATCGCCGGTCCAGCGAATGGTCCCGTCTGAGGTCAGGATGAACTGATCGTCCGGTGCGTTCGACAATTTCTCGGCGCGCGCGTCGATTTCGCCGGCTAGCGCCTTTTGCGCCGTCGCCTGCAACGCCTTCGCATCCGAGCCGGCCTCGGCCGCGTCGGGCGCAAAGGTGAAGCCATCGAGCCGGCCAATCACGTGGCCCTCGACGATCACCTCACCAGTCTTGCCAATTTCCGTATTCAACATCGTGTTTTCCCGCAGGCGGCGCATCAATACACTGGTCCGGCGATCGACGAAACGTTCCGTGAGCCGTTCATGCAACGCATCTGACAATTTATTTTCAACGTCGCGCGAGATGCCCTGCCAGTATTCGGGGTCGGCGAGCCAATCCGGCCGGTTGGCGACGAAGGTCCAGGTGCGGATTTGCGCAATTCTCGCGGAAAGCGTGTCGATACCGCCGTCGGTGCGATCCGCCTGATCGACCTGGGCAGCGAACCAGCTATCCGGTATCCGCCCCTTTTGCATCAAGAACCGGTACAGCGTGATCACTAGCTCGGCATGAGCCGCTGGTGCGATCTTACGGTAGTCCGGGACCTGACAGACATCCCATAGCCGCTCCACCGCGGCTTTGCCCTGCGCGATTTCGCGCACCTCGGGGTCGCGGGCAACGTGGTCGAGCACGCGGAGATCCTCGGCGACCGGGGCGCGCGTTAGCGCCTCGTGCCGGGGCGACTCCGCCAGCGACACCTGCAGCGCGCCGAGCGAGGCGAAATCCAGCTCGGCGTTGCGCCATTGCAGCATCTTCACCGGTTCAAAGCTGTGATTTTGCAACGCGTTGACCAGCTCGGGCTCGAACGGCGCGCAGCGCCCGGTGGTGCCGAAGGTGCCGTCCCGGGTGGCGCGGCCGGCGCGCCCGGCGATCTGAGCAAATTCAGGCGGGGTCAGGCGGCGAAACTGATAGCCGTCGAATTTGCGGTCGGATGCGAACGCGACGTGATCGACATCGAGATTGAGCCCCATGCCGATTGCATCGGTGGCGATCAGGTAATCGACGTCGCCGGACTGAAACATCGCCACTTGGGCGTTGCGGGTGCGCGGGCTCAGCGAGCCCAGCACCACCGCGGCACCGCCGTGCTGGCGCTTGATCAATTCGGCGATCGCATAGACCTCGTCGGCCGAGAACGCGACGATCGCGGTCCGTCGTGGCTGCCGAGTCAGCTTGCGGTCGCCGGCATATTCGAGCTGCGACAGCCGCGGCCGGGTGACGATACTGGCACCGGGCAACAGCCGCTCGATCATCGGCCGCATCGTCGCGGCGCCGAGCAGCAGCGTCTCGTCGCGGCCGCGCCGACGCAGAATCCGGTCGGTGAAAACGTGGCCGCGCTCGAGGTCGGCCGCGATCTGGATTTCGTCGACCGCCAGAAACGAGACGTCGAGATCGCGCGGCATCGCCTCGACGGTCGAGACCCAGTAGCGCGGCTTGGAAGGCTTGATCTTCTCTTCGCCTGTCACCAGCGCGACGGCGTTGGCGCCGACTTTGTCGACGATCTTGTTATAGACCTCGCGCGCGAGCAGCCGCAGTGGCAGACCGATCAGGCCCGACGGGTGCGCGACCATCCGCTCGATCGCCAGATGCGTCTTGCCGGTGTTGGTCGGGCCTAGCACCGCGGTCACGCCGGCGCCGGGGACGCGGTCATTGGTAAACGCTTCAGAGTACAGGTTGGGCATTTCGAGTGGATTTCTGCGTGGTCGCGGTCAGATCTGTGTCACATCGCGACGCCGCAGCAATCGCCGATTAAGGGCTGGAACGAGTCCGGAACGAAACGCGGCCGAATCGCTGACTCGTTCTGAGTCGGGAGTGGCTGACGCAATATGTCGTACAGGGCTCAGCCGCGCGCTCAAGATCAGGTGAAAAGACAGGCCATTATCCTCTTCGCCCGGGTGAGTTCGCCGCGGTTCATGCGTTCCGCGATTCCGACGGGAGTCAACATGATTCAACGCCGCCGATCGCAGGCAGGCGGGGCCGCGCTCTATTGCGCGCGTGACGCCGACTTCGGCGGTGTGGCCTGGGTGATGAATTGCGTTGCTTCGAGCATCGCGTTGCCGACCGGCGTCGGGATCTTCAGCCGAAAGGGCGCGAGAACGCGGGTGCCGGCGATCGGCGCCAGCCAGACTTCCATGTCACGCTGCTTGATCAGATATTTGATCGCGGCACGATCCGGAATGTAGCCTGACACCGGGTTGAAATACACCGCGCAGACCAGCGCCGGTCCGCGATAGCCTTTTTCGGCCTTCACTGTCTCGGTGCGCTTGTACTCCATCCGCAGATCGTATCGCATGCGGCCGTCGAAGATCGGCGTCGACACCCGGCAGGAGTCTGGGCTGAGCACGTCGCCGGTGCCCGGCACCCGCAGGAACGACGCCGTCATCGGATCGATCACACCGCGGCGATGCGCGTCCGTCACCGGGATGCGGTCGTCGTCCGGTGGCGGCTCCGGCTCGATGCTCGACTCTTTGACGTTGCCGTTCGCGAGCGTGATGCGGATGGTTTCGGTTTTCTTACCGCCCGTGATGCTGGCCATGTAGTTGCCGGGCACCAGCTGGCCGTTGATCACCCGGCCCTGCGCTTCGCCGCGGCCGTGACCGCTGGAAAACGCCTGCATCACGCCGGAGGTCGTCCCGGTCGCGGACGCCGAATAGAAATCATCGTCGACCTGGATCACCCAGGCGCCCTTGCCGACCTCGATTCCGGCGAGTGACGCTTCATAGCGGGCGTCGAGCTTGCCCTGAGCAGCCGCAGGAACAGCCGTCAGCACCGCGGCGGCAGCCAGCAGCCCGCCCAGACCCGCGTACCGGGTCGCCGCGGGAATGACAGTGGCAATGTGGCGGCTGCTGATGTTCACGAACGATGTCCTGCCTGGCGCGGAGGCGCCGTCGATGGGTCAACTCGCACCGGGCCGATTTGTTGGTGTCGGAACCGATTACGTCCTTTATATGGTGCCAGATGCTTGATGGTGCCCGCAAATCCGCGTATCGCCGGGCACCTCACGGCAGTTCCCGATTTGGCATTTTCGGGTTCCGGCGCAGCCGTCGCTTGACGCTGCGCGCCAGCCCTTTTATAGGTCCGCGGTTCCTGAAAACGGACGAATGATGAAGCCCCGCGCCTGCTGGTGGGCCGGCGGGGGATGACAGAGGATTTTCGCCATGTCTCGGCGCTGCGAACTGACCGCCAAGGGTGCCCAGGTCGGCCACAAGGTCAGCCATTCGAACATCAAGACCAAGCGGCGTTTCCTGCCCAACCTGGTCAACGTCACTTTCCTGTCGGACGCGCTCGGCCGCGCGGTGCGGCTGCGGGTTTCGACCAACGCGCTGAAGAGCGTCGACCACCGCGGTGGCCTCGACGCCTACCTGCTCAAGGCTCGCGACGCCGAGCTGTCGCCGAAGGCGGTGGAGCTGAAGCGCGCGATCGCCAAGAAGACGGCGGGCGCGCCGGTTGCCGCGGCGAGCTGATCGCCGCTTCGCCAGTTCAGGCCTGATTGAGATTTCGGCGGCCGGGTCGTTCGACCCGGCCGTTTTGTCGTGCGTGCTGGTCCGGATGGGCGGCCGCAGGCCCCTGCGTGGCCACCGGCATTCGAGGGTGCGACGTCCCGGTATCACTACCAGGAATATACCTTCGTTCGAATCACGTACTTTCCCGAGGTGACGGAGCGATCGGCCGATCGCACAACTTCTTCACGTCGGTCTGATCGCCCATTCGAGCGCATACCGCAGCAAAAGCCGCCGCCGGCGCCCTTCCATGCGCGCCGGTGCGGTCGCCATCGCAGGGGCCTTCATGAAACTGTCGACCCGGCTGACCCTCGCCATGGTAGCGCTGGTTTTGGTGACCACCGCGGTCCTCGGATTTCTCAACTACCAGAACGTCGTCGATCTGGTGATGCCGCGGGCGCTGATGCGGCTTCACACCCACGCTCAGCTCAACGCGCTGCTGATCGAGACCTCGCTGCAGAATACGCACGCCGATGCGGTCGGAGCACAGTCCTCGGCGGCATTGCGCGACCTACTCACCGCCCGCCGCGAAAGCCTGCAGACGACCGGTGAGGAGCCGGCGAACTGGCGCAGGCGGATTGAAGCCCGTTTCATCGCCGAGCTGGTGGCCAAGCCGAGCTGTGCAATTCTGCGCGTGATCGGCCCGGAGGACGGCGGCCGCGAGCTGGTGCGGGTCGATCGGCTCGGTCCGAACAACAGCATCCGCGCCGTGCCGCAGTCCGAGCTGACCCGCCGCGGCGATCGCACGTACTTCAAGGAAGGCATGGCGTTGCCGCCCAACCGAGTGGCGATGTCGAAGGTCGAGCTGAACAAGACTGCGACCGGACTCGAGACACCCTACGTGCCGACGGTGCGGACCATGGCGCCGATCGACGGGGCCGATGGCACGCGGCTCGGTCTCCTCGTCATCAATACCGATCTGCGCGGCCTGCTCGAGCGGATCCGCGAGAGCTCCGACGGCAGCAGCATCATCTACGTCGTCAACGCCGATGGCGATTACCTGCTGCATCCCGATCGGTCGCGTGAATTCGGCTTTGACCTCGGCAAACCAAGTCTCATTCAAGACGACTTCCCGCGGATGTCCGAACTGCTGTTTCTGCGCAAGGGTGGCGATACACCGACCCTGGTCGCGGATAGCGCCGGCGAACGCTTCGGCGCTGGGTGGGACTGGGCTGAGCTGCCGAACGGGCCGAGGCTCGCGGTGGTGGAAATGCGGCCCTACGTGTCGTTGACGTCGGTGCAAACGGCGGTGCGGAATTCCACCATCCTGGGCGGCACCGTGGCGATCCTGGTGGCGATGCTGATGGCGTTTCCGCTGGCGCGCTCGCTGACGCGGCCATTGGTGCGGATCACCAATTCCATCGTCGCGTTCTCATCGAGCGGTGTGCCGGTCAAGGTGAAAACCGGCGGTGGCCACGAGATCAACATGCTGGCCGACGCTTTTACGCGGATGGCTTCCGAGTCTCAGCGCAAGGCGGAGGCATTGGCGTCCGAAGTCGAGCAGCGCTCGCGGATCGCTGAAGTACTGCAGAACACCATCGACAACATGGTCGATCCGGTGCTGGTCGCCGATGCCAATGGCATGGTGATTCTCACCAATCCGGCCGCTCGGGAAACCTTCGGCCAGCTGTCTGGCGTCGGCATGTTCAACACCACCCGATCGTTCGACCGGTTCGATGCGGACGGCAATCCGATGGCACAGGATCAGTCGCCGCTGCTCCGCGCCTATCGCGGCGAGACCATCATCAATTTCGAGTTCGCGGTGCAGCCGATCGGCTCGACGCGCCGTTCCTATCTGATCGCGAACGGCCGCCCGTTGCGGAATGAAACCGGCGAGATTCAGGGCGCCGTGATGGTTTACCACGACATTACCAAGACCAAGAAGGCCGAGGACGCGCTTCGCCGCAGCGAGCAGATGTCGCGCGCGATCATCGATACGGCGCTCGACGCGTTTGTGCAGCTCGACGCGCAGGGGCGGATCACCGATTGGAGCCCGCACGCCGAGTCGATGCTGGGCTGGAGCCGCGAGGAAGCGATCGGTCAGGATTTCGGCGAGCTAGCGCTCCCGCCGGATCAAACCAGAGAAATCAAGACCGGTTATCGACGCTTCATCGAAGCGATCGAACACGACATGAGCGTGATTCAGGGCCATCGCATCGAGATCGAAGCTGTTCGGCGTGACGGCTCGCCGATCGCCCTCGAAGTCTCGATGACGGCGCTGCCGGTCGAGGGGCGGTTCGTCGTCAACGTCTTCATGCGCGACCTGACCGAGAAGATCGCGTTCGAAGAGCAGCTGCGGCAATCGCAGAAGATGGAGTCGATCGGACAGCTGACCGGCGGCATCGCCCACGACTTTAACAACATGCTGACGGTGATCACCGGCACAATCGATATCATCAGCGACGGTGTCGCCGACCAGCCGCATCTGGCGGCGATCGCCAAGCTGATCAGCGAGGCGGCCGACCGGGGGGCTGAGCTGACCCGGCTGCTGCTCGCCTTTGCGCGTAAGCAGCCGCTGCGGCCCGACGAAACCGAGGTCAACGCGCTGCTGTCGGGCCTGCAGAGCCTGCTGCGGCCGACGCTCGGCGAGCCGATCGAAGTCGAGACCGTGCTCGCGCCAGATACGTGGTCGATCTATGTCGACCGCGGCCAACTTGAATCGGCGCTGGTCAATCTCGCGGTGAATGCACGCGACGCGATGCCGAAGGGCGGCAAGCTCACGATCGAGACCAGCAACGTCGTGGTCGATCCGGATCTCGGCAAGCGGTTCGGTGATCTGGCGCCGGGCGACTACGTGATGATCGCGATTACGGATTCCGGCTGCGGCATTCCGGAGTCGATCCGCAGCAAGGTGTTCGATCCGTTCTTCACTACCAAGGAGGTCGGCAAGGGCACCGGGCTCGGCCTCAGCATGGTGTACGGCTTCATCAAGCAGTCCGGCGGCCACATCACGCTGGACAGCGAGGAGGAGCAGGGCACGACGTTCCGGCTGTATTTGCCGCGAGCCCAGATCCAGGTCGACGCCGAGGCCGCGCCAGCCATCGAGCAGAACGCGATCGGTGGTACCGAGACGATCCTGGTGGTCGAAGACGACGCCATGGTGCGCAGCTACGTCAACGCCCAGCTCAAGAGCCTCGGCTACACCACGTTGTCGGTCGGTAACGCCGCCGCAGCCCTGTCGATCGGCGAGAGCGATACCGCATTCGATCTGCTGTTCACCGACGTGGTGATGCCCGGCCCGATGAACGGCGTGCAGCTTGCGGCCGAGATGATCAAGCGTCGGCCGGGACTCAGGGTGCTGTACACCAGCGGCTATTCGGAGAACGCGCTGATCCATAATGACCGGATCGATTCCGACGTGCTGTTGCTGTCGAAGCCGTATCGGCGTAGCGATCTCGCCCGGATGATCCGCCGTGCCCTGGCGACCGCCCAGGAGGCCGAAGCGGCGCGATCGACCGCCGCCGCCGAGCCGGCCCAGCCGAGCAGGGCCGCGGCGGCACGGCCGGCGTGAACCGGCGCAATCGCGATCAGCGGCTTTGGTCGGCTTCCAGCGTGAATTGCAGCAGCAGGGTTCGCTGCAGCATCGAGAAATTGTCGTCCGACACCATCGTCAGCACGATCGCGCCGGTGGCATCGACATGGATGTCGAGCCCTTCCATGTTGTCGATCTCGTTGCCGAGGTCGGCCTCGAAGATCGCTGGGCCATCCACGGTTGCGCCCGGGACGATCGTGCTCAGTGCGATCCGGCGAATGCGGATATGCACGCCTTCGAACCAGGAAAACTTGCGCTCCAGGATCAACAGCTCGCCGCCCGGCAGCAGCGCGGCGTCGGCGATGTCGTAGTTGGCAGTCCGGCGGACCGAGAACTGACCGGGAGATTTGCCGCCGATCAGGAAGCCGATGGTGTTGCGCTCGGCATCAAGACCGCGTTCGGACAGCGCGATCAGCGTGCCGGCCAGCGCGTGCGGCTTCGGCACCACCACCAGCGATTCGATGCCCTTGTTGTTGGGCAGCTTGCGCAGCGCCGGTGGCACTGCGATCGGCTGGCCACGCGCGCGGATGCCGTCGCGGCCGAAGTCGAACTTGACGATCTGGTTGACGCGCTCGAAGCCCACATAGGCTGTGCCGCCGTCGAACGCGAGCGACTCGCTATCGTACCACTTGCGCGACCGCAGCGGCATGCCGTCGGGGCCCAGCAGCGGCGCCGCTTCGACGTCGGCAAGACCGCTCAGCGCAATTCCGTCATAGACGATGCGGCCAGTGAACCAAGTTGCCTTGTCGCTGATCGCAACGAACCGCTCGCCGCGGGGATCGAGGCGCAGTGCGGACAACCCGCCGAACCCGCGGAAGCCGGACGTCAGGATCAGGCCGCTGCGAAACTGCAGCGCGCCGAATTGGCGATGGGCGCGATCGCGCAAATCGAAGTGATCGATGGGGCGAGCCCGCACCTCGATCGAACGCGGTGCCGGCGGTGTCAGCTCGTCGGCTTCGACAGGCTTGGCCTGCGCCAACGCAAGGGTCTGCGCGAAACCGGCCAACGCCGCGGCGCCGCCCAGTGACAAGCCGGCCGCAAGCAACTTGCGGCGCGTCGTCGTGGCGAAGTCCGGTACGGCTGTCGCCGTGGGATCGCTCCGCTTCCCAGCCTCGCCCCGCGGAGCGTTCATCGGCTCATCTCAGCCTAAGAGCGCTCACGAGTGTAGACGACGCCGGCGCGGACCCGGCGTTGCGGCCGGGGTGGCGGTCTCGCTGAACAGTTCGGCGAGCTTCTCGGTGATGGCGCCACCGAGCTCTTCGGCGTCGACAATGGTGACGGCGCGGCGATAGTAGCGCGTCACGTCGTGGCCGATGCCGATCGCGATCAGCTCCACCGGCGAGCGGGTCTCAATTTCCTCGATGATGTGGCGCAGATGCCGTTCGAGGTAATTGCCGGGATTGACCGACAGTGTCGAGTCGTCGACCGGCGCACCGTCCGAGATCATCATCAGGATCTTACGCTGCTCGGGGCGGCCGAGCAGGCGCTTGTGCGCCCAGTCGAGCGCTTCGCCGTCGATGTTCTCCTTGAGCAGGCCCTCGCGCATCATCAGCCCGAGGTTCTTGCGAGCCCGGCGCCACGGCGCGTCCGCCGACTTGTAGATGATGTGCCGCAGGTCGTTGAGCCGGCCCGGATTGGCCGGCTTGCCGGCGGCAAGCCAGGCCTCGCGCGACTGCCCGCCCTTCCAGGCGCGGGTGGTGAAGCCGAGGATCTCGACCTTGACGCCGCAACGCTCCAGCGTGCGCGCCAGAATGTCGGCGCAGGTCGCCGCCACCGTGATCGGGCGGCCGCGCATCGAACCGGAGTTGTCGAGCAGCAGCGTCACCACGGTGTCGCGGAACGTCGCTTCCTTCTCGCTCATGAACGACAGCGGATGGAACGGATCGATCACCACGCGCGACAGACGCGCCGGATCGAGAATGCCTTCTTCGAGGTCGAAGTCCCAGGCGCGGTTCTGTTGCGCCATCAGCCGGCGCTGCAGCCGGTTGGCGAGGCGCGCGACGATGCCCTGCAGATGCGCCAGCTGCTTGTCCAAATAGCTGCGCAGCCGCTCCAGCTCGTCGTGGTCGCAGAGATCTTCGGCGGCGACGATCTCGTCGAACTTCGGCGCAAAGGCGTGATACTCCGGCCCGCGCGGCTCGTTGGCGCCGCGATTGTGCGGGCGGGTGGCTTCGCCCGGCGTTTCGTCCTCGCCGAGTTCGGAATCGTCAAAGGCGTCGGAGGTCGATGCCTGGGCGCTTTCCATCTGGCTGTCGCTGACCTCGTCGCTGGTCGCTTCGGCCTGCTCGGCGCTCATCTCCTGCGCGGCTTCGCCCTGCGGCTCGCCCTCGGCGCCGGACTGATCGTTCTCGCCTTCCTGCTTGTCGTCCTGGTTCTCGTCTTCGTCGGTCTCGGTGTCGCGATCGTCGCCGAGCTCGAGTGCGTCGAGCATGTCGTGGATCACGTCACCGAACTTCGCCTGGTTGTCGGCGAAGTGTTCGAGCTGATCGAGCCGCGACCCAAGCTTGTCTTCCAGCACCGGCCGCCACAGGTCGACCAGCTTCTTGGCCGCGGTAGGCGGCGCCAGCCCGGTCAGCCGCTCGCGCACCAGCATCGCCAGCGCGTCCGACAGCGGCGCGTCGGCACGGTCGGTGATCTCGTCGAATTTGCCGCGATGAAAATGATCGTCGAGCATCGCGGTGAGGTTCTTGGCGACGCCCGCCATCCGCCGTGCGCCGAGCGCTTCGACGCGCGCCTGCTCGACTGCCTCGAACACGCCGCGGGCCTGCGGATTGCCCGGCATCAGCTTGCGATGCACCTTCGGGTCGTGACAGGCGAGCTTCAGCGCGATCGAGTCGGCGTGGCCGCGCACGATTGCGGCGTCGCGCTTGCTCATCTTGCGCGCCGGCTCGGGAAGCCGCGCCTTGCCCGGTGCGAGTCCGGGGCGCTCGGCCGCGAAAGTAACCTCCAGCTCCGGAGCCTTGGCGATCGCACGCAGGCACGAGGTGACGGCGCGCTTGAACGGCTCGGTCGGCGCTTCCTTCGATCCGGTGCGGAGCTTTGTGTTGGTCGTGGTGCTCATAGCGCTTTCATGAACCAGTGCCGCGTCACATCGTCAGGATAACCGTCGATGACGCCGAACTTTTTATAACCGGAGGTCGAATAGAAGCCTGGAGCCTGAAAGCTCATCGTGTCGAGATATGACCTCGTGGCTCCAAACTTCCGTGCTTCGTCCTCGATTGCCGCGAGCAACTTTCTGCCGTGTCGTTTGCCCCGGTAGGCCTGCTCGATCCAGAAGTACTGGATGAACAGTACCGTCGACCACATCTCGCCGACGACGCCTCCGACGATTTGCTCTCCGTTTCGCAGTGAGACGGCGAAGCGCTTGTACTTCTGCCGTCCCCACTGCTCTTTGTTGTAGGCCTTCAGTCCGTCGAGAACCGCCTTCTTGGTCTTGCCATAAGTGCGGTCGACGGAAACTGAAGGCATGGGATCAGCTCATCGCGATGTTGACCGAGCTCTCGGGCAGCTCGGCGTTGAAGCAGCGCTGATAGAATTCCGCCACCAGCGGCCGCTCCAGCTCGTCACACTTGTTGAGGAAGGTGACGCGGAACGCGAAACCGATGTCGCCGAAGATCTCGGCGTTCTCCGACCAGGTGATCACCGTGCGCGGGCTCATCACCGTCGACAGATCGCCGTTGGCGAAGGCGTTACGCGTCAGGTCGGCGAGCCGGACCATCTTGTTGACGATGTCGCGCCCTTCGGCGTTGCGATAGTGCTTGGCCTTGGCGAGGATGATCTCGACTTCCTCGTCGTGCGGCAGATAGTTCAGCGTGGTGACGATCGACCAGCGGTCCATCTGGCCTTGGTTGATCTGCTGCGTGCCGTGATACAGGCCCGAGGTGTCGCCGAGGCCGATGGTGTTGGCGGTGGCGAACAGCCGGAAGGCAGGGTGCGGCTTGATGACCTTGTTCTGGTCGAGCAGCGTCAGCCGGCCGGAAATCTCGAGCACGCGCTGGATCACGAACATCACGTCGGGACGGCCGGCGTCGTATTCGTCGAACACCAGCGCAACGTTGTGCTGCAGCGCCCAGGGCAGGATGCCGTCACGGAATTCGGTGACCTGCTTGCCGTCGCGAACCACGATGGCGTCCTTGCCCACCAGATCGATACGGCTGATGTGGCTGTCGAGGTTGACGCGCACGCACGGCCAATTGAGACGCGCCGCGACCTGCTCGATGTGGGTCGACTTGCCGGTGCCGTGGAAGCCGGTGACCATCACACGTCGGTTCTTGGCGAAGCCTGCCAGAATCGCCAGGGTGGTGGCGCGATCGAAACGGTAATCCGGATCAACATCCGGTACGTGGGGGTCGACCTCGGAATAGGCCGGAACTTCAAGGTCGCTGTCGATGCCGAAGACCTGCCGGACCGACACCTTCATGTCGGGTAAGCCAGTGATCTCCGGAGCGGTGGTCGTAGCGGCGGTCATCAATCCTCCGTGGTCCCGGACGCGCCCGAAACCCGATCTTCGTTGGTGGATGCGGTTGAGTGCGGAATTGAACCTAGCAGAGAGCCGCGATCCGCAGAAGCCCGCCGCGCGATCAAAGTTCCGTCGATGTTTCATTGAGATAGGAGCGTGACGCGGTTTTGTGAAGGCTGTGTTGCGGATTCGGTGGGCGATGCCGAATCGGCGTGCAACTTTTCGGCAGGGCAGGGGTCGTAAGCTGTCGCAACTGCCTGTCCGTCTCGTTGGAGCCCCACCGCCTTGAGTTCACTGCTCGACTCGCTGGTCCATTTTGCCGCGTCGCATCCCGGCCTCGCCTATCTGACGCTGTTTCTGGCGGCGCTGCTCGAAGCCGTGCCGGTGGTGGGATCGCTGATGCCCGGCTCGACCGTGATCCTGGCGCTGAGCGCGCTGATTCCCGGTGGCGAACTGAGTCTCATTGGCGTTCTCGCCTCGGCGATCGCCGGCGCGCTGATCGGCGACGGTGCGGCGTATTGGACCGGCCATCGTGGGCAGCGCCGCATTTTGAGCACGTGGCCGCTGTCGACCTATCCGGACGTGGTGGCGAAGGCCGAAGCGTTCTTCGTGCGTTACGGCACCTGGGCGGTGCTGTTCGGCCGGTTCGTACCGCCGATCCGTGCCTTCGTGCCGGTCACCGCCGGCGCACTGCAGATGACGCCGCAGCGGTTCTTTGCCGTCGATGTCCCGGCGATCCTGCTGTGGGCCCCGGCGCATGTGCTGCCGGGCGTGATCGCCGCCACCGCGCTCGAGCGCAGCCACACGACGCTGCACCACTGGCTGCCGGTGCTCGCCGGCGTTGCCGGAACGCTGTTGCTGGGGCTATGGGCGTATCGGCGCTGGAAGGGCACGCCGGCTTAGCTTCAATCAAGCTCAACGACGCAGGCGTCATGCGCCAGGGACGGGCAGGTGCCGCCGAGAGTGTTCAGCTCCGCACCACCGTCTTTAGATAGTTGTAGGCCTTGATGATCTCGATCAGGCGGTCTTCGGTCGAGCGGTCGCCGCCATTGGCGTCGGGATGATGCTGCTTCACCAGCGCCTTGTACTTGGCCTTGACCACTTCGAGCGTCGCGTCGCTGTCGAGACCCATCACCTGCAGCGCCTTGCGCTCGGCGTTGAACACCTTGCGCGGCTCGGCGCGCGCCTCGTCGGCCGGATCGGGCCCGCGACGCCGGCGGCGGCTGCCAGTGAATTCGTTGAAAACATTGAACGGATCGGCGGCGCCTTCGAGATCCTCGGGACTGCGGGCGCGGCTCTTGGCGCCGTTCTGCCCCATCTTCCAGGTCGGACGATGACCGGTCAGCGCGTCCTTCTGATAGCGGGCGACGTCATCCGGATTCATCCCTTCAAAGAAGTTATAACCCTGGTTGAATTCGCGGACGTGGTTGAGACAGAAGTGCCAGTAATCCTTCTCGTAGCCGCGGCCCTTCGGCGCACGATGCGCCGCGCGGCTGGTACAGCCGGGCGCGTCGCACATCCGCACCTGTTCGCGCGCGGCTTCACGCGCCACTTCCGCGGCCCGCGGCTTGACGCGGATCTTGTCGAAGAATTTGGACGAGTCGATTGGCATGGGCGGACTTTGACTACGCAACGCTCCGGGCTTCAAGTCTTGACATTCCGAGCAGCCCCCGGGTTGATGCGTCGCAGACGGATTTGACGGAATAACGGCCGAACGGGTGGGGCATCACGGCATGGGCACGCAGGACACTATCACGCAGAAGTTGCGCGAAGCTTTCACGCCCGAAAGCCTCGACGTCATCGACGAATCCAACCTACATGAAGGTCATGCGGGTCACGCCGGTCGCAGCGAGACTCACTTCCGGGTGAATATCGTATCGGCGGCCTTCGCGGGCAAGAGCCGGGTCGATCGTCACCGCATGGTCAACGACCTGCTGGCGCCGGAACTGAAAGGCGGCGTGCACGCGCTCGCCATCAAGGCCAAAGCGCCCGGCGAAGCCTGAGCGAACAAATCGCTTAGGCTGATCCGGCTCGTGTCTTCCGGCTCTTCTTTTCGATCAGATCGGCCTCGCCGTCGCGCGGCACGGGAGAGATTCGCAGCGCCGTGATGCGGTTACGCTCGCGGCGCAGAACGCGGAAGCGGAAGCCGTGGAAGGTGAAGTTCTGACCGCGGTCCGGAATCGACCGTGCCTCGTGAATCACCAGGCCCGCCACCGTGGTGGCTTCCTCGTCCGGCAGGTTCCAGTCCATCGCGCGGTTGAGATCGCGGATTGGCACCGAGCCGTCGACCACCACCGAGCCGTCCGGCTGGGTGCGGACGCCGGCGACCACGACGTCGTGTTCGTCGGAAATATCGCCGACGATTTCCTCGAGGATGTCCTCGAGCGTCACCATGCCTTCGACTTCGCCGTATTCGTCGACGACCAGCGCGAAGTGAGTCTTGCGGGTGCGGAAAGCCTTGAGCTGTTCTGAGACCGGACGCATCTCCGGCACGAACCAGGGTTGCAGCGCGATCTTGCCGATATCGATCTTGGACGCGTCGCCGTCAGCGGCGCGTAGTGCGCGCAGCAGATCCTTGGCGTGCAGAACGCCGACGATGTTCTCCGGCTTGTCGCGCCACAGCGGCACGCGGGTGTATTCGGTCGCCAGAACTTCCTTCACCAATTGTTCGCTGGGCTGATCGGCATTGACGGTGACCATCGCGGTCCGGTGCACCATCACGTCCGACACCACCAGTTCGCCGAACCGGAATACGTTCTGGATGTACTCAGCCTCACCGCTTTCGATCTTGCCGTGCTCGGCGGATTCGCCGACCAGCCCCTCGATTTCGACGTCGGTCAGGATCTCGTGCTCGGAGTTTTCTTCGACGCCGAGCAGCTTCAACACGCCGCGCGAGGCCTGATTCAGCAGCCAGTTCAGCGGATACAGCAGGATGAACGAGATGTGCAGCGGATAGGCGATCCACTGCGACACCGGCTCCGGCTGACGGATCGCCAGCGTTTTCGGCACCTGCTCGCCGATCACGATGTGCAGCGACGAGAAGAACAGGAAGCCGCCGAGAAACGCGATGAAGTGCTGCGCCGATTCCGACAGGCCCATCGGCTGCAGCACCGGTGCAAGCAGCGCCGAGACGGTCGGCTCGCCGACCCAGCCGAGCCCGAGCGACGCCATCGTAATGCCGAGCTGACAGCAAGCCAGATACGCTTCGACGTTGCCGAGGATGTGCTGCACCAGTTCGGCGCCGAACCGCTGCTTCTCGACCATTGCCTTGATGCGGAAGCCGCGGCTGCGCACCAGCGCGAACTCCGCCGCGACGTAGAAGGCGTTGGCGATCAGCAGCAGGACCGCGATCAGAACGTTGCTCAGAGTCGAGTTCATGATGCTCTTGGGTTCGCCTGCGTCAGCGCAGGGCGCCGCAGCGGCCGTCAGGCTTGCGCCAGTTTCCGCTGCAGGAATTCGCGCACCGGCGCAGGCTCGACCTTGTTGGCGATCACAGCGCGGCCGATGCCTTCCATCAGGATGAAGGTGAGTTCGCCGCGCTTGACCTTCTTGTCCTGCGCCATCAGCGCCATCAGCCGGTCGGCGTCGGCAAGGCCTTCCTGGGTGAAGCCGGCGATGTCCTGCAGCCGGGTCGGCAGGCCGACTTCGGCGAGATGCTTGGCGAGCCGCTGCGCGTCGGCCGCCGGCATCATGCCGCGCTCGGCCGAGAATTCCGCCGCCAGCACCATGCCGATCGCCACGCCCTCACCGTGGAACAGCCGGTCCGAGAACCCGGTCGCCGCTTCCAGCGCGTGGCCAAAGGTGTGGCCGAGATTGAGTAGCGCGCGGTCGCCGGTCTCGCGCTCGTCGCGGGCGACGATGGCGGCCTTGGCCCGGCACGAGGTGGCCACCGCGTGCTCGCGTGCGGCGCCGCCGCTGAACAGCTCGGCATGATTGGCTTCGAGCCAGGCGAAGAACGCCTCGTCGCCGAGCGCGCCATACTTCGCCACTTCAGCATAGCCGGCGCGGAATTGGCGCGGCGACAGCGTATCGAGAATCGCGGTGTCGGCCAGCACCAGCACCGGCTGATGGAACGTGCCGATCAGGTTCTTGCCCTGCGGCGAGTTGATGCCGGTCTTGCCACCGACCGAGGAATCGACCTGCGCCAGCAGCGAGGTCGGCACCTGCACGAAATCGACGCCGCGGCGCAGGAGCGAAGCGGAGAAGCCGGCAAGATCCCCGATCACGCCGCCGCCGAGCGCGATCACCAGATCGTTGCGCTCGATCTTGGCGGCGATCAGCGCCTCGCACACCTGTTCGAGGCCCGCATAGCTCTTGGAGCTTTCGCCTTCGCCGACGATCACCGATGCATGCGCGATGCCAGCCTGATCCAGCACCTCCTCGGCGCGCTTCAGCCAGGTCTTCGCCACGGTGCGATCGGTGACGATCGCGGTGCGGGCGCCGGGCCGCAGCTTGGCGATCCGCTCGCCCAGCGAGGCGATCACGTCGCGGCCGATCACGATCTCATAGGCGCGGTCGCCGAGGGCGACCTCGACGGTGATCGGGGCGGAGTGTTTCTGCGGGGCGTTCATGAAGTCTCGCTCAAGGTTGGGGCGGGCGCGCCGCACAGATAGTGGTGGAGCGCGGCGACGCATTCGTCGACGATCTTTTCGTGCGGCACGTCGCGCGACGCGATGGTGATGTCGGCTTCGCGGTACAGCGGGTAGCGCTCGGCGATCAGCCGGGCGATGGTGCCGGCCGGGTCGGGCGTCTTCAGCAGCGGCCGGTCGGCGCGGCGTTTGACCCGGCGCAGGATCACGTCGGCCTCCGCCTCCAGCCACATCGAGATCGCCTTCTCGCGGATCCGGTCACGGGTCTCCTCGCGCATGAAAGCGCCGCCGCCGGTCGCCAGCACTTTGGTGCCGCCGTCGAGCAGCCGGGCGATCACCCGGGCCTCGCCGTCGCGGAAATGCGGCTCGCCGTGGGTTTCGAAGATCTCCGGGATGGTCATTGCCGCGGCCGATTCGATTTCGGTGTCGGCGTCGAGAAACGGCAGCCCGAGCCGCAGCGCCAGCCGGCGCCCGACGGTGGATTTGCCGGCGCCCATCATGCCGATGAGCACGACCGGGCGATCGCCCAGCGCCGCGACGATCTCGGCTTCCTGGGGCGACCTGCCGGCAGCAGCCGTCGGTACGGTTTCAGACATTCGCGGCATCCGTGGGACTGAAAGGGCAAGCTATACTACCCCGGTCGCCGGGCTTGCCAGAGTCTCTTGCAAGGGAAGGGCGAACATGGTCGTAGTCGCGCGTCGCCGCCAAACGCCTGCCGCTGCCGAGATTCGCGAATGCCTACCCTCTTTCGGTTCCTGACGGTGATTGGTGTGGTAGGCGGTATCATTTACGGGACGATTTTCGCGCTGGCCAATTTCGTCGGGCCGAACAGCCGCGAAATGACCGTGACGATCGGCCCGGACAAATTTCTCAAGAAATAGCCGCTAGGCTGGTCGCATGCGTCGACCGCGAACCACATCCAAAGCCGCCGCGCTGCCGGCGCCGGAGCCTCAAGCCGCGCCGCTGCGTCCCGCCTCCTATTCGGACGCCGGGCTGACCGAGCTGTTTCTCGACATGATCGCGGCAGAGCAGGGCGCTTCCGCCAACACGCTCGATGCCTATCGGCGCGATCTGGCGGATCTGTCGCACTTCCTGTCCCGCCGCCGACTCAGCATCGGCTCCGCCGACACCGCGGCACTGCGGGCCTATCTGGCCGATCTCGACAACCGCGGCTTCGCCACCTCCAGCGTCGCCCGCCGGCTGTCGGCGCTGCGCCATCTGTTCCGGTTCATGCTCAGCGAGCGGATTCGTGCCGACGACCCGGCTGCGATCCTGGCTGGGCCGAAGCGGGGCCGCAGCCTGCCGAAGGTGCTTTCGATCGCCGATGTCGACCGGCTGCTGGCCTGCGCCCGGCAGGAGACCGATGCCGCCGAGGGACCGGCCCGGCTGCGCGCGGCGCGGCTGAACTGCCTGCTCGAAGTGCTGTACGCCACCGGGCTGCGCGTTTCGGAGCTGGTGTCGCTGCCGCTCTCAGCGGCGCGGCGCGACGCTCGGATGATCGTGGTCCGCGGCAAGGGCGACAAGGAGCGGCTGGTGCCGCTCAACGCCGGCGCCAAGCAGGCGATGGCGCGCTATCTTGAAGAGGTTGCGGCTGCCACCAAAGAAACCATGGGCGCGCCGGCCTCGAAATGGCTGTTTCCGTCCTTCGGCGAGAGCGGGCATCTCACCCGCCAGCATTTTGCCCGCGATCTGAAGGATCTGGCGGCGCGCGCCGGGCTGTCGCCGCGTCTGGTGAGCCCGCACGTGCTGCGCCACGCCTTCGCCAGTCACCTGCTGCACAACGGCGCCGACCTGCGGATCGTGCAGACGCTGCTCGGTCACAGCGACATCTCGACCACGCAGATCTACACCCATGTGGTCGAGGAGCGGCTGAAGAGCCTGGTGCGTGATCTGCACCCGCTCGGCGAAGGCCGCTGAGCCGCGCTAGCTTTCGGAAGCCCGGCCGGACATCCGCGACAGCACTTCGTCGCGCTTGACGAACTGATGCCAGCACACCGCGCCGAGATGCACCGCCAGCACCGCGCCCAGTACCCAGGCGCCGCGGTCATGCAGCATCTGGCCCCATTCGGAGAGGGCGTGATCGCGCGGCACCAGACGCGGCCATTGAAATAGTCCGAACCACGGCAGCGAGTAGCCGCCGGCGCCGGAGAACAGATAGCCGCTGAGCGGCATGAACAGCATCAGCCCATAGAGCGCGAGATGGCCGGCGCGCGCCGCCATTTCGGTGAGATGTCCGAGCGGTTGCCGATATGGCGGCTCGCCGCTGATCAGCCGCCATACAATGCGGACGATGAGCAGCGCCAGGATGGTGAAGCCGATCGATTTGTGCAGTTCGAGCAAACCCTGCCGTGGCTGCTGGCCTGACGGATAGTAGGCCGAAACGATGCCGAGTCCGATCGCCGCGAAGATCAGCAGCGCCATCGACCAGTGCAGCCAGCGCTGCGCGCGCCCGAACATGAAGCGATCGGTCGAGATGGGAGCGTCGTCTGAGGCGGTCATGTTGGACTTTCTGGCTAGGGCAGGGGCGGTGCCGAGCCATCAGATCGGCGAGTGAAAATCAACTTACCGAAGCGTCATCGATTTCGACCGCAGCCGGCAGCGCTTGTGCGGTTCAACCGCCGGCTGCCGGCCTCCCGACCGGCGCGAGCCGTGCCGGCTGGTGGACGATCCGGCGCTGCGGCATTTGTCCCAGCCGCTTGACTTGGCTCCCGGATGGCTTGAAAAGCCGGGCGGCCCTATCGGCCGCAGCTTTCCTCCCCATATCGCCAAAGTCATGTCCGGGCCCATGCGCAGCTATCTCGACTTCGAAAAGCCGGTGGCGGAACTCGATTCCAAGATCGACGAATTGCGCACGCTCGCGGCCTCCGGCAGCGACATCCACGAGGAAATCGAGAAGATCGAAGAGAAAGCGCAGCAGGCGCTGCAGGATCTCTATGCGGCGCTGACGCCGTGGCAGAAGACCCAGGTCGCGCGTCATCCGCAGCGGCCGCACTGCGTCGATTACATCGAAGGTCTGATCACCGAGTTCACGCCTTTGGCCGGCGACCGCAAGTTCGGCGACGACGAGGCGCTGGTGGGCGGCTTCGGCCGGTTCCGCGGCGAAGCCGTCTGCGTCATCGGCCAGGAAAAGGGTTCGACCACCGAAACCCGGCTCCGGCATAATTTCGGCATGGCGCGGCCGGAAGGCTATCGCAAGGCCGTGCGGCTGATGGAAATGGCTGACCGCTTCGACCTGCCGGTGCTGTCGCTGGTCGATACCGCCGGCGCCTATCCGGGCATCGGCGCCGAAGAGCGCGGCCAGGCCGAGGCGATCGCACGCTCGACCGACGCCTGCCTGCAGCTCGGCGTGCCGAACGTCGCGCTGGTGATCGGTGAGGGCGGCTCCGGCGGCGCGATCGCGATCGCCACCGCCAACAAGGTGCTGATGCTCGAACACGCCGTTTACAGCGTGATCTCGCCCGAAGCGGCATCCTCGATCCTATGGCGCGACGGCACCAAGGCGCAGGAAGCGGCGAATTCGATGAAGATCACCGCCCAGGACCTGCTGAGGTTCGGGGTGATCGACCAGATCCTGGCCGAACCGAAGGGCGGCGCCCATCGGGATCCGGAGGCGATGATCGCCACCGCGGGCGATGCGATCGCGGCCGCCTTTGCCGAGCTGAAGGGCCAGGGCCGCGATGCGATCCGCGCCCAGCGCCGGCAAAAGTTCCTCGATATCGGCCGCAAGCTGGCCTGATCGGGACCGGCTCGCCTCCAGTTCGCCGAATTGATCAAATCTTAACCAAATCCGCACCGCTGGTTCGAAATTCGGCGCTCGGCCGCAGTTTCGCCGCGCGCCGGCGATTCAATGTTCCTTGACCATGATCTCCGGACCGCCCCGCCGCCGGCCTGATCGGCTTGCGACCCCAAGGGCTTAAGGATAATCTTGGCAGACTGCACACGGCCCCAGCGGTTTGGGGCCAACGCGGTGCAGAGTTTGGTAAATGCGAGCGGTCGAATCCGCCGGATCTTGCAAGATCCGGTGCTGGAGAAGGCCGCGCGGAAGCTGGACGACTGGATAGCTCGAATGTGGGGTGCGGGTTTGCCGGTCGTCGGGGGAGCTTCGTGGTGACGAAAAGCCCGCTTGTACGCGCGCTGATGCTGACAGCGGCGCTCGCGACGATGCCTTTGCTCGCCGGCTGCAACAGCGATCAGATGGCGCTGGCGACCAATGCCAAGGCCAATCAGCCGGTGCCGCCCAAGCTGGTCGCGGCGATGCAGGAAAAGAATATGGACCTGCAGTCGCCGATCCTGGTGCGACTGTTTAAGCAGGAAGCCGAGCTTGAGGTCTGGAAGCAGGACCGCACCGGCGTTTTCCAACTGCTGAAGTCCTATCCGATCTGCCGCTGGTCCGGCGATCTGGGACCGAAGATCCGCGAAGGCGACCGTCAGGCACCCGAGGGATTCTATTCGATCTCTCCGGGCCAGATGAACCCGCAGTCCTCATACTATCTATCGTTCAACACCGGCTATCCCAACGCGTTCGACAAGTCTCTCGGCCGCACTGGCTCGCAGCTGATGGTGCACGGCGATTGCTCGTCGCGCGGCTGCTACGCGATGACCGACGAGCAGATTGCCGAGATCTACGCGCTGGGGCGCGAGTCGTTCTTCGGCGGCCAGCGCGCGTTCCAGCTGCAAGCCTATCCGTTCAAGATGACGCCGGTGAACTTCGCCAAGCATCGCAACAACCCGAACATGCCGTTCTGGAAGATGCTGAAGGAAGGCTACGACCATTTCGAAGTCACCCGGCAGGAGCCGAAGGTCGACTTCTGCGAGCATAAATACGTGTTCGATGCCGCGCCGCCGCCCGGCTCGAGCAGGCCGCTGCAGTTCAACGCCTCGGCCAAGTGTCCGACCTATGAGATCCGTCCCGACATCGCCGAGGCGGTGCGCGAGAAGGACAAGCAGGACAACATCAAGATCGCCGAGCTGGTCGCCAAGGGCACCCCGGTGGCCCGGCTGAACACCGGCATCGACGGCGGCATGAACCACGTGTTCGCCTCGAAGATTCCGGATGCCTCGACCGGCCTGTCGGACGTGCCCGAGGACAAGTCGCTGTCGGTCGCCTCGTTCGACCGCGCCCCCGGCACCATCCCGCCGACCGTCAATCCGCCGCGTCCGTCGGATAATCTGCTGGTTGCCGCTCCGGCGGAATCGAATGCATCCGCCGCGAAGGCGCGGGTCGCCTCGGCGTCGAAGGACGACATCGGCGGACTGCTCGCCGGCAGCCACAAACCTGGCGAATCCACCGCGGCCGCCCGGCCGGCGCCGTCTGCGCCGGCCAGCACCGCGGCGCGCCACGAGCCGGCGCCGCGTCCGCAAGGTGCCGCGCCGAAGGCTGCCGAGACCAAGCAGGCCGCCGCGTCGCGGCCGCCGCTGAAGCCGAGCGTCGATGCCGAAACCACCTCGTCGGCCCCCGCCAGGCCATCCGGCATGATCTCCGGCGGCGCGCCGGTGGTGTCGTCGAACTCGTTCGACAGCCGGTTCTCGGCGTTCCGCTGAGGCGGCTCGCGCTTCTTTAGCAAAGTCCATCGGCCAGTCATTCCGGGGCGCTCGCATCAGTGAGCGAATCCGGAATCTCGCCGTGTCGACACCGGCAGGATTTCAAGAACATCTGGATTTCGGGTTTGCGCAGCTTTGCTGCGCGCCCCGGAATGACGGCTGCGGTGGCCGACTTTCCAGACAGCAAACAGCAAAATGCCCGGCGGTGAGGCCGGGCATTGCTCGTTCTTTTGATCTGCTTGGCGGCGCTTAGGCGTAGCGGCCGTGGCAGTGCTTGTACTTCTTGCCGCTTCCGCACGGGCAGTCCTCGTTGCGGCCGACCTTGCCCCAGGTCTCGGGCTTATTCGGATCGCGGTCCGCCTTGTCGGTGATCTGCGCCGGTGCCAGCGTCACGCTGGCCAGCGCCATCTCGTCCTGGCCGGTGTCGGGGTCCATCTTGTGGACCTCCATCGGCGGCAATTCCTGCGGCTGATCCGGCGGAATGATCTCGACCCGCATCAGCTGCGCCGTAACCGCCTCGCGCAGGTGCGAGCTCATCTCCTGGAAGAGATTGAAGGCTTCGGACTTGTATTCCTGCAGCGGATCGCGCTGGCCGTAGCCGCGCAGGCCGATCACTTGGCGCAGGTGATCGAGCATCACCAGATGCTCGCGCCACAGATGGTCGAGGGTCTGCAGCAGGATGCTCTTCTCGGCGTAGCGCATCACGTCCGCGCCCCACTGACCGACCTTGGCGGCCATGTGCTCGTCGAACACCCGCTCCAGCCGCGTGATCAGCTCTTCGTCGGCGATGCCTTCTTCCTTGGCCCATTCGTCGACCGGAATGTCGAGGCCGACCACGCGCTCGACCTCGGCCTTCAGCCCGGTGACGTCCCACTGCTCCGCATAAGCGTGCTCGGGCACGTATTTGGCGACCAGGTCCTCGATGTAGGTGTGGCGCATGTCGGCGACCGTTTCGGCCACGCTGTCTTCCTTCATCAGCTCGATGCGCTGATCGAAGATCACCTTGCGCTGGTCGTTCTGAACGTCGTCGAATTTCAGCAGGTTCTTGCGGATGTCGAAGTTGCGCGCCTCGACCTTCTGCTGCGCCTTTTCCAGCGCCTTGTTGATCCACGGATGGATGATCGCCTCGCCTTCCTTCAGGCCGAGGCGGGTCAGCATGGTGTCCAGCTTGTCGGAGCCGAAGATCCGCATCAGGTCGTCTTCCAGCGACAGGAAGAACTTCGAGCGGCCCGGGTCGCCCTGACGGCCGGAACGGCCGCGCAGCTGGTTGTCGATACGGCGGCTCTCGTGACGTTCGGAGCCGATGATGTACAGGCCGCCGGGGCGCTTGGCGGTCTTGGCCGGCTTGTTGCCCTTGGCAGGCTCGATTTCGATTTCGTCTTCGGCCTTCAGCACGATGTCGCGGAAGCGTTCGATGTCGGCCTTGATCTCGGTGATCTTCGCCGCTCGCTCGGCTTCGTCGGTGATGTGCGCGGCTTCCTGCTGAATCCGCATCTCCAGCGAACCGCCGAGCTTAATGTCGGTACCGCGGCCAGCCATGTTGGTGGCGATGGTGATCGCGCCCGGCACGCCGGCTTCGGCGACGATATAGGCTTCCTGCTCGTGGAAGCGCGCGTTCAGCACCGCGAACAGCTTGGCCGGCTTGCCGGCGCGGGCGGCGGCGTACAGCTTGTCCATCCCTTTCGGGTCGGTGAAGTCGATCTGCTTGTAGCCGTTCTTCTTCAGATACTCGGCCAGCACCTCGGACTTTTCGATCGAGGCGGTGCCGACCAGCACCGGCTGCATCCGCTTGTTGGCGCGCTCGACCTCGGCGAGGATCGCGGCGTACTTCTCCTGCTGGGTGCGATACACCTCGTCGTCTTCGTCGAGACGGGCGATCGGCAGGTTGGTCGGGATCTCGACCACCTCGAGCTTGTAGATGTCGAAGAACTCGTCGGCCTCGGTGGCCGCCGTACCGGTCATGCCGGCGAGCTTGTCGTACATCCGGAAGTAGTTCTGGAAGGTGATCGACGCCAGCGTCTGGTTTTCCGGCTGGACGGTGACGTGCTCCTTGGCTTCCAGCGCCTGGTGCAGGCCTTCCGAATAGCGCCGGCCCTGCATCATGCGGCCGGTGAATTCGTCGATGATCACCACCTCATCGTTGCGGACGATGTAGTCCTTGTCGCGCTGGAACAGCGCGTGGGCGCGCAGCGCCTGGTTGACGTGGTGCACCACCGAGACGTTTTCGACGTCGTACAGCGACTCGCCGCGAAGCTGGCCGGCGTCGCGCAGCAGCGTCTCGATCTTCTCCATGCCGGCTTCGGTCAGTGTCACGGTGCGCTGCTTCTCGTCGACGTCGTAGTCCGACTTGTCGAGTCGCGGGATGAAGGTGTCGATGGTGTTGTAGAAGTCAGAACGGTCGTCGAGCGGACCGGAGATGATCAGCGGGGTCCGGGCTTCGTCGATCAGGATCGAGTCGACTTCGTCGACGATCGCGAAATTGTGCCCGCGCTGGACCATGTCCTCCAGCCGGTACTTCATATTGTCGCGCAGATAGTCGAAGCCGTATTCGTTGTTGGTGCCGTAGGTAATGTCGCAGGCATAGGCCGCCTGGCGCTGGGCGTCGTCGAGGCCGTGCACGATCACGCCGGTGGTCATGCCGAGGAAGCCGTAGATCTGGCCCATCCAGCCGGAGTCGCGCTTGGCGAGGTAATCGTTGACGGTGACGACGTGGACGCCCTTGCCGGCGAGTGCGTTGAGGTACACGGCCAGCGTCGCGACCAGGGTCTTACCTTCGCCGGTCTTCATCTCGGCGATGTCGCCCTCGTGCAGCACCATGCCGCCGATCAGCTGGACGTCGAAGTGGCGCTGGCCGAGGGTGCGCTTGGCGGCTTCGCGGACGGTGGCGAACGCCGGTACCAGCAGGTCGTCGAGTGTCTTACCGTTGGCGAGCTCGGCGCGGAATTCAGCGGTGCGGGCGCGTAGCGCCTCGTCGGACAGCGCGGCCAGTTCCGGTTCGAGCGCATTGATCGCGGCAACCCGCGTCTGGTAGCCCTTGACCCTGCGGTCGTTAGCGGAGCCGAAGAGTTTGCGGGCGAGCGCGCCGATCATGCCAGCTTCCTGTTGTTGCGGTGTGACTTCGCAGCCTTGATGCCGTTCGCTCGAGCCACTATCAACTCATCGTGACGCTCAGGCACCTATCAGGATACAGGTGCGCGCGCGAAATGATTGGTAATCCAGCAATCCGAGGGCCGGCTGCCCAGGGTGCGGTCGCGCGACGACCGCCCGACCCGAGCCTGTGGCGGCACAGATATGGCTGGGCCTGAGGGTTGTCAACGCGCCCGCCTTTCAAGGATTTCATCATTTTGACAGAGTTTTCGCGTTGCCAAGGCACCGCGATTGGGTGACTGTTCCGCCGCCCCGACACCCCGGCTTTCAAGACAAGGATTTTCCATGACACCTGCGTCCAACGCAGTCTCATCCGGCCTGCGCGCCGGCCTCATCAGCGCGGCTGTGACAGGTTGTCTCGCATTTGCGCTGCTGGCCGCGCCGGCTGCGCGCGCCCAGGATGCGAACCCCGTGCTCGCCAAGGTCAACGGCGCCGAAATCCGCCAGAGCGACGTCGACCTTGCCGAGCAGGAGCTCGGTCCGAGCCTCGCCCAGCTCGATCCCGCGACCCGGAAGGAAAACGTGCTCGCCTTCCTGATCGACATGAAGATCGTCGCCAAGGCAGCCGAGGACAAGAAGATCCAGGACAACGCGGATTTCAAGAAGCGCCTGGATTTCGCCCGTAACCGTCTACTGATGGACGATGTGCTTGCCGCCGAAGGCAAGGCCGCGACCACCGACGAGGCGATGAAGAAGGTTTATGATGAAGCCGCCAAGCAGATCTCCGGCGAGCAGGAAGTTCACGCCCGCCACATCCTGGTCGAGACCGAGGATGAGGCCAAGGCGGTCGCCGAAGAGCTGAAGAAGGGTGCCGACTTCGCCGAGCTGGCGAAGAAGAAGTCCAAGGACCCGGGTGCGTCCGACGGCGGCGACCTCGGCTTCTTCACCAAGGACCAGATGGTGCCGGAATTCTCCGCCGCGGCGTTCGCGCTGGAGCCGGGCAAGATCTCAGATCCGATCAAGACCCAATTCGGCTGGCACATCATCAAGGTCGAAGAGAAGCGCAACCGCAAGCCGCCGAGCTTCGATCAGGTCAAGGCGCAGATCGAGCAGTACGTCACCCGCAAGGCGCAGTCGGACTACGTCAGCAAGCTGCGCCAGGCCGCCAAGATCGAGCGGCTGGACCAGCCGGCCAAGCCCGACGCGGCTGCGAAGCCGGATGCCGCCAAGCCGGCGGATGCGGCCAAGCCCGCCACCCCGGCGCCGGCCAAGAAGTAAGTCTTTTCAAAGAGTTGATTGTCGAAATGGCCGGGCTTGTCCCGGCCATTTTTTGTGATCGGGTGCGGTTCAGTCCGTAGGATGGGTTCGCGTGCGCCAACCCATCCTACGATTGTGGCAGCTTGGCCTTCAGCGCGTACAGTGCGTCCAGCGCTTCGCGCGGGGACATCTCGTCAGGATGCAGCGCCTTGACGGCTTCGATCAGCTGCTCCGCCTCGCTCGGCGGCGCGGCCTCGGCCGGTGCGCGGGCCGTCATCGCAAACAGCGGCAGGTCGTCGATCAGCGTCTTGGGCTGGCCGCGGTCGTTGGCTTCGAGCTTGGCCAGCACCGCCTTGGCGCGCGTCACCACCGAGGGCGGCAGGCCGGCCAGCTTGGCGACCTGGATGCCGTAGGAGCGGTCGGCGGAGCCCGGCAGCACCTCGTGCAGGAACACCACCTCGCCGCGCCATTCCTTGACCCGCACGGTGGCGTTGAACAACCGCGGCAGCTTGGCCGAGAGCGCCGTCAGCTCGTGGTAGTGCGTGGCGAACAGCGAACGACATCTGTTTTGTTCGTGCAGATGCTCGATCGCCGCCCAGGCGATCGACAGGCCGTCGAACGTCGCGGTGCCGCGGCCGATCTCGTCGAGGATCACCAGCGCCCGCTCGGACGCCTGGTTCAGGATCGCGGCGGTCTCGACCATTTCGACCATGAAAGTCGAGCGGCCGCGGGCGAGATCGTCGGCGGCGCCGACGCGCGAGAACAGCCGGTCGACGATGCCGATCCGCGCCCGGCTCGCCGGCACGAAGCTGCCGACCTGGGCCAGCAGCGCGATCAGCGCGTTCTGGCGCAGGAAGGTCGACTTACCGGCCATGTTCGGGCCGGTCAGCAGCCAGATCTGGCCGTTGGTCTGCGCCGGGCCGGGTGACAGATCGCACGCATTGGCGATGAACGGCTCGCCGGCCTTCTTCAGCGCCTGCTCGACCACCGGATGCCGGCCGCCTTCGATCGCAAAGCTCAGCGACTCGTCGACCTCCGGTCGGACGTAGTTGTCGTCACTGGCGAGCTTGGCGAGCGCGGTGGCGACATCGAGCAGTGCGAACGCGTGCGCGGCGGTGCGCAGATCTTCGCCGGCGGCATCGATCATCGCCGCGAGGCGGTCGAAGATTTCCAGCTCGAGCCCGAGGGCGCGATCGCCCGCATTGGCGATCTTGGCTTCGATCTCGCCGAGTTCGGCGGTGGTGAATCGCACTTGGCCGGCCAGCGTCTGGCGATGGATGAAGGTGGCGTTCAGCGGCGCCGCCATCAGCTTGTCGCCGTGCTGCGCCGAGACTTCGACGAAGTAACCGAGCACGTTGTTGTGCCGGATCTTCAGCGCCTTGATGCCGGTATCGTCGGCGTAACGCGCCTGCATCGAGGCCACCACCAGCCGCGAGGCGTCGCGCAGCTTGCGGGTCTCGTCGAGCGCCGGCTCGTAGCCTTCGCGGACGAAGCCGCCGTCGCGTTTGAGCAGCGGCAGATCGTCGGCGAGCGCACGGCCGAGCTCGGCGCACAGGGCGCGCGAGGGGCGCTGCAGCGCCGCCATCGCGCTCGCGATCTCCTGCGGCGGCGTGGCGAGTTGGCCGAGCTGTGCCAGCACCTCGTCGGCGGCACGGATGCCATCGCGCAAGTTCGCCAAGTCGCGCGGACCACCGCGGCCGAGCGACAGCCGCGCCAGCGCACGCGCCATGTCGGGCGCCGCGCGCAGCGAGCTGCGGATCTGTTCGCGCACTCCCGAATCCGCCGTGAAGGCTTCGACCGCATCGAGCCGGCGCGCGATGGCCGCCGCATCGGTCAGCGGCGCGGCCAGCCGCTGCGCGAGCAGGCGCGAGCCGGCGGCCGTGACGGTGCAGTCGATCGCGTCGAGCAGCGAGCCGCGGCGCTCGCCGGCGAGCGTGCGGGTGAGTTCGAGATTGGCGCGGGTCGCCGGATCGATCGCCATCGTGGTGCCAGCGGCTTCGCGCGACGGCGGCGACAGCGGCGGGCGTTTGCCGAGCTGGGTGCGATCGACATACGTCACACAGGCCGCGGCGGCGGTCGCTTCCAGCCGCGACAGCGCGGCGAGGCCGTCCATGGTGGCGACCGCGAAGTAATCACACAGCCGCCGCTCGGCGGTGGCGGAGTCGAACACGTCCCGCGTCAGCGGCGTGACGGCAGCGAGTTCGCGCAACGTCGGTGCCAGTTCGGTGTCGCTGTACAGCGCGTCCGGCACAATCGCTTCGTTCGGATTAATCCGCGCCAGCGTCGCGGCAAGCTCGGCGGTCGAACACTCGGTGACGTTGAATTCGCCGGTCGAAATATCGATCCAGGCGAGGCCAATGCGATCGGCGCCGGCCGAGCCGCGGGCGCGCGCGATCGCCAGCAGGTAGTTGTTGGCGCGGGCGTCGAGCAGGGTGTCTTCGGTCAGCGTGCCCGGCGTGATCAGCCGCACCACGTCGCGCCGCACCACGCTTTTGCGGGCGCGTGCCGCTGCCGGATCTTCGGTCTGCTCGCACACCGCGACGCGGTGACCGAGCGCGATCAGCCGGTGCAGATAATCGTCGGCACGCTCCACCGGCACGCCGCACATCGGGATATCCTGCCCGAGATGCTTGCCGCGCTTGGTCAGCGTGATGCCGAGCGCGCGTGCGGCAATCTCGGCGTCGTCGAAGAACAGTTCGTAGAAATCGCCCATCCGGTAGAACAGCAACAGACCCGGATTTGCGGCCTTGATCTCGTGGTACTGCTCCATCATCGGCGACATTTTGGCGGGCGCTTCCGGAGGCGGAGCGGCTTCGGGCGGCAGAGCGATGTCGGGGCGGATGGTCATGGCCCGATGCATAGCAAAAATCGCACCTTCGTTCCTACCTCGGGCGGCGAGCCATGCACGGGTTTCAACCAGGTGCGCGCCAGCCTGCGGCGGATTGACCTGTTCGGCGGCGCTTCCTACAACCCGGCTTCAAGTCCGGCGCCCCAGCCCGGATCGGCAAAATAGGGAGAGTTTCGATGGCCGACGTGTTTGTCTGCGACGCGGTGCGCACCCCGATCGGCCGTTACGGCGGCTCTCTCGCCAAGGTCCGGACCGACGATCTCGCGGCGGTGCCGATCAAGGCGCTGATGGCCAAGCATCCCGACATGGACTGGAGCGCGGTCGACGAGGTGTTCTTCGGCTGCGCCAATCAGGCCGGTGAAGACAACCGCAACGTCGCCCGCATGGCCGCGCTGCTGGCGGGCCTGCCGGACTCGGTGCCCGGCCAGACCCTCAACCGGCTGTGCGCCTCCGGTCTCGATGCGGTCGGCGCGGCGGGTCGCGCGATCCGCGGCGGCGAGATCGATCTGGCGATCGCCGGCGGCGTCGAGTCGATGACGCGCGCGCCGTTCGTGCAGGGTAAGGCGACCGAAGCATTCGCCCGTACCGCCGACATCTTCGACACCACGATCGGCTGGCGCTTCATCAATCCGCTGATGAAGCAGCAATACGGCGTCGACTCGATGCCGGAGACCGGCGAGAACGTCGCCGAAGAATTCCAGATCTCGCGTGCCGACCAGGACGCGTTCGCGATCCGCTCCCAGCAGCGTGCCGGTGCGGCGATCGCGGCCGGCTACTTCGCCGAGGAGATCGCGCCGGTGACGTATTCGGGCGGCAAGGCCGGCCCGATCACCGTCGACAAGGACGAGCATCCGCGTCCCGAAACCACGCTGGAAGGCCTCGCCAAGCTGAAGCCGATCGTGCGCAATCCGGGCACCGTGACCGCCGGCAACGCCTCGGGCGTCAATGACGGCGCCGCCGCGTTGCTGATCGCATCCGCCGCGGCGGTGCAGAAATACGGCCTGACGCCGCGCGCCAAGATTCTGGGCCTCGCCTCGGCCGCGGTGCCGCCGCGGATCATGGGCATCGGCCCGGTGCCGGCGACCCGCAAGCTGATGGAGCGGCTTGGGCTGAAGATCAGCGACTTCGACCTGATCGAACTGAACGAGGCGTTCGCCAGCCAGGGCATCGCCTGCCTGCGCCAGCTCGGCGTCCAGGACGACGCCGACTTCGTCAATCCGCACGGCGGCGCGATCGCGCTCGGCCACCCGCTCGGCATGAGCGGCGCCCGCCTGGCGCTGACCGCGGTGCACGGCCTGGAAAAGCGCGGCGGCAAACTCGCCCTCGCCACGATGTGCGTCGGCGTCGGCCAGGGCGTCGCGATGGCGATCGAGAAGGTGAACTAACGAAGATGTTGCGTCATTGCCGGGCTTGACCCGGCAATCCATCCTCTTCGCAAGGCTTTCATGAGGCGCGCTCCGGGCGCGCGATGGATGCGCGGGTCAAGCCCGCGCATGACGCTGGGGTGTGGCGGCATCCCCATGATCTCCCTCGCACCGCTCTTGCGGGCAGAGGGGAAGAGCTACTCCATCACAGCGGCATGATCGGCAGCGGCTTCGCTTTGCTTGCGCAGCGCGGCCTTGGTCGAGCCGATGATGATCGCCATCGGCACGGCGGCTGCGGTGAGGAACATCACCATCGCGTAGTCGTGCGAGAACGCGATGATCTGCGCCTGCATGGTGACGATCGCGTCCATCATCGCCTTGCCGGTGGTGGTCGACAGGTCGATCATGCCGGTGACGTTGGGCATCTGCAGCGCGTCGTTGAACGGGTTGATGTGCTCGGTGAGGATCGCGTGCGCCGTGGTGGTGCCCGACGACAGCTTGGCGATCACCACCGAAATTCCGACCGAGCTCGCGACGTTGCGCACCAGCGTCAGCATCGCGGTGCCGTCGGTGCGGAGCTGCCCGGGCAGCGTCATGAACGCCACCGTCGACAGCGGCACGAACACCAGACCGAAGCCGAAGCCCTGGATGATGCTGGTGACGACTACGCTCGACACGCTGGTCTGGTCGGTCCAGCCGGTCATCACGTAGAGCGACGCGCAGGTCAGCGACAGGCCGGTCGCGATCAGGGTGCGGGCCTCGATGTAGCGCATGATCCGCCCGACGATCATCATCGCCACGAAGGTGCCGCAGCCGCGCGAGGCAAGCAGCAGGCCGGCGGTCATGATCGGGTAGCCTTCGACGTTCTGCAGGAACGGCGACGACAGCGCCATGGTGGAGAACAGCACCAGCCCCATCACGGTCATGAACACCACGCCGCCGACGAAGTTGCGGTCCTTGAAGATCGCGAACTGGATGAAGGGGCGTTCGGTGGTGAAGGAGTGAGCGAAGAAGTAGTAGAACCCGACTACCGAGATGATCGACTCGATGATGATCTCGGGCGAGTTGAACCAGTCGAGCTGCTCGCCGCGGTCGAGCGCGAGCTGCATCGCGCCGATGCCGACCGCGAGCGCCGCGAAACCGAACCAGTCAAACCGCAATTCGTGGTTCTTGTCGGTCTCGTCCATGAACATCGCCAGGCCCAGCACCGTGATGGCGCCGAACGGCAGGTTGACGAAGAACACCCAGTGCCAGGAATACGTCTCGGTCAGCCAGGCGCCGAGCGACGGGCCCATGATCGGCCCCATCATCACGCCCATGCCCCAGATCGACATCGCCTTGGCGCGCTCGTGCAGCGCGTAGCTGTCCAGCATCACCGCCTGTGACAGCGGCACCAGTGCGGCGCCGAACACGCCCTGCAGCAGCCGGAACAGCACCATCTGGGTGATGTCCTGGGCGAGGCCGCACATCACCGACGCGATCGTGAAGCCGGCCGAGCAGATGATGAAGATGCGCTTGCGGCCGAACCGGTTGGCGATCCAGCCGACCGGCGCCGTCATGATCGCGGCGGCGACGATGTAGGAAGTCAGCACCCAGTTGATCTGGTCCTGCGAGGCCGACAGTGAGCCTTGCATGTAGGGCAGCGCGACGTTGGCGATCGTGGTGTCGAGCGCCTGCATGATCGTCGCGGTCATGGCGCAGATCGTCACCATGTTCCGGCGGAAGCCGGGGACCGCGTGAGATTGTGCCGCGCCCGCCATCGGTCAGTTGTGCTCCGGCTGGGCCGCGGCGGCGCGGCCGAAACCGAGCAGGCCGGCCAGCGACCGGCGGTGGTTAGTGTCGATCGCGACGTTGACGCTCATGCCGGCCTTCAACCGCTTGATCATCGGATCGGTCTCGTCGAGCGTGATGCGTAGCGGCACCCGCTGCACCACCTTGACGAAGTTGCCGGTGGCGTTCTGCGGCGGCAGCACCGCGAATTGCGCGCCGGTGCCTGGCGACAGCGACGACACCCGGCCCTTGAACTGATGATCCGGGAAGGCGTCGACATCGAGCGTCACGGTCTGGCCGACCGCCACATAGGTGAAGTCGCTTTCCTTCGGATTGGCGTCGACCCATGGCTGCGCGGTGTCGATCACGCTGAACACCGGCGTGCCGGCGGCGACGAAACGGCCGAGCTGGATGTTGTCGACCTGGGTGGCGGTGCCGCTCATCGGAGCCCGCACGGTCGACAGCCGCAGGTTACGTTCGGAGTCGTCGAGCGCCGCCTTGGCCTGGGCGTAGGCGGGGAATTTCTCCAGCGGCAGTTCGGGATCGCCGAGCAACTGGTTGAGTGCGGTCGACTGCTGCTGCTTGACGAGCTGCAGCTGCGCCTGCGCGGTCACCAGCGCGGCGGTCGAGTTGTCGAGATCGAGCTGCGAGCCGGCGCGGCTCTGCACCAGCGAGGTCTTGCGCTCGACGTCGCGCTGCTTCAGCGCGATGCCGGCGTTCACCAGGTCGATGGTCTGGCCGTACAGCTTGACGTTGGCGACCAGATTGGCGTGGCTGGTCTTGGCGTCGGCGAGCTTGGCTTGGGCCTGCGCCACCGCGAGGCGGAACGGCACCGGATCGATCTGGAACAGCTCGTCGCCGGGCTGGACGCGCTGACCTTCCTTGACGGTCACTTCGACGATCTTGCCGGCCACGTCCGGCGTGATCAGCACCTTCTGGGCGCCCACATAGGCGTCGTCGGTGGTGACGTAGCGGCCGCCCTCCAGATAGAAAGTGACGCCGCCGATCAGCGCCACCATCGGCAGCACGACCAGCAGCAGCGGCCGCCGATAGCGACGCAGCGTGCCGCCGAGGCCGCGGCGCGGACCGCCGCTGGCGGCGACGGACGGGGCGGCCGAAGGCTCCTTTTGCTCGGTCGGAAATTTCAGGGCCGGTTCAGCCATAGTGCTCCTCCCGTCGTTTTTCTTCGCGGTGGCAGTGCTGTTGGATCGCGCCACGCAAGTTTTCCTTGATGATCTGCATCTGCCGCACCAGGCGCTGGGCATCCTCCGGCGTCAGGCCGGCGAGCGCGGTGTCGGTGAGTTCAGCGCGGAGGCCGGCGAGCTTGCCGAGCAGCGGCCGCGCCGCTTCGCGCAGGTACAGCCGCTTGCAGCGCCGATCGCTGTCGTCGCTGCGGCGTTCCAGCCAGCCGTGGTCGCACAGCTTGTCGATCAGCCGGGTCAGGGTGATCGGCTGTAGTTCCATCTGTTCGGCGAGTTCGGACTGCTTCAGCCCTTCGGCGCGCTCCACCTTGGCCAGCACCGCCCATTGGGCGCGGGTAATGCCGTGCCGGGAGGCCTGCCTGTCCGCATAGGCGCGCATCAGGCGCTGCACCTCGGCGAACGCAAAGATGAAGTTCTGGTCCTCCGGACCCCGGGTCATGGCGCCGCCTCCTAAGCTTTGCATAAGATAAGCAAGCTTATTATTTCTCAAGGCGCCGATTCGCATACGACAAATCCGAGTTGCGCATGCCTCTCAAAGCTGGGTCGGTCGCGAGACTTGAACGCTGCCCCGGTGTAGGGTGTTGCTCGAACATGAGCCGGCCCGGTTGGCCGGCGCGTGAGTGTGATGGGCCCCGATGACCGCATTGAAGCCGACCTTCCCCGCGCCGGGGCACGATCACGACCGTTGCTCCGCCGAAGGTCTGGAACACGCCGAGCGGGTCTGTGCCGGCCGCTCGCAAAACCTCACGCCGATCCGACGCCAGGTGCTGCGCGCGCTGCTGTCCAGCCATCGGCCGCTCGGCGCCTATGAGGTGATCGAGGAACTGGCCCGGGACATGCCGCGTCCGGCGCCGATCACGGTGTATCGGGCGCTCGATTTCCTGATGCAGAACGGGTTGGTGCACCGGATCGAGAGCCGCAATGCGTTCCTGGCCTGCGGCCACGATCACGACGACGCTGCGACCGTCGCGTTCCTGATCTGCGAATGCTGTGGCTCGGTTGCCGAGGTCCCGGCCTCCGAAGTGACGCAGCGCCTCAACGAAGCCGCCCGCCAGACGGGGTTTACGCCGAAGATGTCGGTGGTCGAGATCACCGGCGTGTGCGGCCATTGCCAAGCCGCCTGACGCAGTTTACGCCTTGATCCATGGGAGGAGCGTGGCGCGCCAGCGCCCGCCACAACACGGCGAAAAGCCGGAGGCACCATGTCGGTCAAGACGTCACGCCGGACCCCGGCAATTCCCGCGCGCCTGATCATTAAGTCCCCGCGACCGCTGCGGTGAGCGGCACCATGGGGCGTCCGCTGAGCGCCGGCGCGATTGCGCTGATGCTGCTGTGCTGCCTGTCGTGGGGCTTCAACCAAATCGCCGTGAAGCTGGTGCTGCCGGATATTCCGCCGTTCCTGCAGGCGGCGATCCGGTCGGCCGGCGCCCTGATCGTGATCCTGATCATCGCCAAATCGCGCCGGGTGAAGCTGTTCCAGCGCGACGGAACGCTGCGCGCCGGGCTGTTCGCCGGGGTGCTGTTCGGACTGGAATTCGTGCTGATCTATCACGGCCTGACGCTGACCACGGCGTCGCGCGCGGTCGTGTTCCTCTACACCGCGCCGTTCTTCGTCGCGCTCGGCTCCTACCGGCTGCTCGGCGAGCGGCTGCGCCGGATGCAATGGGCCGGGCTGGCGCTGAGCTTTGCCGGGGTGGCGCTGGCGATCGGCGTGCCGCAGGCCGATGTCGATAGCAGTGTGCTGATCGGAGACCTGATGCTGGTCGGGGGCGGTGCGCTGTGGGCGGCCACCACCCTGATCGTCAAGGGAACCCGGCTGCAGCGGGCCCCGGCCGAGAAGGGGCTGGCCTACCAGGTGGCGATCTCGGTGCCGATTCTGACCGGCGCGGCGCTGCTGTCGGGCGAAACCATCACCAAAATGCCGTCGACGCTGTCGCTCGGGCTGATGGCCTATCAGACCATCTGGGTGGTCGGACTGACATTTTTGCTCTGGTTCGGGCTGGTGAAGACCTATTCGGCCAGCAAATTGTCGGCTTTCACCTTCATTACCCCTTTATTCGGGGTGGCGGCCGGCTATCTGATCATGCACGACCCGCTGACCCCGGCATTCGGCGCCGCGGCGGTGCTGGTGATCGCCGGTCTCTATCTCGTGAACCGGCCGGCTCCGGTTCCTGCACCCAACGATCCATTGCTGAATGTCACCAAAACCTGATATTCGGACCGCCATGAACAAGCTCGAAAATCCGCTGCGAGACGACGTCGCCGGCCCCGCGCCGCGGCACCAAACCACCCAGGTCATGGTCGGCGATGTGGCCGTCGGCGGCGGTGCCCCGATCGTCGTTCAGTCGATGACCAATACCGACACCGCGGATATCGAGGGCACCATCAAGCAGATCGCCGCGCTGGCCCGGGCCGGCTCGGAGATGGTCCGGATCACCGTCGATCGCGAGGAGGCGGCCGCCGCTGTCCCGCACATCCGCGATGGCATCCGCGAGCTCGGCCTGACCACGCCTATCATCGGCGACTTCCATTACATCGGCCACAAGCTGCTCGCCGAATACCCGGCCTGCGCCGAGGCGCTCGACAAGTACCGGATCAATCCCGGCAATGTCGGCTTCAAGAACAAGCGTGACACGCAGTTCGCCGATATCGTCGAGATCGCAATCAAGAACAACAAGGCGGTCCGCATCGGCGCCAATTGGGGCTCGCTCGACCAGGAGCTGCTCACCAAGCTGATGGACGAGAACGCCGCGTCCGCCAATCCACGCGACGTCCGCGCCGTCACCCGCGAGGCGATGGTGCAGTCGGCGCTGCTGTCCGCCGCGCGCGCCGAAGAGATCGGCCTGCCGAAGAACAAGATGATCCTGTCCGCCAAGGTCTCGGCGGTGCAGGACCTGATCGCTGTGTACCAGGATCTGGCCTCGCGCTCCGACTACGCGATCCATCTCGGTCTCACCGAAGCCGGCATGGGCTCGAAGGGCATCGTGGCGTCGTCCGCGGCACTCGGCATCCTGCTGCAGCAGGGCATCGGCGACACCATCCGGATTTCGCTCACCCCTGAGCCCGGCGGCGATCGCACCCGCGAAGTCCAGGTCGCGCAGGAACTGCTCCAGACCATGGGCTTCCGCACCTTCGTGCCGCTGGTCGCGGCCTGCCCCGGCTGCGGCCGCACCACCTCGACGACCTTCCAGGAGCTGGCGCGCTCGATCCAGGACTTCATCCGCGACGAGATGCCGGAGTGGCGCAGCCGCTATCCCGGCGTCGAGAACCTCAACGTCGCGGTGATGGGCTGCATCGTCAATGGTCCCGGCGAGAGCAAGCATGCCAATATCGGCATCTCGCTGCCCGGCACCGGCGAATCCCCGGCGGCTCCGGTGTTCGTCGACGGCCAGAAATTCCGCACCCTGCGCGGCGACACTATCGCGTCCGACTTCAAGGCGCTGGTGATCGACTACATCGAGCAGCGCTACGGCGCGACGCCGAAGCCCGGCGCGGCCCAGATGGTGCCGGCGGCGGAGTAAGTCCCGGCCGCGGTTAGCGCTCTCATGCGGAGCGCGTGGGATCGCGTCTTGCGGTGTGGCGGACGCTGAGGATGACGACTTCATCCTTTGCGTCGTCCACCTTGTGGAAGATCACGAACGGATAGCGGACCACGGATAGCGCTCGGACGGTCGTCAGGTCGTCTTGTGGCCGGCCAAAGGAAACTCGCCCAGCAGGCGCGTTCGCTCCCAAATCAAATCCGCAACGGCATGGGCGGCGGATGGGTTGCGCTCAGCAATGAACGATAAGATCTCGTCGAGTTCGTGGACCGCGTTGTCGGACCAGCGAACCTTCATGTCCGAAAGCGATTGAACAGCGCGGCCACCGTTTCATCGCTGGCAAGCCGATTTTCTCGAAGGTCCGTTAGTCCGCGTTGGACGGCAATCCGATCACCATCGCTCAGCCGGTAAATGAGATCGTGGCGGGACTCGATCTCGGCGATCGAATCCAGCAGGTCCTGCTGGGCGGTCGTAGGTCGCGTCGAGACCCGGTCGAGTAATAGTTCCAGCTCAGGTTTTTTCATGCGTGCAGATTAGCACGATTCCGACGATCAGGCAGAATTTGGCCGGCTCGGTCACTGCATGACGGCCTTACAACGGCGCCGGTCCGCTTTCGCGGTTGGCGAGACTGGCCTCCTCGAGATCGAGATCGCGCTCGATTCGGCGTCGCGCCTCGTCGGTGATCTTGCCGGCGCGAAGCTGGGCGTGGATGAATTTGCGCTCGACCGCGATCAGCTCGCGCACCAGGGCGATGCCTACCGCCGAGGCCTCGTGCTCCGGGGAGCCGATCGGATCGGGCAGCAGACTGGCCCTGGTCTGGTGCCGGGCGTGCAGCAGCTTCAGCACCTCTTCGGTGAGTTCGCGATTGTCGGTGATCTTCTTCAGCGATGCCTGCGCGGCAGCCAATGCTTCGCGGCGGGCGGTGATCTCGTCGTCGTGCTCGGCGATCTGCTCCCGGTGTCCGACGCGGGTGACGCCGAGCAGCTTCACCACGGCGGGCAGCGTCAGGCCGAGGCCGACCAGCGTGATCAGGATCACCCCAAAGGTGACGAACAAAATCAGATCGCGATACGGAAACGTCTCGCCGCTCGGCAACGCGTACGGCAGCGCCAGCGCCGCGGCGAGCGACACCGCGCCGCGCACGCCGGTGAAGCCGATCACGAACACCGTGCGCCATGACGGATAGGGATCGCTCGCCCGCAAGCGGCGGCTGAGAAACCGCGGCAGATAGAACGCCGGATAGACCCAGATGAAGCGCGCGGCGATCACGATCGCGGCGACCAGCAGCGTGGCCGACAGGATGTCGCCGAAGGCAAATTCCTTCGACCGCTCCAGCAGCGCCCGGAGCTGGAAGCCGGTGAGCAGGAACAGCATCCCCTCGATCAGGTAGATCACCAGATCCCAGAAGAAGATGCCCTGCAACCGGGTCGCAGCCGAGATCAGCAGCGGGCCGTTCCACGAGATGTACAGGCCGCAGGCGACGGTGGCGATCACGCCTGAGCCGCCATGATGCTCGGGAATCCAATAGGCGATGTACGGCGTCAGCAGTGACAGCGTGATCTCGATTTGCGGGTCGCGCACCCAATGCCGCGCCCGCAGGCTGAGCCAGCCGACTGCGACGCCGAAGGCCAGTTCGCCCGCCATGATTGCCACGAAGGTGCCCGATGCTTTGGTCAGCGAGAACGCGCCGGTCATGATGGCCGCGACCGCGAAGCGGTACAGGATCAGTGCGGTCGCATCGTTGGCCAGCCCTTCGCCTTCCAGCACCACGACGATGCGCCGCGGCAGGCCGAGCTTGCGGGCGATCGCCAGCGGCGCGACCACGTCGGGCGGGGCGACGATCGCACCGAGCAGGAAGCCGACCGACCACGGCAGGCCGCTCAGATAGTGCGACGCCGCCGCGACGGCGAAGGCGGTGAAGATCACACAGCCGATCGCGAGCAGGCCGATCGCCCGCAGATTGGCGCAGAATTCGCGCCAGCTCATCGCTACGCTGGCCGAATAGATCAGCGGCGGCAGCACCAGCAGCAGGATCAGGTCCGGCGGCAGCTCGATCGCCGGCATCCCAGGAATGAAGGCCAGCGTGATGCCTGCGATCAGCAGCAGGATCGCGGGTGCGATGTTGACGCGTCGGGCCAGCAGCGCCGTTCCGGCCAGCACCGCGAGCAGCGTGAGAAAAATCTGGAATTTGGCTTCCACGTCACCACGCTGATTTCGAGTGAGCCTGCCGGAGAATGCTTGCATCGCCCGGAAGTTTCGGTCGGTCAAGCGGTAGCCAATTACGCATCAGGCGCAATCCTTCGTAACACTACGTGCGACTTTCGTCTCAAACGCCTGCTGTTCAACTAACCTTGGATTTACCGTCGATGTGGCGGTCTGGTGGTAATTATGCATTTGGCAACACTCCCCGCGTTTTGTTCAAGGTTATGGGGTTAGTCTCAGTCATCAGAACGGCTGATCTGCTGGAGCCAAAGGGGAGCGCAAGCGCTCCGGATGGTGCGGCCGATCACGACCCGTCGCAACGCACCGCTCAGCTGACGCTGGCGGCGTTCATGGCGATTGACATTGGGTTGGCGCTGATCTCGCCCGAGGGCGAGATCGTGATGACCAATCCGATGTTCGATCTGGCCTTCGGTGCGATACCGCGCGACCAGCTGCTGTCTCGTTTCGGTTTCGACCCGAGCTGCGAGGGCGGCAAGGCGTCGCGCCCGATCATTTTCCCGGACGAGCGGATCTACTGGATCGACATCACGGCATTTACCGGCGGCTGGCTGATCAGCGCCGCGGATATCAGCGAACGCCTGCGCCAGGGCATCGCCGGTGTGGAGCTGTCGCGGATCGACCGGCTGACCCAACTGGCGAACCGGCTGGTGTTTCACGAGCGGCTCGCCGATCTGCTGACGCAGCCCGCCGAGGTCCGCCGCGACGCCTCGGTGCTGACGATCGATCTCGATCGCTTCAAGGCGATCAACGACACGCTCGGTCGCACCATCGGCGATGCGCTGCTGTGCCTGGTCGCCAAGCGCATCAGTTCGGCGCTGACGCCGAGCGATGTGCTGGCCCGGCTCGAGGCCGATGAGTTCGGAGTGATCCAGACCGGCCGTGATCAGCCCGAAGCGGCGGTGATCCTGGCCAAGCGTCTGGTCGATCTGCTGAGCCGGCCGTATTTGCTCGAAGGCCAGCTGATCAATGTCAGCGCGTTCGTCGGCATCGCGCTGGTGAGCGACGACGAACTCGACGTCGACGGCGTGCTGAAGAACGCCGAACTGGCGCTGCATCGCGCCAAGCAGGAGCGCTACGCCGGCTATCGCGTGTTCGAATCCGCCATGGACGAGAGCATGCGGGCGCGGCGCGCGCTGGAGACCGATCTGCGCCGCGCGCTGGCGCTGCGCGAGTTCTCGCTGGTGTATCAGCCGCAGGTCAATCTGCAGAGCCGCCGGGTGGCCGGCTTCGAGGCGCTGCTGCGCTGGCGCTGCCCGACGCGCGGCCCGGTGTCGCCGCTCGATTTCATTCCGATCGCCGAAGAGACCGGGATCATCGGCCCGATCGGCGAATGGGTGCTGCGCACCGCCTGCCGCGATGCTGCGAGCTGGCCCGGTGACTACACCGTCGCGGTCAACATCTCGGCGACCCAGTTCACCAACCGGTCGCTGGTCGCGACCGTGGTGTCGGCGCTCGCCGACAGCGGGCTGGATCCCCGGCGGCTGGAGTTGGAGATCACCGAAAGCGTGATGCTCGATGCCCGCGGCAATGCGCTCGCGGTGCTGCAGCAACTGCGCGGACTCGGCGTCCGGGTGTCGCTCGATGATTTCGGCACCGGCTATTCGTCGCTCGGCTATCTGCGCAGCTTCCCGTTCGACAAGATCAAGATCGATCAGTCATTCGTGCGCGAAGCTTCGGACGATCGCGGCAACCGCGCGATCGTGCGGGCGATCGCCTCGCTCGGCGCCAGCCTCGGCATGGCGACGGTGGCCGAGGGCGTCGAGACCGAGGATCAGCTGGCACGCGTCGCGGCCGACGGCTGCACAGACGTGCAGGGCTATCTGATCAGCCGGCCGATCCCGCCCGGAGAGATCGAGCATTTTCTCGCCGACAGCCGCAATGTGATCGACGCGGCAACGGAAGTCAGCCTCTGAGGGGGAGCATCGGCCGATGCCGAGCGAGCTGTATCGCTGCGTGTATTACAGCAAGAATCTGATTGCCGGCGGTTCGCTGCGAATCGCCGAGGAGATCGAGTCGATCCTGGCGGCGGCGCGCCGCAACAATCCGCCGCTCTCGGTGACCGGCGCGCTGGTGTTCAATCGCGGCCTGTTCGCCCAGGTGCTGGAAGGGCCGTGCCCATCGGTCGAATCGCTGTTCGAGAAGATCCTACGCGACGAGCGCCACGGCGACATTCAGGTGCTCGGTTTCGGCGCCGCGCGCGAGCGGCTGTTCAGCAACTGGTCGATGGCGTTTCTCGGTCGCTCGCGTGAGGATCAGGACCTATTCGGTCATTTTGGCCGGCAGACCGGGTTCAACACCGAACGGATCGAGGGTGACCGGCTGCTCGAGATCGTGCGCCATCTCGCCTTCGAGGAAGAAGCCCGCGCCGCCTGAGCGGCGCCTGCGAACAGCACGTCAGATCGCGCTCGCCGCGATGTTGACCATCAGCGCCACCAAGGCGGTGTTGAACACGAACGACACCACGCCGTGCGCGGTCGCGGTGCGGCGGATGGTCCGGTCGGTGATGCCGACGTCCGACACCTGCGCGGTCATGCCGATCACGAATGAGAAGTACACGAAGTCCCAATAATCGGGCTCGGTGTGTTCGTCGCTGCCCGGAAACGCCAGCCCGCCTTCGCGGTCGCCGCGATAATATTCGTGGGCGTAATGCAGCGCGAAGGTGGTGTGCACCGCTGCCCATGACAGCGCGATGGTGAAGGTGGCCAGTGCCAGCTCGGCGGCGCCGCGATGCGCGTTGCCGAGTTCGGAGACGATCGCCGCGATGCTGGCGTAGGCGCCGAACGCCGTCACCATCAGGATCAGGAAGCGGCCGTCGTCCTGCCACACCGCGTTGCGGCGGATATAGGCGACACCGCAGCGCGCCATCATCGAATAGGCCAGCACCAGATAGACGACGATCGACACGTCCCAGCCGATCAGCGCCCGCGTCACCGGCCGCAGCCACCCCGGCAGCAGCAGCACCGCGGCGATGCCGACCGCGATCGAAGCGAACAGCCGCGGCCGCGAATACACCAGCCGGACGACGCGCGGCAGCTTTCGAAACCGAAGCAGCCGCGCATCGTCGTCCGGGTGATGGGTCATGCGGCGATCAGTTCTTCCGCTCCGCCACGAACCGGGCGGCGGCGCGCAGCACGTCGCCGCGGTCGCCGAACGGCGCCAGCGCCTGGTCGGCGCGCGCGATCAGGTCGCGCAGCCGCTGCTTGGCGCCGTCGATGCCGAGCTGAGTCACGAAGGTGGTCTTGCCGAGCGCGGCATCGGCGCCGGCCGGCTTGCCGAGCGCTTCCGCGTCACCTTCGACGTCGAGCAGATCGTCGGCGATCTGGAACGCCTCGCCGAGTGCGCGGCCGTAATCGTCGAGCGCGCGATACTGGTCGGCGTTGGCCTGGCCGAGGATCGCGCCGGCGACGCAGCCGTAGCGGAGCAGGGCGCCGGTCTTCATCTGCTGCAGCCGGGCGACGTCGACCGGCTCGCGGTCGCCGAACCGGCCTTCGCCGGCAAGGTCGAGCATCTGGCCGCCCACCATGCCGCCGAGTCCGGCACAGCGCGCCAGCACCCGCGTCAGCAGCAGCCGCACCGTCGGATCCTTGTGCACCTCGTCGCGGGTTACGATGTCGAACGCGAAGGTCAGCAGCGCGTCGCCGGCCAGGATCGCGGTGGCGTCGTCATAGGCCTTGTGCAGCGTCGGCCGGCCGCGGCGCAGATCGCTGTTGTCCATCGCCGGCAAGTCGTCGTGGATCAGCGAGTAGCAATGGATGCACTCCAGCGCGGCGCCGACCAACAGCGCGGCGTCGCGATCGATGCCGAATACCGCAGCGCTCTCGACTGCCAGGAATGGTCGCAGCCGCTTGCCGCCGCCGAGCGTGGAGTAGCGGATCGCCTCCATCAGCCGGCGCGGCCGGGCGATCTCGTCGGACATCAATTCGTCGGACAACAGCCGGCCGAGCAGCGCTTCGGTATCCTCGGCGGTGGTGTCGAGCCGCTTGGCAAAGTCGATCGTGGAAGTGCCGGTGGCCATTCGGAAGTGCTCCAGATAAAATTCGGCCGGACCATTCATCATGGCACCGGCTTCGTCAATTCGGCGGAGGGCAAGGGGCCAGGCCATCACCGGGAGCGATCGTGTCTGATCCCGTTGCGTTTGCGCCTCGCACCAAGCGTGTGGTTCGCATTGTCATCCTTGCAGGGCTCGCGCTGCTGGCCCTGCCTTATCTCCTCACCATCCTGTATGGCGGCGGCCAACCGGTCTCGACGCTGATGCTGTGGCGCTGGGCCACTGGTGCGCCGGTCAGCCGGACCTGGATCGATATCGAAACCATCTCGCCGGCGTTGCCGCGCAGCGTGGTGGCGGCCGAGGACGCCAAGTTCTGCAGTCATCACGGCATCGACTGGGATTCGGTGCGCGACGTGATCGACGACATGCAGGACGGCGAGGCCAGCCGCGGCGGCTCGACCATCACCCAGCAGGTCGCCAAGAACCTGTTCCTGTGGCCGGGGCGCAGCGTCATCCGCAAGGCGCTGGAGGCGCCGCTAGCGCTGTGGATCGACTTCGTGCTGCCCAAGCAGCGGATTCTCGAAATCTATCTCAACATCGCCGAATGGGGCCCGAGCGGCCAGTTCGGCGCGATGGCAGGCGCCGATTACGCCTTCGGCCGCTCCGCCGCGCAATTGTCCGCCAAGGAGGCGGCGCTCCTGGCCGCGATCCTGCCCAATCCGAAGATTCGCAGCGCTCGCGCGCCCGGCCCCGGCGTCCGCCGGCTTGCCGCCACCTACGTCGCCCGCGCCCGTGCGGCGGAGCTGCGGCAGTGCTGGCGGGAAAATCGCGAGTCGTGACGACGGTTTGAGGCGCATTTTGCGCGCCGACCGCCCTAGCATTTCGATCCGGCTTCCGTTATAAGCCCGGCCTTACGCATTTCGCCTGCGCGCAAGCGGGCCGTCCAAACGCGGACGCCGAGACCGATTTCGCCAGGGAACCTCCGTTAAGGATTACCGATATGGCCGTTCCGAGAAGAAAAACTTCGCCCTCGCGGCGTGGCATGCGCCGGTCCGCGGACGCGATCAAGCGCCCGACCTATGTCGAGGACAAGGATTCCGGCGAACTGCGCCGCCCGCACCATCTCGATCTCAAGACCGGGATGTATAAGGGCCGCCAGGTTCTGAAGAAGAAGGATTCCTGAGCTCTCGCTCGGATCCTTGAGTCGGCGCGGCATGTCGGGTGGTTTCGGCCACGCTCAGACAAGACGCCGCGTCGCACTCGCGGGAAGGACGCAAGTGTCGGCCGCGCACGCGCGGCGGCACATCGCGCAATGCGATCCGCCCGATGCCTGAATTCGTACCAAGTGTTGCGTTAGGGAGTTGACGTCCGCGTCCGGACGATCGCCCACTCGCGTCCGGTCGTTCTGAACCACAGGCTTCGCCGATGTCGATTATCGGTTTCCCGCTGCTGCTGATCCCGGTCGCGATCTGCAACATCATCGTCTTCCTGATGCCGGGATTGGCGTTCGACGCGGCAATGACCCGTGTCGTGCTGCCCTCCGGTGCCACCTGGACGATCGCGCTCGGCGACATGCTGGTGGCGCTCGGCGTGCTGCTGCTGCTGCCCGAAGTGATGAAGGCGGCCCGGCCCGGCGCCAAATACCTCACCGATCATCTGCTGTCGCTGCTGGTGCTCGCCGGCATCACGGCTGAATTCGTGATGCTGCCGCAGTTCGCCAATGCCACGGTCGCTCTGCTCGCGCTGCTGGCGCTGGTCGATTTTCTCAGCGGCATCGCGCTGCGCAGCCGTCACAAGCGCGAAGCCCGCGCGGCGCGTGCCGCCGCCAAATCGTCTGCCGAGATCATTGAAGACGAGTCGGAGCAGCCGGCGCCAGTTGCCGAGCCGGCACCGGTGGTGGTGCCCGCGACCGAGCTGGCGCCGCAGACGGTCGAGCCGGCCTCTGCATCCGCTGCCTCCGCGGCGTCGATCGCCGAGGCGGTGCTGCTCGATCGGCCCGAGCCGGTGAAGCCGGCTGCGACGGCGAAGGACGAGGAAAAGTCGCCGGCGCGCTGAGCCGCGCCGCGTAGGAGATCAGGACATCCGCTGGGTTCGAAAGCCGGTGGGCGGCGCCGTGAAGGCGTGACCGGTGGTCGAGCGGTACGCCGCATTGGCGTGGCCGGGTTCGGCCCGATTGCAGTCGCGGGTCTGCGGATAGCCGCCATCGATCGCCATCAATTGGGCCACGAAATTCGACGACGGCCGCACCAGGCGGTCGGTGTAGCGGGTCCGCATCGGCGGCGGCGTCACCGGGATCGGCAACGGCTCGATCAGTTCGCCCTCGGCGCAATCCGGCTCCGCCGAGGCGGCGTGGACGTCGCTTCCATCGTCGATCCAGACCTTCGCCATTGTCGCACCTACGCTTACTTGTCTCGTTTCGGGACGGGTCTCCCCGTCCTGATGGCGTCGTCGCAAGTCGTGTGCCGGAGCCTCCACCTCGTAGTATGCCGAGGCTCGGCTTTCCGTTCCTGCCCCGGAATCCGAATTGGTTTCCAATTTCTTTATATTATCGACCTAGCGTTGGGATGTTCGGCCGACCTATCCTGCACAGGAGAATCACCTGACAGCGTCCCGAAACGAGGCAGTCGTGTCGTCCGCCGCTCCTGCGCCCCGCTCACCGACCGCGCAGACCGCGACCGCGTCTGATCCGTTGCTGCTGTCGCTGCTCGGCCAAGCCGCCTTCGTGTGGGACCTTGGCTCCGATGCCTTGAGCTGGACCGGCCGGGTCGGCGAGCTGTTTCAGGACATTCCGGCCGAAGCACTGGCCTCCGGCGCGAGCTTTGCGGCGATGCTGGAGCCGTCCCGCGCGATCCGATCCGAAGCTTTGCTCAATGGCGCCGCCGCGGTCGGCCCCGGCTGCGTGCCGTACCGGATCGAGTACGGCATCCGGGCTTCCACCTCGGCGCCGGTGAGCTGGATCGAGGAGACCGGGGTTTGGTTCGCCGGCCCCGACGGCCGCCCGGCGCGGGTCGAGGGCATCGTCCGCATCAACAACGAGCGCCACGCCCGCGACGAGCAGCTCCTCAAGCTGTCTCAGCACGATCCGCTGACCGGCGAACTCAACCGCACCCATCTGATCGCCGCGCTCGCCGAAGCGATCGAGGAAGCGTCGCGCTTCCGTACCAACCTGTCGTTCATGCTGGTCGGGCTCGATCATCTGGCGCGGGTCAATGATTCGTTCGGCTTCGATGTCGCCGACGAAGTGATCTCGACCATCGCCGGCCGGATCCGCAGCCGGCTGCGCGCCGGCGATCAGCTCGGCCGGTTCTCCGGCAACAAGTTCGGCCTGGTGCTGAAGAACTGCACGGTCGACGACGCGCATATCGCGGCCGAACGGTTTCTCGCGGCCGTGCGCGACGAGATCGTGCCGACCAAATCCGGCCCGGTGTCGATCACCGCATCGATCGGCGCGGTCAGTGCGCCGCGCCATGCCCGCACCGCCGATGAAGCCATCAACCGCGCCCAGGAGGCGCTGGCCGCCGCCAAGCATCGGCGCGCCGGCTCGTTCGCGATGTGGCGGCCGAATGTCGAGCGCGACACGCAGCGCCGGGTCAACATCCGCGTCACCGACGAGATCGTCACCGCGCTGAACGAACGCCGCATCGTGCTGGCCTACGAGCCGGTGGTCGACGCGGCCTCGCGGGTACCGGCCTTCCACGAATGCCTGGTGCGGATGCGGACCGACGACGGCCAGGTGCTGCTCGCGCCCGATATCGTGCCGGTGGCCGAGCGGCTCGGGCTGATCCGGCTGGTCGATCATCGCGTGCTCGAACTGGTGGTGGCCGAACTCGCCTTGGCGCCCGGTGTCGCCCTCAGCCTCAACATCTCGCCTGACACCACCATCGATGCCGATTGGTGGGCCGGAATCGAATCGCTGATGCTGGCGCATCCCGGCATCGCCGAGCGGATGATCGTCGAGATTACCGAGACGGTGGCGATCCCCGACCTCGACGAGGTGCGCGGCTTCGTCAACCGGCTGAAGACGCTCGGCGCCAAGATCGCGATCGACGACTTCGGCGCCGGCTACACCTCGTTTCGCAATCTGCGTGCGCTCGGCGTCGACATCGTCAAGATCGACGGTGCCTTCGTGCAGAACATCGCGCGCTCGGCCGACGACCGTGCCTTCGTGCAGACGCTGATCGATCTGGCACGCCGGCTCGGGATCAAAACCGTGGCCGAATGGGTGCAGGACGAAGAGTCCGCGCAGTTGTTGCGCGACTGGGGCTGCGACTACATCCAGGGCCGGCTGATCGGATTGGCGTCGCAGCAGCGACCGTGGCCGATCGTCGCCGAAGCGGCTGCGGGCCTCGCCGGCAAGGCGGTCTATTAGAAAGTCGTCTATTAGAAAGACGTCGATTAGCAAGGCTAAGCCAGCGACCGGGCACCGCGAGCACTGGGCCGGCCTGGCTTAAACTCTATCGAGGGATCATCGAAGATTTCCGGTTCTGATTAGGATCAGAACCGGAAAGATGCCTGAGCAGCATGCCTCGCTGCTATTCGTCTTTCTTTGGCTGTTCGAGCGACATCCGCTCTAGCCGGTCCTGCATCTCTTTCATCTGCCGTCGCAGATCTTCGATGCTGTCGGCGCCGCCGCTGGTCTCGGCAGGTACCTCGTCGGTCGATTCGTGGCTCGGCGGGCGCGGCACGAACATCGAGAAGGTCTGCTGGAACAGCTCCATGTTGCGGCGGACGGTCTCTTCCAACGGCGCGAACGGTGTCAGGCTGAAGGTCGACGCCATCTGCTTGCGGAATTTTTCCTGCTCGCGCGTCAGCGAATCGATCGACTGCTCCAGATACTTCGGCACCACCATCTGCATGCTGTCGCCGTAGAAGCGGATGAGTTGTCGAAGGAAGGTGGTCGGCAGAAGGTTCTGCCCGGCCTTGTTCTCTTGCTCGAAGATGATCTGCGCGAGCACGCTTCGGGTGATGTCGTCGCCGGTCTTGGCGTCGTAAACGAGGAAGTCCTCACCATCCTTGACCATCGTGGCAAGGTCTTCGAGCGTCACGTAAGTACTGGTGCCGGTGTTGTAGAGTCGCCGGTTCGCGTATTTTTTGATCGTGGTCGGTTGGTCTGATTTCGCCATGTCACCCACACACACGGAGGATAAGGAACCCGCCGCCTCCCGACAGCAGGCTGAGACGCAATGCAATAAAGTAAGCACTTTCAATGCACCTCGGCTACCGTTTTGTGCGCCGCCGCCAGGCAGAGTGAATTTATCGGCATCGCAGCACCAACATGCGTGTGCCGGATTGACACGCCGCCGCCGGCTTCACAGGATGTGCGCCGACACCGGCACGCCAACCAGGCCCCGCCGTCCAAGAGACCGTCAAAAACTCAAGCCCAGGAGATGTCCATGTCGGACGATGTCGTCATCGTCAGCGCCGCACGCACCGCTGTCGGAAGTTTCAACGGCGCCTTCGCCAATACGCCGGCGCACGATCTCGGCGCGGTCGCGATCAAGGCTGCGCTGGAGCGCGGCGGCATCGATCCGGCGCAGGTTTCTGAAGTGATCATGGGCCAGATTCTCACCGCCGGTCAGGGGCAGAACCCGGCGCGGCAGGCGTCGATCGCGGCCGGTATTCCGGTCGAGAGCCCGGCATGGGGCATCAACCAGCTTTGCGGCTCGGGTCTTCGCTCGGTCGCGCTCGGTTACCAGGCACTGATGAACGGCGACTCCGATATCGTCGTTGCCGGCGGCCAGGAATCGATGAGCATGGCGCCTCATGCGCAATATTTGCGCGGCGGCGTGAAAATGGGCGCGGTCGAACTCGTCGACACCATGCTCAAGGATGGTCTGTGGGATGCCTTCAACGGTTACCACATGGGCAACACCGCCGAGAACGTCGCGCGGCAATGGCAGATCACCCGCGACCAGCAGGACGAATTCGCGGTGGCTTCACAGCAAAAGGCCGAAGCCGCGCAGAAGGCTGGCAAGTTCAAGGACGAGATCGCGCCGGTGACGATCAAGACCCGCAAGGGCGACATCGTGGTCGACACCGACGAGTATCCGCGCCACGGCGCCACCATCGAAGCGATGGCCAAGCTGAAGCCGGCGTTCGAGAAGGACGGCACCGTGACCGCCGGTTCTGCCTCGGGCATCAACGACGGCGCCGCTGCAGTGGTGCTGATGACCGCCAAGCAGGCGGAGAAGCTCGGCAAGAAGCCGCTGGCCCGCATCGTGTCGTGGGGCCAGGCCGGCGTCGATCCGAAGATCATGGGCTCTGGTCCGATCCCGGCGTCGCGCGCGGCGTTGAAGAAGGCCGGCTGGTCGGTCGGCGATCTCGATCTGATCGAAGCCAACGAAGCCTTCGCGGCGCAGGCCTGTGCGGTGAACAAGGATCTCGGCTGGGATACTTCTAAGGTTAACGTCAATGGCGGTGCGATCGCGATCGGTCATCCGATCGGTGCGTCGGGTGCGCGCGTCCTTGTGACGCTGCTGCACGAGATGCAGAAGCGCGATTCGAAGAAAGGTCTTGCCACGCTTTGCATCGGCGGTGGCATGGGCATTGCGATGTGCCTCGCGCGCGATTGATTGCGCGTGTCGCGACGATGTCGCGATACACGGACTGATCAGTTGCAGTGCAAGAACGATTGTTCAAACGCCCGGCAGATTGCCGGGCGTTTTTGCTTGATGTTCACGAGCGACCATCCTTTTATTCGAAAAGACACAATCGCGTTCTAGACAAAAAAGGAATTGCGGGAGGAGCTTTGCAATGACGCGGGTGGCGTTGGTGACTGGGGGGACGCGCGGTATCGGTGCAGCAATCAGCAAGGCGTTGAAAGCGGCGGGCTACAAAGTCGCAGCGTCCTATGCGGGCAACGATTCGGCAGCGGAAAAATTCAAAAACGAGACGGGTATTCCGGTATATAAATGGGACGTGAGTTCGTTCGATGCCTGTGCCGAGGGCGTCAAGAAAGTCGAGGCCGAACTCGGTCCCGTCGATGTTCTGGTGAACAATGCCGGCATCACGCGCGACGGCGCCTTCCACAAGATGACGCTCGAGCAATGGAATGCGGTGATCAACACCAACCTCGGCTCGCTCTTCAACATGACGCGGCAGGTGATCGAGGGCATGCGCAATCGCAAGTTCGGGCGCATCGTCAACATCTCGTCGATCAACGGGCAGAAGGGCCAGTTCGGTCAGGTGAACTATTCGGCTGCCAAGGCGGGCGACATCGGCTTCACCAAAGCGCTGGCGCTGGAGAATGCGCGCGGCGGCATCACGGTGAACGCGATCTGCCCGGGCTACATCAACACCGAGATGGTGCAGGCGGTGCCGAAGGATGTGCTCGACAAGGCGATCTTGCCGCTGATTCCATGCAACCGGCTCGGCGAGGCCGAGGAGATCGCGCGCGCCGTGGTGTTCCTCGCCGGCGACGATGCCGGCTACATCACCGGCTCGACGCTCACCATCAACGGCGGTCAATACATGGTTTGAGGCACAAGGTCGGGTCTTCGATCCTCGCACGGCGCGTCTGCCGTGCTGCTGCGAGGATCAGCCTGCAGGTGCGCTCATGACGTCGCGCGTTGCGACGCTGATCGGGCTGTCGGCGATCCTGATGTGGTCGCTGCTTGCGGTGATGACGGTCGCGACCGGCACCATCCCGGCGTTTCAGCTTGCCGCGATGACGTTCGCGATCGGCGCGCTCGCTGCCGCGATCGGATGGATCGTGCGGCCGCAGGCGGTTCGCGCGCTGCGCCAGCCGCCGCTGGTGTGGGCGGTCGGCGTCGGCGGGTTGTTCGGCTATCACGCGCTGTATTTCCTGGCGCTGCGGCTGGCGCCGCCCGCCGAGGCAGGCCTGTTGAATTATCTATGGCCGCTGCTGATCGTGCTGTTCTCCTCGCTGCTGCCCGGCGAGCGGCTGAAGCTGCATCACGTCGCCGGGGCGCTGCTCGGGCTTGCCGGCACGGTGCTGCTGTTCACCGGCAATGGTGCGGTGATCGAGCGGGCCTATCTGCCCGGGCTTGCCGCGGCGTTCATCGCGGCTTTCGTTTGGGCGAGCTATTCGGTGCTGTCGCGCCGGTTCAGTGCGGTGCCGACCGATGCGGTCGCTGGCTTCTGCTTCGTCACCGCGCTGCTGGCCACGGCCGTGCATCTGCTGATCGAGCCGACCGTGTGGCCGGACACCACGATGCAATGGGCGGCGATCATTGCGCTCGGGATCGGACCGGTCGGGGCCGCCTTCTACGCCTGGGACATCGGGATGAAACGCGGCGACATCCGCGTGCTCGGTGCTGCGTCTTATGCCACGCCGCTGCTGTCGACAGCGTTTCTCGTCCTCGCCGGCTATGCACGTCCAACCACCGCGCTGGCAATTGCAGCGTTGCTGATCGCCGGCGGCGGCCTGCTCGCTGCCAAGGACATGCTGAAGCGGAGTTGATCCAGCGAGGCCCGTACAGCAAACCGACCGGAGGCTGTCCGGTCGCTTTGTCGTCTTGGTCTGCCGAAGAACTCAGTAGCGGTGCTTGTGGATCACCACCACGCGGTCGCCGTGATGATGGTGATGCCGCCAGCCGCGGTGCCAGCCGTGGTCCCGATGCATCATCTCGGCGCGCGGGCCATCGCGATACACCGTCTTCTTGATGATCGTCGCCTCGGCGGACGCAACCGAGGGAAGCGAAATCGCGGCCGCGGCAACCGCGGCGAGCACGTAGCCCATCTTCATGTGTGTCTCCTCTCTGTTCAAATTGCGGAGAGAAAACATGCAGTCGCGATGAGCGTTCCTGCGAAACCGCAGGGATTTTCTTGAACGGATGTTCAGGAAGTAATCGAGATTATTGCTCGAGAACCATGCGGCCGTCCGCATAGGCGAAGCGCTTCAGCTTCGACAGATAGGACAGGCCGAGCAGGTTTTCCGACAGCGCTTCGTCGGGAAGTACCAGCGCATCGACGTCGCGTACGATCAGTCCGCCGACGTCCAGCATCGCAATGCGGGCGCGCGCCGCCTTCACCTGGCCGTTCGCGGTCGAGACCTTGGCGGTGTAGTCGCCGCGCGACGGCCGCAGACCGAATCGCGCCGCCGAGCTTTCATTGAGAGCGACCACCGAGGCGCCGGTGTCGACCATGAACGACAGCCGCTGGCCGTCGATCCGGCCATCGGTGCGGAAATGGCCGCGCGGGTCGCGGTCGATGCTGATGCTTCGGCCATAGGGTTCGGTAGTCGTCGCCGCCATGCCGACAGTGGCGTGAGGCGCCGCATGGGCCTGCGCCGGAGCCGGGGTAATCCGGTCGGCGATTTGGGCCATCGCGGTGCCGAGCACCACGAGGGCTGCGGCGAAAATCATGATGCTACGCATAACGCCTACTCACACAGTCCGTCGCAGCGCGGATTGGATCACGCGCGGATGCCGGACGCGACCGCGGCGTCCGATGCATCCGGATGTTTTTGGCGAAAACGGTGAGCGAAGGATTAACGCGAGCGCCGGCTCAGGTGCCTTTCGGCTTGGCGCGGCGGGTCGGCGGCGCCGAGGCGGGGTCTTCGGGCCAGGGGTGGCGCGGATAGCGGCCACGTAGATCGGCCCGCACCCCGGCATACGAGCCGCGCCAGAATCCCGGCAGGTCGCGCGTGACCTGCACGGGGCGGTGCGCCGGCGACAGCAGTTCCAGCACCAGCGGCACCGCGCCGCCGGCGACCGACGGATGGCTGGTCAGGCCAAACAATTCCTGCAGCCGCACCGCGATGGTCGGGCCCTGTTCGGCCTCGTAATCGATCGACAGCTTCGAGCCGGTCGGCGCCTCGAAATGCGTCGGAGCCTCGCGATCGAGCCGGCCCCGCAGCTCCCACGACAGCAGATTCATCAGGGCGTCAGACAGGTCGGAGGCCGAAAAGTCTCTCAGGCCGGTCTTGTCGAACAGCGCCGGCACCAGCCAGTTTTCGCGCGAGTCGGCCAGGGCGGCATCCGACAAATCAGGCCATGGGTCGCCCTCGGCCTTGCGCAGGAACATCACCCGGCCGCGCCATTGCTGAAGCTGCTTCGACCACGGCAGCCGGTCGAGCCCGGCCGCGACAAGGCCGTCGGCGAGCACTTGCGCGGTCTGTTCGGACGGCGTCAACGCCAGCGGTGCTTCGGACAGCGTGATCGCATGCAGGGCGCGGCGGCGCCGGGCGCGGAGCGCCATCGCGGAGCGGTCGAAGCTCACCTCGTCGGCGTCGGTGATCTGATCGCCGAAATGCAGCTCGATCTCGGACAGCGTGATCGGCGCCGCCAGCAGGATGCGGCCCTGCGCGGCGTTGCCGGTGAGTTCGCCGACCGCCAGATACGGTGCGCGCGCCAGCGCGGAAGTCTGCTCGACCGCGGCGCCGCGGCCATTGGCGAGCGTGAAGCTGCCATTGCCGCGATTCTTGGCGACACGATCCGGGAACGCGAAGGCGAGCAGGACGCCGGAGGAGAGCTCGCCGGCGTCTTGCGGGGAGCGAGACGACGACGCGGCCTGCGCCGCCCAGCGCTGCGCCATCTGCCGGGCGCTGCTGGCGCGCTGCGAGCGGTCGCGGCGGAATTGGTCTCGGCGATGGTCGAGATCGGCGCCGTCGCCGCCCAGCCCGCGCTCGGTCAGAATCGCGGCGATTTCGGCGGCATCCCCGGCGCAGCCGTGGCGGGCGGCATCGACGATCATCCGCGCCAGCCGTGGCGGCAGCGCCATCGCCCGCAGGCTGCGCCCCTCGTCGGTGATGCGACCGTCCGGGTCGAGCGCGCCGAGCTCGCCGAGCAGCTCGCGGGCTTCCTTCAGCGCCGGCTGCGGCGGCGGATCGAGGAAGGCCAGCGACGACGGATCGGCGACGCCCCACTGGGCGAGGTCGAGCAGCAGCGACGACAGATCGGCGGACAGGATTTCCGGCTGCGTATAGGCCGGCAGCGACGCGGTCTGCGGTTCGTCCCACAGCCGGTAGCAGACGCCGGGCTCGATCCGGCCGGCACGGCCGCGGCGCTGGTCCACGGCGGCGCGCGAGGCGCGGACCGTCTCCAGCCGAGTGAGGCCGAGGTCCGGCTCGTAACGGGGGACTCGGGACAAGCCGCAATCGACGACGATCCGCACGCCCTCGATGGTCAGCGAGGTCTCGGCGATCGAGGTCGCCAGCACCACTTTGCGCTGGCCTTTCGGTGCCGGCTGGATGGCGCGGTCCTGCACCGCGGCGTCGAGCGCGCCGAACAGCGGGACGATCTCGACCGTCGGATCCTGCACCCGCTCGCGCAGCATCGTCTCGGTCCGCCGGATTTCGGCGGCGCCGGGCAGAAACGCCAGCACCGAGCCCATTTCCGCCCGCAGCGCCTGCGCGATCGCCTCGGCCATCTGCCGCTCCAACGGCGCGTCGCCGCGCCGGCCGAGATAGCGGGTCTCGACCGGAAATGCCCGGCCGAGGCTTTCGACCACCGGCGCATCCCCCAGCAGCCGGGCGACGCGGGCGCCGTCGATCGTCGCCGACATCACCAGGATGCGCAGATCCTCGCGCAGACCTTGCTGGGCGTCGCGAGCCAGGGCGAGGCCGAGATCGGCGTCGAGTGAGCGTTCGTGAAACTCGTCGAACAGCACCGCGGCGACGCCGTTGAGTTCCGGGTCGTCGAGGATCTGGCGGGTGAAAATACCCTCGGTGACGACCTCGATCCGGGTGGCGCGTGACACCTTGGAGCCGAACCGGACGCGATAACCGACCGTCTCGCCAGCCTTCTCGCCCAGCGTCTTCGCCATCCGCTCGGCGCTGGCGCGGGCGGCGATCCGCCGTGGCTCCAGCACGATGATCTTCTGGTTCTTCAGCCACGGCGCATCGAGCAAGGCGAGCGGCACGCGGGTGGTCTTGCCGGCGCCGGGGGGCGCAACCAACACCGCGGTATTGCTCGCCTCGAGCGCGGCGGTGAGCTCGTCGAGCGCGTCGTCGATCGGCAGCGGGGTATCGAAGGTGCGGGGCAAAAGTCAGCTCGAAGGATGCAAGGGGCGGATGGTTAACAGAAACAACCTGTCGCGGCAAAACAGCCCACCCAGGCCTCCAATTCCGGAAATGCCGCACATTCGATAGTGGGGGCAACACTAACTCAACCGATCGCGCCGATGATGCATCCGAGCCGCATCAGACGGGAACAACCATGACTGCGAACGGCACACTGGCTCCGCGCATGCACGGCGGCCGGGTCGACTGGGTCGACTATGCCAAGGGCATCTGCATCATCATGGTGGTGATGATGCACTCGGTGCTCGGCGTCGAGGCCGCGGCAGGCCAGACCAGCTTCATGCACTATGTGGTCGAGTTCGCCCGCCCGTTTCGGATGCCGGACTTCTTCCTGATCTCCGGCCTATTCCTGGCGGTGGTGATCGATCGCGGCTGGCGGACCTATCTCGATCGCAAGGTCGTGCACTTCGCTTACTTCTATGTGCTGTGGGTGACGATCCAGTTCGCCTTCAAGGCGCCGAGCTTCGCCGCCGAGATGGGATGGATCGCCGTCGCCAAGCTGTATGCGCTGTCGTTCATCGATCCGTTCGGCACGCTATGGTTCATCTATCTGCTGCCGATCTTCTTCGTCGTCACCAAGCTGACCCGGCGGTTGCCGCCGCTGCTGATCTGGGCTGTCGCCGCGTTCCTGGAATCCCTGCATGTCGCCACCGGCTGGATGGTGCCGGACGAGTTCTGCGCGCGGTTCTTCTATTTCTACACCGGCTATCTGTTCGCCCGGCACGTCTTCGCGTTCTCCGATGCGGCCCGCGCCCGCCCGGTTCTGGCGCTGCTCGGCCTCGCGGGGTGGGCGGTGATCAACGCGGTGCTGGTGCATATCGGGGCTGCCGACCTGCCGGTGATTTCGCTGCTGCTCGGGCTCGCGGGCGCCTGCGCCATTATCACGGTCGGCACGTTGTTGGCGGAGAAGCGTTGGCTCGACGGTCTGCGGTTCTGCGGCGAGCATTCGATCGTGATCTATCTCGCGTTCTTCCTGCCGATGGCGATCAGCCGGTCGCTGCTGTTGAAGTACGCGCCGTTTCTCGATCTCGGCGTGATCGCGATCATCGTCAACATCGCCGGGGTGGTCGGCGCGCTGATCATCTGGAAACTGGCGATGAAGAGCGGCGCCACGTTCCTGTTCGAACGTCCCGATGCCTTCTGGATCGCCCCGCGCAAGCAGGCGACGCGGCTGCAGGCGGCGGAGTAATCAAGACGTACGTCTCGTTATTGCGAGGAGCACTCGGACCGGCGCTTTACGCCGTCCGAGCACAGGCTCCATCACGAAGCAATCCAGTTTTGGTGCACGGAGCTCTGGATTGCTTCGCGTCGCTCGCAATGACGAATGGGTGTGGCGCGGCCGTTACCGCCAGGCGTCGGCCTGCACCACGGCGTCGTCGCGCCAGGCTTCCCGCGCGGCCTTGTTGGCCATCCAGTTCGGCAGGAAGGTCAGCGCTTCGTCGAGAATGTGCGGAGTGTGCAGGCCCGGCGAATATTCCAGCGCGCGCTTGAAGTACTCCTTCAGCGCCGGCCGGAAGGTCGGGTGCGCACAGTTCTCGATGATCACCTTGGCGCGCTGCTTCGGCGACAGGCCGCGCAGATCGGCGAGGCCCTGCTCGGTGACGATCACCTGAACGTCGTGCTCGGTGTGATCGACATGCGAGGTCATCGGCACGATGCAGGAGATCTTGCCGCCCTTGGCGGCCGACGGCGTCATGAAGAACGACAGGAAGCTGTTGCGGGCGAAGTCGCCGGAGCCGCCAATGCCGTTCATGATGCTCGTGCCCATCACGTGGGTCGAGTTGACGTTGCCGTAGATGTCGGCCTCGATCATGCCGTTCATCGCGATCACGCCGAGCCGTCGGATCACTTCCGGATGGTTGGAGATCTCCTGCTGACGCAGCACGATGCGCTCGCGATAGAAATCGAGATTGCGCAGGAATTCGTCATAGCCTTCCGGCGACAGCGACAACGCGGTCGCCGAGGCATGAGTCAACTTGCCCTTGCGCAATAGATGCAGCATGCCGTCCTGCAGCACCTCGGTGTAGGCGGTGAGATTTTCGAACGGACCATCTTCGAGGCCGGCCATCACCGCATTGGCGACGTTGCCGACGCCCGATTGCAGCGGCAGCAGATTGTGCGGCAGCCGGCCCTTCTTCACCTCGTGGCCGAGGAAATCCAGGATGTGGCCGGCGATCGCCTGCGAGGTGTCGTCGGGCGGCGAGAACGCCGAGTTGCGATCGGGCAGGTTGGTCTCGACGATCGCGACGATCTTGGCGGAATCGCAGCGCAGATACTGCTCACCGATCCGGTCCCCGGAGGCGATGATCGGAATCGGCTTGCGGTTCGGCGGCAGCTGCGTTCCGTAATAGACGTCGTGCATGCCTTCGAGGCGGATGTCCTGCCAGGCATTGACCTCCAGGATGACCTTGTCGGCGAGATCGAGCCAGGTCTTGTTGTTGCCGATCGACGACGACGGGATCAGGCTGCCGTCCTCTCGGATGCCGGCGACTTCGACCACAGCAATGTCGAGCTTGCCGAGGAAGCCGAACCAGGCGTGCTGGGCGACGTGGGACAGATGGATGTCGATGTATTCCATCCGCCCCGCGTTGATGCGCTTACGGCAGGTCGGGTCGGACTGATAAGGCAGCCGCATCTCGATGCCATCGACCTTGGCGAGTGCGCCGTCGAGCTCGGGCGCCGTCGAGGCGCCGGTCCAGACGCTGACCTTGAACTTCTGGCCGCGGGCGTGATGCGCGTTGATGCGCTCGGCGAGCGCCAGCGGCAGCAGCTTCGGATAACCGGCGCCGGTGAAGCCGCTCATGCCGACATGCGCGCCGGACGGAATCAGCGCGGCAGCGTCGGCTGCGGTCATGACCTTGGAGCGGAGGTGGGGAGCGAGGATACGCTCGGCGTTGACCATCAACGACTCTTTCTTGCTAGGAGCGGCCAGGGGATTGATGCGATTCGTCTAGTCGCTGTGACAAAAAGAGCCATGCAACCTATGGCGAAGGAGGCATGCGTCCCGCTCCCAAACGATGCCGCGCGCCGAATCTGAACGTCACGCTCGGCGCCGCACCTTCGCATCAGCTATTTGATTCCTCAATCAAACTCCGCCGAACGGAAATCGTCAAACGGGCACGTGGGAGGGTGACGAGCCGGCATGTGGCGTTTGCAGGGCAGGCCCGCGCCAACCGCTGTTCGGCGCCAGCGCCCCTCTTCCAGTTGGACGTCGGCAGTCAAGGTCGTGCCTCCAAAAGCGAAAACCTCCGGCAGGGCATTGCCGGAGGTTTCCTGGAGGTCTCATGAAGGAACCGAAATCTCTTTCCTCTCCTTCGACGGTCACCGATCACCCGCTGACCTTGTTCATAAGTATATGAGTATTTTGCCTGACTACAACAGGTAATTTACTCAATGAGTGTGGCCGATCGACCTGTCTCCAGGAAGCGGCTTCGCGAACACTCGTAGTAAATGGCGATCTCCTCCTCTGCCGGATAGGGGCCCTGATACGTGCCTCCACGCTTCGCGTTGTGTGCTGGCTTCCGATCGAAATCATTCAGAGAACCGGTGTTCGATGCGCAAAGAAAAACCCCGGCGGTTGCCCGCCGGGGTTCATTAGATTCTCGCTTCAAGAAGCGCGGATCAGAAGTTGCGCTGAACGCGGAGGTTGCCGCTCCAGACGCCCTGGTCTTTGAACTCGTAGTTCGCAGCCGGCTTGGTCGCCGAAGCGGTCAGCGGCAGCACGCCCGAGGAAGCCTGGTCGAGATAGGTGTACATCACTTCGCCCGAGAGGGTCAGGTTCTTGACCGGGGTCCAGCGGGTGACGGTGCCGATCTGGGCAATCGCGAAGTCCGGGTTGCAGTTGAAGCCGGCCACATTGGCGCCGAGACCGGTGCAGATCAGAGCGGTCGCGGTGCCGTTGTAGTCGATCTTGGTGTACGAACCGAACAGCGAGCTCGACCAGTAGGGGTTCCAGTTGTGGTTGAATGCACCACGGACGCCCCAGGCGCTGGTCTTCTCGATGCCGGTGCCGGTCAGGTTGTTGAGGCCGGCGAACACGCCGTCAGCCGCAACGCCGAACGCGACGCTCTGGTAGGTACCCGGGACCGAGTTGTTGCCGTAGATCGCGAACGAGTTCGGGCTCACGCCGCCCAGCACGTAACGGGTCGCGCCGTTCGAATAGGTCGCCGTGATGTTGATGCTGTCGCCGGGGCCGGTCGGCAGGTTCTTGAGCGACAGAGCGCCCTGGACCGCATAGCCCCAGGTGTCGCTCGGATGACCGGAGGTCTCAAGCGCGGCGTTGTAGTAGCTGGCGCGGACCTGGTGCGCCGCGGCCGAAACCTGGAACAGACCCCAAGCCTGGTCGACACGGATCTTGCCGACGATGTCGGGGATCGAGGTGCCGGCGTAGGAGTTGGCGCCGTAGGCCAGGAAGTTCGGAGCGGACGACACGTTGTACAGCGCCGACTGCAGGTACGACGACTGATCTTCGAGCGAGATCGAGGCCGACACGCCGTTGCCGAATTCCGCGGTGTACGACACCTGGTTGATGCCGGTGACGTCGTCATAGCCACCGATCAGGAACGACGTGTTGTTGCCCGGATAGCCGGTCCAGGGAGTGTCGAACTGCGACACCGCCTTACCGAAGGTGAAGCCGGCGAACTGGATGAACGCGTAGTAAACGCCGAGCGAACCGTTGGCGATGGTGTCGGTGCCCGTGGTCCAGTTGAAGGTCGCATCGAAGTAGGTGCGAACCACGCCGTATTCGGTCGCGGTGCGGGTGTCGATGTTGATATCCTGGCGAGACCGGAAGATGTAGTCGTTGGAAAGACGGTTCTTCTGACCGGCGTTGCCGTTCCAGGCCGGAGCGTTATAGCCGCCGCTGCCGAACATCGTGACGTCGGCGCGCAGATAGCCGCCGAGCTTGATGCAGGTGTCGGTGCCCGGGATGTAGTAGAAGCCGGCGCCGTAGATCGAGCAGACCTTCACGTATTCGACGGCTTTCGCCTTCAACGGAAGATCAGCGGCCTGAGTACTGCCAACAGCGATTACCGCTGCAGCTGTTCCCAGCGCCAGTTGCTTAATGATGTTCATTGCAACCCTCCAAGGTCAACAAAGTGGATGGAGCCGGTTCCTTCGGGAGCGCCCCGAGGTGGCCCTGTGACGCGAAGTTCGCCAGCGCCTCGGCGCGACAGACCTCTCAACGGGACGACTAGTGTTTGCCCCACCCCGTCTGCGGCGGATCATGGTTGATTTCATCACGTTAGCAAATTCATTTATCTACTCAGCAATATGATTTGGATCGGCACGTTGCATTTGTGCAACAAGACTGCGGCGACGCACAATTTCCACGACTGGTGGAAGGCCGAGGTGTTGCAAGAAGATCGATGTCGGTTCAGCGGCTTCTGTCGACCGCAGCGGCGTGCCGCTCCCGCTCGGCCCTTGAACATTCACAAATTATGCGAGGCGCGGCCGTCTCGACCGCACTCGTCCGGGCAGCAATCTTCCCGCAAAACCTGTATAGCTGCGCGCAGCGTGCACAGACGCCCTTGTTCGACCGGAATTGATATGAGCGGTTGAGGAAGTTGTGTACACTGCCAACCTAGTTGTGCGACGAGCTATGCACGAGCATTGGCGCTTGTGCGGGACATTGACCGGACAATGCAGACCAAGAGTAAAGCAGAGGCTCGTGCGCCACGCGGCTCGACGATTGATCCCGACCTCGCCAGGCGTTTCGCCACGACGGTCGCGAGCGTCGCCGTCTTTCTCGACGAGATCCGTCAGTTCCGCGCCAAGTCGCTCGGCATCAGCGGGCCGCAGTTCGCGCTGCTGATGGCCGTGATGGACCTTGAGCAGGGTGACGGAGTTTCGATCCGCCATGTTGCCAAGGCGGTCCACGTCGATCCGTCGTTCATCACCACGCAATCCAAGCTTCTGGAAAAGAAGGGCCTGCTCCGGCGCCAGGTCGACAGCCACGACGCGCGGGTGGTGAAGCTGTCTCTGTCTGACAAGGCCTACAAGCAGATTGCCGGTCTGGCGACCGACGAGCGCGCCCTCAACAGCTTCATCTTTGAAGAGATCAGTGGCGAGGAACTGGAGCAGCTCACGTCCCAGCTTGGCGATCTGCAGAACCGCCTGGAAAAGGCGACCGTCAAACTCGCCAGCGGCCTATAAGCGCGACTCGAGCCGGCGAATGCAGTCGGCCTCTCCGGCTCCGGCATTCAATTGCTGGCCGAGCCAGTCGAATACGAAGTCGGCCACCAGAATTGGGTCGTAGCCGTCGAGCGTCCACGGACCGCTGCTCGTCTCGCCAAATACCTTCAGCAGGATGTCGCGGTTTCCGGGGTGATGTTGGGCCAGCAGATGGCGGGCGTGGCCCGGCTCGATGGCTTCGCCCGCCCGCAGAGGAACCAGCATCGGACAGTTCATCGCCGGCAGCCGTGGCCCGGCCTGAACCATGCCGAGCGCCGCGACACAGGCGTCGGTCTGACGTGCCGCCCATAAGTCCCAGAGCCCGCCGTCGCACACGGCGGCTGCGGCGCGGCCGTCGAGAGCGATGCCACGGGTGACGAGCGAAGAAGGGCTGCCGTCGCCGATGACGGCGATTCGCGCCGGGTCGATCCCGCGGGCCTCGATCAGATAGTCGAGTGCCGCCGTGATGCCGGTCTCGGCGGCGACACGTGGCGATGGTGCCTCATCGGGAAGATCGACACAGAGCAGCGCCATGCCGCGCTGACGAGCGGAGCGCAGGACCAGTGACAAGATCTCTTCTTTGGTGCGCCGGGTCTCGGCGATACAGACGACGACCGGATGTGCGTTTGCGCCGTGAGACGTGACCGGCAGATAGAAACCCTCAAGGGATCTCTCTTCCAGCCACGGGATGACGACGGTCTCGCCTTGGGGGGTCAGCTTCGCCAGAAAGTGCCGGAGGCAGGTGTGCGCCAAAGCTCCCAGTGTTGGTTCTGCCCTCCGGGCAGCTCTCGATCGCTGCGGCCATGAAATAGTTAGCAGCATGCAGCCAGCCCTTCTGCGCCGCCAACTCATTGCCGGTGCGGCAGGCTTCCTGAGCGCGACGGAGATGTGATCTGGCGAGCTCTTCCCAAGCCTGCCGCCAACCGGGCCCGTTGCTCGATCGGATCAGTTTCGCGGCGGCCACGCATTCGGAAAAGCTGACGCCTTCGTTCTGCGCCACGCATAGCAATCTGCTGAATTCGTCACTGTACTCGTCGTGATCGAGCAGTCCTCGAACGTCGCAATGATCCTGGATGCTGTTGCCCAGTCGCAAGACTGCGACCCCCTCCCGATTACCTTGGCCGACTTCGTTAAATTACTTAGTTGATCGAATAACTGAATTGCGAGCTGCTGTCACTCGCGAAGCGGGTCCTGAGAGCCAAGATCGATGCTGCGTTGCACGCTCTGCTGCGCACTGCAGCATGCCGTCCCCGGCAGAGGCCGTCGTACAAAGGGGCTGCTGAAACACGGGGGCAGATGTGCTCGGCGAAATGGTGCCCCTGGCCGGGATCGAACCAGCACTCCTTGCGGAACTCGATTTTGAGTCGAGCGCGTCTACCAGTTCCGCCACAGGGGCCCGCGCGACCGAAAATCATCCGGCCGCGAAGCGCGCGGGACTATAGCGGTCCCGGAGTCGGGGTCAACCCGACGCGCCGAGGCGGCGGCGGACACTCTGGTTTGATCGGACGACGTCTCGACAGCGTCTCGGCCCCGGGATACGACCCCTGCCGCATCCCGGAGATCGACTTTGACCGCCGACTTGATCGACCATCGAGGCACGCTTTCCGATACCGGCCGCCCGGAGCGGATCGCAGGGGGCGTGGCGCTGACCGTCGCAGTGGTCGCCGTGGCGGCGCTGGGACTGGCTTGGTTTTCCCAGCTCGTGCTGGAGCTGGCGCCGTGCAAGCTCTGCCTGGAGCAGCGTTACGCCTATTATCTGGACATCCCGCTCGGGCTGCTGATCGCCTTCGCGGCCTGGCGCCGGGCGCCGGTGGGGCTGCTGGCGGCGGGCCTGGTCGTGCTCGGCCTGATGGCGCTCGGCAACGCCGGCCTTGCCGCCTACCACGCCGGGGTCGAGTGGCGGTTCTGGGCCGGCCCTTCGGACTGCTCGGGACCGATCCTGGACCTCAGCAAGGCGGGTGGACTGCTCGCCCAGCTCGACACGGTCAAAGTCGTGCGTTGCGACGAGGTGCAGTGGCGGTTTCTCGGCCTGTCGTTTGCCGGCTACAACGTGCTGGCCTCGCTGGCGCTCGCCGCGCTGTGCGGATGGGGCTTGGTCCGGCTCAAGCGGCGCTGAGGTCAGTCGTCGACGTCGTCCGGGCTGTGCCCAAACCAATGCACGATCCCCGGCGTCACGATCGAGACGTAGATGAAGCGCGACAGATGGTGCGCGCCGACGAACACCGGATCGATGTGCAAGGTCAGCGCCAGCGCCATCATGGCGTCCATCGCACCGGGTGAAAACGCCACCACCAGGTCGTTCAGCTTGACCGGCGTGGTCAGCATGATGGCGACGACGAACACCGCCGAGATCGCGATCGCGACCGTGAACGAGCCGAGCGCCGCCCCGATATAGCTCAGGATCGTGCGCGGCTTGATGGCGCCGAACCGAGCGCCGATCAGGGTGCCGATCCCGACCAGTGCGGCCAGATAGGCCCATTGCGGCAGCGTGCCTTCCACCCAACCGCCGCCGTGCAGCACCGATGAGCCGAGCATCGCGCCGAACATCCAGCTTGCGGGGAAGTTCACCAGCCGCAGCAGCAGCGCGACGCCGACCGCGACCGCGATCAGGACGGCCAGGACGAGCGGTGTCGCCTCCGGCCCGCGCGACGGCAATGGTCCATGACCCGCCATGCCGATCAGCGCCAGCAGCATCGGTACTGCGCTGGTCAGGATGATCACGCGCATGACTTGAACGACGGCGATGCCGGGCACGTCCGCTTTGCGTTCGGTAGCCAGCATGATGATTTGCGACAGCGCGCCGGGACTGCCGGCCAGCAATGCCGACGTCCGGTCCCAGCCATGGACGCGCTGCAGATAGATGCTGCTGCCGAAGGTGGCGCAGAACGTCGCCACCGCGAGCAGCCCGATCGTCACCGGATAGGACGCCAGATTGTGCACCATGGTGGGCGACACCACCGAGCCCAGCGAGACGCCGAGCGCCATCAGCACGATGTGCGACAGTGGCGGCGGCAGGCCCATCTTGCGTCCGGCAAGGCCGGCGGCGCCGACCGCGATCATTGCGCCCGTGATCAGTCCGCCGGGGAGCTGCGCCCAATAGAACAATGCGCCGCCGGCTGAGCCGATGGCGATCGTTTCGACCACCTGGAGAGTCTTGGACCGCAACGTCATGGCGGTCAGCGCAGGATTTTGAGGCACGCGACCTTATTGCAAATCATTATACCTTCGGCAATTGCGCCTCGCGCGCGCGGCCATGCCGGCGATGCGGGTACTCGCTGTCTCTCGCCGCTGGTAATCGGATCGCAATTGTCAGTTGCATCCCGCGAGATAGAATATCAATGGGTGGCACACCAGGGAGATGGGACATGAGAGTTCTGAGGTACGAGACCCGTGCGGCGCTAGTGACTGCGGCGGCGCTGCTGACATGGTTGGCCGCAACGCCCGCGCAGGCGCTGACCGCGCAGGAGTGCAGTGCCAAGTATCAGGCCGCCAAGACTGACGGCACGCTGAACGGGCAGGGCTGGAACGACTTCCGCAAGGAGCATTGCGGGGCAGCGGCGAGCGCCGACAGCAAGGCCGCGGAAGCCAAACCGGCAGATGCCAAGCCCGACGCGAAGCCGGAGGCAAAATCCGAAGCCAAGCCGGCCGAATCCAAACCCGAGAGCAAGTCGAAAGCCAAGAGCGCCGCAGCGCCGGCTGTGCCGCAAGGGCCGGCGGTGTATCCGACCGCGATCGACGCCAAGTTTGCCCAGGAAAAGCCGACGCTGGCGCGACTGCATACTTGCGCGCAGCAGTGGAAGGCGAACAAGGCCGCGAACACCACGGGCGGCCTGCGCTGGATTCAAAAGGGCGGTGGCTACTGGAGCGAGTGCAACAAGCGCCTGAAGGGCTGACGTCACTCGCTTTCATGGACGGCTGCGCGGCGACCCGGCCTTTCTTCGTCGTACCGATGGTATCGGGCGCATAGCAGCCGTCCCGCTGCTGCGATTGACAGGTTCCGACGGAGCCCGCATCGGTGCGGGCGATTTTCCGCGTGAGGGAAACCTGATGATCGCCAGTGTCGGCCTGATCCTGCTGTGCCAGCTCGTCGGCGAAGTGATCGCTCGCGGGCTGGGGTTGCCGTTGCCGAGCCCGGTGCTCGGCTTGATGTTGCTGTTCTGCCTGTTGGTGGCGCGCGATTACATCAAGCCGCTGGCGCTCGGACCGCTCGGCAATGGCGGCGTTGAGGAGGCTTCCAAGGGCATGCTGGCGCATTTGTCGCTGCTGTTCGTGCCTGCCGGCGTGGGGGTAATCCAGCAGCTCGATATGATCACCACCCACGGTGTTGCGATCATGCTGGTCCTGGCCGGGTCGGTGCTGATCACGCTGGTGGTCACGGTGGTGACATTCGTGGTGGTGGCGCGGCTGCTGGCGATGTGGGTGCCCCGATGAACGCCAACCCGTTCTCGCTGTGGGTGTACCTGTCGCAGACGCCGCTGCTGTGGCTGACCGTGACGCTGCTGGTCTATGCAGCGACCGATGCGGTGTCGCAGGCGACCGGGCGCAATCCGCTGGTCAATCCGGTTCTGCACGCGATGTGGATTATCGGCGTGTTCCTGTGGGCGACCGGCACCTCCTACACCACCTATTTCGGCGGCGCGCAGTTCGTGCATTTTCTGCTCGGCCCCGCCACCGTGGCGCTGGCGGTGCCGCTGTATGAGAACCGCAAGCTGGTGCTGGCCGCGATCCTGCCGATGGCCCTGGCGCTGGTCGTCGGCTGCGTCACCGCGATCGTCTCGGTGGTGTGGCTGGCGCAGCTCGCTGGGCTGCCCGAAACCGTGGTGCTGTCGCTGGCTCCGAAGTCGGTCACGGCGGGCGTCGCGATGGGTATCAGCGAGTCGCTGCATGCCGATCCGTCGCTCACCGCGGTGGCGGTGATCCTCACCGGCATCCTCGGCGCGATCGTCGTCTCGCCGCTGATGAACCGGCTCGGGATTCGGGATTATCGCGCGCGCGGCTTCGCCGTCGGGCTCGCCTCGCACGGCATCGGCACCGCCCGGGCCTTCCAGGTCGACGCGATCGCCGGCGTGTTCGCCGGAATCGCGATGAGCCTGAACGCGCTGATCACCGCGCTGCTGGTGCCGGTCCTGGTCACTCTGCTGGTGCACTGAGTGCGGCGAACGCTGTCGCTGCAGTGTGATTTGCCGCCGCGGCAACCACCGCGTTACGCTTTGCGCGAAATCATCCGTCAGAGGATGTCGCCGATGTCCGATGTTTCAGTGGGGCCTGCCTCGTACGTCGCGGCCCCGCCGCTGCGCTGGTCGATGCCGCGTCCTGTCGTGGCGATTATGGCTGCGCTGATCGCGGTGACGGCCGCGATCCTGGCTTCGCCCGATGCGGCCACCGCCGCGCGCGCCCAGAGCGATGCCGAACTGGTGCTGCTGCTACGGTTCATGGCCGGCGTGAAGGCATTGATGGCGCTGGCCACGCTTGGCGCGGTGGTGTGGCGGCTCGGCTACCCCGCTTCGCCGGTGTTGAGCGCAGCCTACGTGCTCGCGCCCGCCCTGATGGTCGCGGCGCCGCTGCTGATCTGGCAGATCGCCCCGACCGCGCTCGGCGCCGGGCTGTTTCATGGCGGCTTGGCGCTGCTGCTGCTCGCTTTGTTCGCCGACCGCGGCCAGGCCTCGGAACTGGTCCGGCGCACATTGTTGGTGCGGCGTACGGCCTGAGCGCTACGCTGCCGGCAGCTTCAGCCAATCGAGCAGCGCGACATTGGCCTCGCGCGGGTAGCTGTGACTGAGGTCGGCGATTTCGCGGTAGCTGACCTCGGCGCCGGCCGAGACCAGTGCCTCGTGGGCCTGCCTAGCCACCTCCACCGGAAACATCCAGTCATGGCGGCCGTGGACGATCTGGATCGGCAGCCCGCGCAGCCGGGCGGAATCCGCCGCACCGGCGAGCAGCGGATGAAAGCTCGCGGCGATCGGCGCCAGATGGGTGAACGGCGAGTCGCTGGTCAGGCCCGAGACGTAGCAGAACGTGCCGCCGTCGCTGAGGCCGGTCAGCAGCAGCCGGGACGGATCGACCCGCCAATGCCCCCGCACCTCGTCGAGGATACGGACCAGATTGGGCGAATCGACATCCTCGCCCATCAGCGCCCAGGTTCGCCCCCTCGCGGTCGGCGCCACCACGATGGCGCCGCGGGCGCGCGCGTCGCGCAGCCAGCTCCACAGGAACAGCCGGCCGTGACCGCTGCCGCCATGCAGCGCCATCACCAGCGGCCACTCCCGGTCCGGGTCGTAATATTCCGGCACGTAAAGCGAATAGCCGCCACGGCTGCCGGGCTCGTTGAACCGGTGAAACACGCCGCTGTCCGAATGCTTCGGCTGCGTCAGCCGGGCCAGAAGAGCTTCGTTTTGCTGGCTGTCCGGATCGAGGAAGAAACTCGACACCGGCGGCAGAGTGGCCGCGAGCGGATACAGCGCCTCCAGTCCCTGCGGCAGATGCCGGAGCGCCCGGAAGACGTCGCCGAGATCGCCCTGGCCGGCATTGACCGCGCGCAGGCCGGCAAATGCCGCGAGCGCCTGCTCGCCGGCGGTCTGGAGCGGACCACGCAGATGCGCGAAGGTCTCGGGCCAGTTCGCCAGTCGTGGCAACTCGGCCTGCAGCGCCTGTTCGGGCGTGCCGGCGAGCTGGAGCAGGTCGCCGAATTCCGGCGGATGCAGATAGCGCGCGACGAAGCCGAGCGATTCGAGGCTCTGCAGCAGCGGCGGCAGCAGCGCCACGATGTCGTCGATCACGGCCTCGCTCATCCCATCCCTTTCCGATCTTGTCTTGTACGGCCTGACAGTGTCAGGGATCGAGGTCGCTGCAAACCGCAAACAAGAATGCTGCGGTGATCGGGCGGGGTCCCATTCGGCGCAAAACCCTTTAGGGTGGCGAGGAGCCAAAGCCCGAGCGGAACGTTGCCGTCGGCGAGGCAAGGGGACCTGGATGCCGGCATCCGAAAACAAGTTCTTCATTCTGCTGCTGGTGGTCGCCACCGGACTGTTCGGCTGGATTCTGTGGCCGCTGTACAGCGCCGTGCTGTGGGGCATGGTGATCGCGATCCTGTTCGCGCCGCTGAACCGCCAGCTCAACCGCGCCTTCGGCTTCCGGCGCAATCTCGCGGCGTTCACCTCGGTGGCCATCATCGTGCTGATGGTGCTGTTGCCGATGTCGCTGCTCGGCGCCGCCCTGGCGCGCGAGGCGGCTGCGACCTACACCAAGATCGAGTCCGGCAATCTCGATCTGCTGAAAACCATACGGGAGCTATTGGCGTCCCGGCCCGATTGGCTCGGCGATCTGCTCAGCCGGTTCGGCGTCGGCAATCTCGCGGACATACAGCAGCGGCTGTCGGCTGCGCTGCTGCGCGGCAGCCAGTATCTGGCGGGCCAGGCGCTCGATATCGGCCAGAGCACGTTCGACTTCACTGTCAATCTGTTCGTGATGGTGTATCTGCTGTTCTTCCTGCTGCGTGACGGCGATCTGTTGGCTGGACGTATCCGACGCGCGATGCCGCTTGGCGTCGATCATCAGAGCCGGCTGCTCGACAAGTTCACCGTGGTGATCCGCGCCACCGTGAAGGGCAACATGCTGATCGCGCTGATTCAGGGCGCGCTTGGCGGGCTCGCCTTCTACGTGCTCGGCATCAGCGGCGCGCTGATGTGGGCGGTGGTGATGGCGTTCCTGTCGCTGCTGCCGGCGGTCGGAGCCGGCATCGTCTGGCTGCCGATGGCGCTGTATCTGATCGCCACCGGCTCGGTCTGGCATGGCGTCGGGTTGGTCGTCTGGGGCTCGCTGGTGATCGGCATGGTCGACAACTTCCTGCGCCCGATCCTGGTCGGCAAGGATACGCGGATGCCGGACTACGTGGTGCTGATCTCCACCCTCGGCGGTCTCGAAGTGTTCGGCCTGAACGGCTTCGTGATCGGTCCGGTGATCGCCGCGATGTTCATCGCCACCTGGGACATCTATTCGTCCGCGCGTCAGGATGCCGGCGATACGCCGCCGATCGGTGCCAATGCCGGCCCGGTCGAGGCCGAGCCGGCGGCGATCACTCCGATCCGCAGCGATCGCGGCACGACGCCGGTCGCTTAAATCCCGAACCAGGGCTGCAGCAGGCGGGCGAACCGGCTCTTGAACCGCAGCGGCGCGTCGGTGACGGCGAGGCAGATGCAGTCCTCGCCCGCGCCGGCCTGCGGCTGGTGTTCGGTGCGTTCGTCGGTCTCGGCGACGTCGCCGCGCCGCATCACGGTGTCGCCGTCGCACAGCGATCCGTGCAGCACCAGCGTCAACTCGCGCCCGGAGTGGCCGTGCTCGAATACCCGCGTGCCGGCCTCGAACCGCAACATTCGGGCGCGCGGGCGGCAGCCCGGGATGTCGATGGTGATCTGTTGCACCCGCGGCGCCAGCCGGGTCCAACGCAAGCCGGCCAGATCGGTGCCGAGATAGCTGCGCAGCGGCTCGGGAATCACGATGTCGGAGCGCGGCCGCAGCGCCGTTGCGGGGATGGCGGAGGGAGCTTCTGGCTCCGCCTGGGTCCGCGCCAGCACGCTCTGCCACAAGTCCGGCGTCACGTCCGCGGCGGGCAGCGCATCGAGCATTTCGCCGCCGAGTGCATCGGCAGCGGCCGCGCGCGCACGGCAATGCGGACACAGCGCCAGATGGGTGGCGACCAGCAGGCTCGAAGCTTCGTCCAGCGCGCCGGCGGCGTAGCTCAGCAGCAGATCGTCGCCGATGTGGTACCGCACCATCATCGCGGCTCTCCGGCGGGCGCATCGAGCGCCGCCCGTAGCTTGCCGAAGGCGAGCCGGATTCGCGACTTCACGGTGCCGACCGGCAGGCCGAGCTGCTCGGCGATCTCGCTGTGCGATTGGTTTTCGTAGAACGACAGCATCAAAACACTCTTCTCGTTGAACGACAGCGTCTCCATCACGTCGCGCACGCGCTGCTCAGTCTCGGTGCGCTCCAGCCGGCGGTCGGGCGGCTCCTCCTCGTCGGGCACGAATGCCGGATCGTTGGGATCGAAGTTCGGCCGCTTCGCCTGGCGCAGCCGGTCGATGCTGAGATTGCGTGCGATGGTGAAGATCCAGGTCGAAGCCGAGGCTCTGGCCGGGTCGAACTGCGCGGCGCTGCGCCAGACCGACACCATCGTCTCCTGGGTGATCTCTTCGGCCAGGGCCGGATCGCCGCCGCGCCGGGCGAAGTATGATTTCAGGCGCGGCGCGAAATGGCGAAACAGCGTCTCGAACGCGGCACGATCCTGCGCGGCCGCGATGCGGACGACGCAGTCCGCCATCTCCGCCGACGGCGGGCGTGGACCGTCGCGCAATTGATCCATGACGACCGCTCCGTTGCCGGGCGTGCACCGATCCGCAAGATCGCCTTGAAGCGCACGCTCTGAACCCTGCAGCCTAACGCGGGACGCGGCGATGCGGAGCGCGCCATGTGTCGCGCTCACATGCTCGCGAGTAGTAATCAGGTAGTCGCGCGTGAGGACCGAATCTGGTGTGCGGAGAATCATGAGCAGCGAGCGCGCGATCGGATTGATTGCATTTGTTCTGATACGAACCAGCCGATCGTTTGGATCACCGCATCCCGACAAAAAAACCGCATGCGGCAGCCGAGTGCATCAGGCCGTGTGCGGCTCACGCGGCTGTGATGGCGAAGCGGTGATCCGACGGCGCCGCAGCTTCGTAAACAGCGTGCTAACAGCCAACGGGAGGTTTGATGATGTCGATGCTTCGGAAACTGAACGGCATGGAAGCTGCTGTGATCGGCGGCGCGCTCCTGATGACGCTCGCTCCGCTGGTGCCGTACGCGATGCTCGGCTGATCTTCGGCGACAGCAACGTGACCGATCGAACGCGAAGCCAGCCATGGTCGCGGGGCCTGCCGGCGATGCCGGCGGGCCCTCGACTCTGAGTTGGGTTGTCGGGTGGTTCGGCTGCTGCGTCGAACATATTCGAATCGTCAGCCCGCCTTGCCGGACAGCGTCTGCACCAGCGCGATGAACTGACTCGCCAGCGGATTGTTGGCGCCGGTCGTTAGCGCGAAGACATCGGCCGAAATCGGCGGTCCGCCGATCGGCCGATACACCACGTCCTGATGCGCCAGCTTGCTGACGAATTCGGGGATAATGGCGATGCCGAGACCCGCAGCGACCAGGCTCGTCAGCGATGCCGACTCGATCGCCTGATGGGTGACGCGCGGCGCGTAGCCCGCCTCGAAGCAGCACTGCCACAGATACTTGGCAAACAGAGAATCCTCCAGCCGTAGAAACACGAAGCTCTCGTCGCGGAGATCCGTCAGCGTCACCTTCCTGGTCGATAGCGCGTGCCCCTTCGGCAGCACCAGCCGGACCGATTCCCGCCACGCCAGTTCGCTGGTGATCTCGGCATCCTGCGGCGGACAGCGCAGGAAGCTGACGTCGGTCTGGCCGGATTTCAGCGCCGTCACCTGACGGTCGGGCGACATCTCATGGATGCGGAGATCGACGTTCGGGTAGTTGAGCGCAAATTGCTGGATCGCTCGCCCGAGCGGCCCGGTGAGCACTGATCCGGTCAGCCCGACATTGAGAATGCCGGCGGTGCCGGCGCCGATCGAACGGGCGCGCTGCACGGCGGTTTCGGCCCGCTCCAGAATCGCCAGCGCCTGCTTCAAGAAGTCCTCGCCGGCCCGGGTCAGCGCGACGCGGCGTGTGGTCCGCTCGAACAGCGGGGTGCCGATCTCGGCCTCCAAATCCCTGATCTGCTGGCTGAGCGGCGGCTGCGCCACGCCGAGGCTGTCGGCAGCCGCGGTGAAATTCAGGTGCCGCGCCACGGCGGCGAAATAGCGGAGATGGCGGATTTCCATCCCTCAATCATATGTCAGACGTATCAATCGAGACACATGAAATATTTGACGTCTAGAAACTCAGCAGTGATTGTTTCGCAGGCTCCAAATCCCGGGAACATTCCGATGACGCGGTTTTTCAGGTCGCTGTTTGGGCAGGTGGTCGCCGCCCTCGTACTTGGTGTGGCCCTCGGTGCGTTGTGGCCTGAGGTCGGGGTCGCGCTGAAGCCGCTCGGCGACCTGTTCATCAAACTGATCAAGTTCGCGATCGCCCCGCTGGTGTTCGGCGTGGTGGTCAACGGCATCGTCGGCGCCGGCGACCTGAAGAAGGTCGGGCGGGTCGGGCTGAAATCGCTGATCTACTTCGAAGCCGTGACAACGGTCGCGCTCGCGCTCGGTATCGTGCTGGCCTACGTGTTCCAGCCCGGCGCCGGCATGAACGTCAACACCGCGACGCTGGATGGCTCGGCACTCGCCGGCTACAGCAGCCACGTCAAGGAAGTCACCGGCTTCACCGACTTCGTTATGCGCCTCGTGCCCACCACTTTCATCGACGCGTTCGCCAAGGGCGACGTGCTGCAGGTGCTGATCATCGCGATCCTGTTCGGCGCCGGGCTGTCGCTGCTCGGCGAGCGCGGCAAGCCCTTGGCCGACAGCATCGAGCGGATCACCGAGGTGCTGTTCAAGATCATCGGCATCATCGTCAAGCTGGCGCCGCTTGGCGTGCTCGGCGCGGTGTCGTTCACGGTCGCCAAATACGGCATCGGCTCGCTCAAGCAGCTCGGCCTGCTGGTCGGCCTGTTCTATGCCGGTGTCGCGCTGTTCGTGTTCGTGATTCTCGGCAGCATCATGCGGCTGGCGGGCTTCAGCCTGCTCAAGCTGCTGGCTTACTTGCGCGAAGAACTGACGGTGGTGGCCGGCACCGCCTCATCCGACAGCGTGCTGCCGCAGGTGATGCGCAAGCTGGAGCGGCTCGGCATCAAGGACTCGACCGTCGGTCTGGTGATTCCGACCGGCTACTCGTTCAACCTCGATGCGTTCTCGCTGTATTTGACGCTGGCGACGGTGTTCATCGCCCAGGCCACCAATACGCCGCTGTCGTTCGGCCATCTATTGGTGATCCTCGGCATCGCGCTGCTCACCTCCAAGGGCGCCCACGGCGTTCCCGGATCGGCGATCGTGGTGCTGGCCGCAACGCTGTCGGCGGTGCCGGACATTCCGCTGATCGGGCTGGTGCTGGTGCTGTCGGTCGACTGGTTCGTCGGCATCGCCCGGGCGCTCGGCAATCTGGTCGGCAACTGCGTGGCGACCGTGGTGATCGCTGCCTGGGAGGGCGATATCGACCGCGCCCAGGCAAAACGCGTGCTGAACGGTGAAGTGACCACCGACACCGCAGCGATCCTCGATGCGCCGATCGCCGAAGCCTCTGCCTGACCGCCCCGCCTGATACCAAGAAACGCAGGGAGACCGCGATGAACGCCCCGATCTACAACCCGGCTTGCGGCGGGCTGCCGCCGCAGAGCACGCTCCACACCGGCCGCGCGGTGTTCACCGAGGCCTATGCGGTTATCCCCCACGGCGTGATGAGCGACATCGTCACCAGCCTGCTGCCCGGCTGGACCGATACCCGCGTCTGGATTCTCGCGCGGCCGCTGTCCGGTTTCGCCGAGACCTTCGCGCAATATCTGGTGGAGGTCGCGCCCGGCGGCGGCAGCGACCATCCGGAGCCGGATCCGCAGGGCGAAGGCGTCGTCTTCGTGGTCGGTGGTACGCCGAGCCTCGAGCTCGGCGGCAAGACCCATGCTCTGCGCCCCGGCAGCTACGCCTATCTGCCGCCGGGCTGCGGCTGGCGGCTGCATAACGCGGGCTCCGAGCCGGCACGCTTCCACTGGATTCGCAAGGCTTACGAGCCCGTCCCCGGTCTTGCTGCGCCGGACGTCTTCGTCACCCATGAGTCCGAGATCGAGCCCGCCGGCATGACCGGCACTGGTGGCACTTGGGCGACGACGCGGTTCGTTTCCCCGGAGGATCTGCGCCACGACATGCACGTCAACATCGTCACGCTGCGGGCCGGCGCCTCGATTCCGTTCGAGGAAACCCATGTGATGGAGCACGGGCTGTTCGTGCTCGAAGGTAAGGCGGTGTATCGGCTCAACCGCGACTGGGTCGAAGTCGAGGCCGGCGACTTCATGTGGCTGCGCGCGTTCTGCCCGCAGGCCTGCTACGCTGGCGGTCCCGGCCGCTTCCGCTATCTGCTGTACAAGGACGTCAACCGCCACCCGGCGCTCGGCCGCCGCGGGCTCGGACGATGACCGCGACCATGCGAAAGATCGTGGCGCGGCCGCTGACGGCGGCGGCGTTCGCGCCGTTCGGCCAGGTGATCGATACGGCGCAGGCCTCTTCGCGGCCGATGAATGCCGGCATGGCAAGGCGCTTCCACGATCTTGCCGAGATCGAGGTGATCGGCGACGGCGCGCGCGTGGTGGTCGGCCTGGTCGAGGCGCAGCCTTACGCGATGCCGCTGTGGCTCAACCTGGTCGAGCGCCATCCGCTCGGCGCCCAGGCGTTCGTGCCGCTGAACGCCGCGCCGTTTCTGGTGGTGGTCTGTCCGGACGAGGCCGGCAAGCCCGGGGCGCCGCAGGCTTTCGTCACCGCCCCGCATCAAGGCATCTGCTACGCCCGCAACATCTGGCACAGCGTGCTGACGCCGTTCGGCGCCGCGCAGGATTTCGTGGTGATCGACCGCAGCGGGCCGGGCGTGAATCTGGAAGAGCACGTGTTCGACGAACCGTGGATCGTGCACCTGCCCGCGAGCTGACTTCGACGCTCGATAGGACTAGGGCACGCCAGATAGGACGTGGCGAACGGCTACGGCCGCTCAAACGTGATGCTGTAGCCGAAGGCGTTGCCGGTGCAGCGCAGCTCCCGAAATCCCGCGGCCAAGACCCGCTCGCGCGCGCGGCGGCGGGAGACGTAGTGCGGATCGAACACGCTCTCGGCGATCAACAGACGGCCGTCGGGGCGCAGCATGCGATGCACCGACGGAAAGATCTCGGTGCCGCGCGGAAATTCGCCGAGTGCCATCACCATCACGGCCGCATCGACCGAGCCCGCCGCGACTTCTGCGTTCCGTACGTCGGCTCGGAGCGGGCGGATGTTGGTCAGCCCTTCCGCCTCAGCCTTGGCAGCCACCTTCGCCAGCATGCCGTCCTGAATGTCGAGCGCGGTCACCTTGCCGTCTGGCCCGACAGCCCGCGCCAGCGGAAGCGTCACCCGTCCGGGGCCGCAGCCGATGTCGATCGCATGGTCGCCCGGCCGCAGCTGCAATTGCGCCACGACCTGTTCGGAGCGCGTGGCGCGCGCCAGCGGGTTTTCCATCTCCACCAGCCAGGCGATCTCCGACGGGCAGGGCAGCACCGTCCGCCTGGACGCCATCCGCCAGCCCACCCAGAGGGCCGGCACCAACAGCAGAACAAGAAAACCCGACATCACCGATCCGTTCGCACGTGCATTGGAACCCAGCAGTGCAGCCTGCGGGAGGCGGTGTAAAGCGGGCAGGGGAGCTGTGATGACTGCGGCGAGACGAGGTGACGTCCGGCCGAGGGCTACGGATCCAGCTCGGTGTCCCAGTACAAGTAATCGAGCCAGCTCTCGTGCAGATAGTTCGGCGGGAACAGTCGGCCGTTGCGATGGAGCTGATGCACCGTCGGGGCGAATGCGGTCTGGCGCGGAAACATCTTGGCCTGTTCGGGCGTCAGATTGCCCTTGCGCAAGTTGCACGGCGAGCAGGCGGCGACGACGTTTTCCCAGGTGGTCTGGCCGCCCTTGGAGCGCGGGATGATGTGATCGAAGGTGAGATCTTCGGGCGCGCCGCAATACTGGCAGACGAACCGATCGCGCAGGAACACGTTGAACCGGGTGAAGGCCGGATGCGTGGTCGGTTTGACGAAGGATTTCAGAGAGACGACGCTGGGAAGCCGAAACTCGTGGTTCGGACTATGCACCGCGCGGTCGTAATGGGCGACAATATTGACGCGATCAAGGAACACCGCTTTGACCGCGTCCTGCCACGACCAAAGCGACAACGGATAGTAGCTGAGCGGCCGGAAGTCCGCGTTGAGCACCAGCACCGGCCAACCGCCATGTGAGACATGCGCGTTCAAGAAACGCTCCTGACCCCCGTCGATCGACGCTGCGAAGCAGCATGCGAAGGCATACTACAGTCAGCGTGACGGGCTTGTGAAGGGCGATGCAGAAATGTCTCTCCCGCAGGGCGGGATTTCAGCCCAAGCTGGAGCGCATAAGCAGCAGACGTATTCCAGAAACCCGTCGCTTTAGAGGTGTTTGTTCCATTTTTACCCGCCGCGTTGACGGGGCCGCGGCGGGCTAGCAGATTGCCCAGTGACAGTTCCCGTAAATCCGCCAACCTAAGTGAGGAGGCGTCATGTCCAGCGCAGCAACCGCATCGATCAAAGCCGTCGCAGAAGCACCCGCCCACCGTCCCGGCCGTGGCCGGGTGTACGAGTCGATCGCTGATGCTTACGGCGATACGCCACTGGTACGTCTGAACCGGCTGCCGCAGCAGCACGGCGTCAACGCGACGATCTATGCCAAGCTCGAGTACTTCAATCCGGCGAGCAGCGTGAAGGATCGTATCGGTGCGGCGATGATCGCGGCGCTGGAGCAGGAAGGTATCATCAAGCCCGACACCGTGCTGATCGAGCCGACCTCCGGTAACACCGGTATCGCGCTGGCCTTCGTGGCGGCCGCCAAGGGCTACCGGCTGAAGCTGGTGATGCCGGAATCGATGTCGATCGAGCGCCGCAAGATGCTGGCGTTCCTCGGCGCCGAACTGGTGCTGACCGAAGCCGCCAAGGGCATGAAGGGCGCGGTCGCCAAGGCCGAGGAGCTGGTGGCGGCGACCCCGAATGCGGTGATGCCGCAGCAATTCAAGAACCTCGCCAACCCGGCGGTGCATCGCCGCACCACCGCGGAAGAGATCTGGAACGACACCGACGGCGCGGTCGATATCTTCGTGGCCGGCGTCGGCACCGGCGGCACCGTCTCGGGCGTCGGCCAGGTGCTGAAGCCGCGCAAGGCGTCGCTGAAGGTGGTGGCGGTCGAGCCGGAAGAAAGCCCGGTGCTGTCGGGCGGCGCGCCCGGCCCGCACAAGATCCAGGGCATCGGCGCCGGCTTCGTGCCGGACATCCTCGACCGCTCGGTGATCGACGAGGTGGTCAAGATCCCGAGCGCCACCGCGATCGAAACCTCGCGCGCGCTGGCGCGGCACGAGGGTATCCCGGGCGGCATCTCGTCGGGCGCGGCGATCGCCGCTGCGATCGAACTCGGCAAGCGGCCGGAAAACGCCGGCAAGACCATCGTGGCGATCGTGCCGTCGTTCTCGGAACGCTACCTGTCGACGGTGCTGTTCGAAGGCGTGTGATCGAACGCGTGCTGATGCTGATGCCGGATGGCGGGTGCCCCGCGATCCGGCGCAGCACGGAGTAACTTAAGTCACCACCAGATCGGCGCCGGTGAGCCGGCGGTAGGCGTCGAGATAGCGCTTCGAGGTGGCCTCGACGATCTCGGCGGGCAGCTTCGGCGGCGGCGCTTCGCCGTTCCAACGCCCGGCGCGGCGTTCGGCATCGAGATAATCGCGCAGCGGCTGCTTGTCGAACGACGGCTGCGACCGGCCCGGCGCGTAGGTATCGGCCGCCCAGAACCGCGAACTATCCGGCGTCATCACCTCATCGATCAGGATGATGCGGCCGTCCTTGTCGCGGCCGAATTCGAACTTGGTATCGGCGATGATGATGCCCTGCTCGCGGGCGACCTGTTCGCCCTGGGTGTAGATCGCGCGCGTCATGCTCTCGAGCGTGTAGGCGGCCTCGTCGCCGATGATCTCGCGCATACGCGCGATGGTGATGTTCTCGTCGTGACCGGTCTCGGCCTTGGTGGCCGGCGAGAAGATCGGCGGCTCCAGCCGCTCGCTTTCCTTCAGCCCCTCGGCCAGTTTCTCGCCCGCCAGCGTGCCGGAGGCGGCGTATTCCTTCCAGGCCGAGCCGGTGATGTAGCCGCGGATCACGCATTCGATCGGAAACACGGTGGTGCGCCGGCACAGCATGGTGCGGCCGGCCAGCGCGGCGCGATGGCCCTGCAGCGCCGGGACCGCGCCGATGATCTCGTCGATATCGCCGCTGATCATGTGATGCGGCACCACGCCGCCGAGCTGGCCGAACCAGAACGCGCTCACCTGGGTCAGCACCGCGCCCTTCATCGGAATGGTCTCGCCCATGACGACGTCGAAGGCGCTGATCCGGTCGGTGGTGACGAGCAGCAGCCGGTCGTCGTCGACGGCATAGATGTCGCGCACCTTGCCGCGGCCTATCTTGGTCAGCGGCAGGTCGCTCGAGAGCATCGTGGTCATGGGCGGTGTTCCAGGCAGAGACGGCCGCCGGTGCAGCCGGCGGCGGGGATCGTTTCGGGCCCGCAGTCTATCATTCCGGCAGAGGAATGAACTCGCTCTCGTTCGGGACGGCGGCGAAACGACCGGTTTTCCAGTCCTGTTTGGCCTGTTCGATGCGCTCTTTGCTGGACGAGACGAAATTCCACCAGATGTGGCGCGGCCCCTCCAGCGCATCGCCGCCGAGGAACATCATCCGCGTGTCCGTCTTTGCCCGGACAGTGATGCGGTCGCCGGGGCGGAAAATCAGCAGGGTCGGGCCGACGTGGCGCTCGCCGGCGATCTCGACTTCGCCGTCGACCACATAGATCGCGCGCTCCTCGTGGTCGGGGTCGAGCGGCACCGCGGTGCCGGCCTTGGCGTTGACCTCGACATAGAACCACGGCGACACCATCGTCACCGGCGAGGCCTTGCCGAACGCCGAGCCGGCGATCACCCGGGCGGTGAAGCCGGTGTCCTGCACCATCGGCAGCGTCGCCGCAGCGAAATGCTGGAAGCTCGGCGCGATCTCTTCGGACGCCTGCGGCAGCGCGATCCAGCTCTGCAGGCCGAGCATCGACTGGCCGTCGCGCCGTTCCACATCGGGCGTCCGTTCGGAATGCGCGATGCCGCGGCCGGCGGTCATCAGGTTCATCGCGCCCGGCGCGATCTCCTGAATGTTGCCCTCGCTGTCGCGGTGCATGATCTTGCCGTCGAACAGATAGGTGACGGTGGCGAGCCCGATATGCGGATGCGGCCGCACGTCCATGCCCTTGCCGGCGATGAACTGCACCGGCCCGAAATGATCGAAGAAGATGAACGGGCCGACCATCTGCCGCTTGCCGTGCGGCAGCGCCCGGCGCACCGCGAAGCCGTCGCCGAGATCGCGGGTGCGCGGCACGATGATCAATTCCAGCGCATCGCAGGTGGTCGGATCGCCGAGCACCGGATCGTTGGTGGGCATCCAGCTCATCGGATCACTCCCAAGTTGTCTTCGTCATTGCGAGCGAAGCGAAGCAATCCCGGAGCCGAGCGGAGCCAGTTGGATTGCTTCGTCGCTTCGCTCCTTGCAATGACGGCGTGAGGCCCGTGTAAGATGCTGCATGCATCCCGTCGTTTATCATGCCGTCGGCGCGGGCTGCGGGGCGCTGGCGGACTTCGCGTTGCCCTTGCGCGGCTCGCTGGTCACCGGCTTGGTCGGCACCAGCTTGCGCACCGCGGAGGCGGCGGCGATTTGGCCGCGCTCGAACAGCGCCTCGTGGTTGGCCTCGATGTCGCCGAGCGCATACAGGTAGTTGACCATCAACCCGTGCGATTGCCGCATCCCGTTCGGTGACCGATCGCCGAGGAAGTTGAGCCGGTCGAGCCGCGCGCCGTTGCCGAGGTGGAAGCGCGCCACCGGATCGAGCGGCCGGCCGTTCGGCCCCTTGGCCTGCAGGAAGTAAGCGGCGGCGAGTTGCAGTACGAGCGGCTTCAGCCGATCGGCGGTGTCGGCATCGTCGAACCAGTTCGGCGTATCCAGCGCTTCCAGTGCGGTACGCGCAGAAGCATCGAGCAGCGTGGAGTCCGGATTGTCGCGTTCGCGCTTCAGCCACTTCGCAAAGCCTGGCACTGGCGACAGCGTCACGAAGGTCTGCACGTTCGGCAGCTCGCGCTTGATTTCCTCCACCACCTGCTTGATCAGGAAATTGCCGAACGAAATGCCGGCAAGGCCCTGCTGGGTGTTGGAGATCGAATAGAACACCGCGGTGGTAGCATCGCTGGCGGAGATCGGCTCGCGCTCGAGATCGAGCAGCGGCGCGATCGCGGCCGGGCTGTCCTTGGTCAGCGCGACCTCGACGAAGATCAGCGGTTCGTCGACCAGCCGCGGATGGAAGAAGCCGTAACAACGCCGGTCCGGCGGAGCCAGCCGCGCGCGCAGATCGTCCCAGTCGTGGATGGTATGCACCTGCTCATAGCGGATGATCTTTTCCAGGATGTTGGCAGGCGTCGTCCAGTCGATCCGCTGCAGCACCAGAAACCCCCGATTGAACCACGACGTGAACAGATGCACGAAGTCGTCGTCGACGTGACGCAGCTGCGGATGCGCGGCGATGCGGGCCAGCACCGCCTCGCGCATCTTCACCAGCGCGGCGGTGCCGCCCGGCGCGTGATTGAGGCGGCGGATCAGTTCCTGCCGACGCGGCTCGGCGGCGCGTAGCAATTCGCCGGTCGCCTCGGCTGAGGCGTCGGCACGAAACGCCTCGATCGCAGCGTTGAGTTCGGCGAGGTCCGGCCCGAACTGTTCGGCGAGCGCGTCGAGAAACGCCAGCTTGTCCTCGTCGTCAGCAGCCTCGTAGCCGGCCAGCAGTGACGCAGCGAGCGCGACGCCGGACGCTTCACCGCGCCGCGACAGCAGCGTCTCGCCGAGCGCGATCAGTTCGTCACCGGACATCGGCTGTGAGCTGGTCAGCCCGAACAGGCTGCGGCCGCGCTCGGTGAGGCTGTTGAACAGGCCGCCGAGAAACTCCGAAGCGCGGTCTGCGGTGGTGGCTATCGGCATCAGCTTCATCCCCAGGCTTGCGACATCGTCGCTTCACGTACGAAGCGCGGTACGTCACAACCATAGACGTTCCGGACAACGCCTTCCAGACGCATGAGCAGGACGATGGTTTCGCCACGGCTTCGTGACCGGCCGGAAAGGGGATGTCGCTGTGTGCGCCGAGGACCGCCGCCGGCTAATTCGCCAGCACTTCGGCGGTAACGTCCTCGACATTGTGCAGCAGGCACATCAGCTTGCCGTCGGCGTCGCGCACCGGGGTGTTGATCGACTGCCAATAGCGCTCGACGAACACGCCCTCGGCGTTGCGGACATCGTAGCGCTGCACGGCGAGCGCGTGCGGCTGACCGGTCTCCACGACGGTGCGCAGTGAGTTGTAGACGTTGCTCACGCCGTCGGCGGTCTCGATCGCCGGATTGTCCGGGAAGATTTCGAACAGAGGCTGGCCGACGATGCTATCGCGCGATGTGAACGTGGCGCGCGCATAGGCGTCGTTGATGTCGATGATCTTTAGGCCGGGGCCGGCATCGATCAGCATGTAGGGATGGTCGGAGGCATCGAAGCCGGCGCGGATTTGCGCCAGCACCGAATTGAGATCGCCGCCGCGGTTGCGATGCGCCAGCGGCGACAGGTCGGCGCCGGAGAGCTGCGAGTGCAGCAGCGCCAGTTCGCGCTTGGCCGACGATAGCAGGCCGAGCAGCGTCCGCCGCAGCTTCTCATCCTCTGCCGTTTCGAGCAGCTTTTGGAAGTGCGCGATATTCTGTTCACAGACGAAGCGTTGCATCGACCGCTCTCCGTGGTCCGGGAGTGTCGGCTCTTTTGCTACGCCAGATTGTGAGTATGTCAATACCGTCGATGGTTCCCTAGCGTCCCAAGGCGGTTGCTTCGCTTACCTTGGCGAAGCGCTCCAGCGTCAGCACCGCATCGGCAAAACTCTGCGCGCGACCGTCCAGCACCGGACGGGCGAGCTGCAGGAATTTCTGCGTCATCGCCTGGTCGCTCGGGAACGAGTTCGGCTCGCCGGACGGATCGGCGTAGATCCGTTCATGCACGCCGTCCTCGGTGGTGATCGACACGCGGGCGCCGAACGGATGGGTTTTGCCTTCGAGCCGTTCGTCGCGCACCACGTCGAACTTGTCCGCGAGCGCATCGATCGCCGGATCGCCAAGCCGCGTGTAATCGTCCCAGCCGAAGCTGCCCTGCTCCAGCGCCAATGCGCCGGTGAAGAACATCGAGAACTGACCGCCGACGATCGAGCGCGGATGCCGCTTGGTCGGGGCGTCGCCGGTGAGCGTGATGCCGTTCTTGTGCAGCCCGACTTCGACGCGCGTGATTTGCGCCGGCGTCAGATTGTGCTCGCGTCGCATCGCGATCAGCGCGTCGATCGCCGCGTGAGTGTAGCGGCAGCTCGGATACGGCTTTACGCCGATCTTCATGGTCTCATAGACGCTGCCGAGATCGGCGACCGCTTTGTCGTGATGCGGCGTGTCGGTGTAGCCGACCAGCAGACCATGGATGCCTTCGACCGACTCGGTCGAGCCGATGAAGCCGTTCTTCGCCAGTGTCGCGGCGATCACGCCGTTCATCGCGGCGGCGCCGACCTGATAGCGCTTATTCCATGCACCATTGACCAGGAATTGCAGCGAGCCTGCGGCCTGGCTGCCCGACACGCCGAACGCCGCGACGATCTGATCCTGCGACAGGCCGAACAGCTTGGCGGCGGCGGCCGCGGCGCCGTAGGTGCCGGCGGTTGCGGTGGGATGGAAGCCGCGCGCGTAGTGCGAGGTCGGATCGAGCGCGTTGCCGAGCCGGCAGCACACTTCATAGCCGGCGACGATCGCGGTCAGCACATCGCGGCCCGAGGCGCCGACCAGTTCGCCGACCGCGAACGCGGCCGGCACCACCGGTGCCGAGGGATGCAGCGAGGAGTCGGCGTGGGTGTCGTCGAAATCGAGCGAGTGCCCGAGCGCACCGTTCAGCAGCGCCGCCACCGCCGGGGTCCAGCGCTTGTCATCGCCGAACACCGTGGAGTCGCCGGCTCCGTCGAGCGACAGCGCCTGCAGCATCTGCAGGATCGACGGCGTCGATTCGGCTTCGCGCCGGGCGCGAATCGCGCTGCCGAGGAAGTCCAGCGTCAGCAGCTTGGCGCGCGCCAGAACGTCTTGCGGAATGTCGGTGAATTGCAGCGCGGCGACGTAGCCTGCGAGCGTGGCGGTTTCGTTGGCCATCTGGGCTCCCTCTTTTGCGCGGCACGTTAGGCGGGCCGCGGACGCGGTTCAAGCCGCGCCGGTGCAGGGCCCATCCGCAGTGGTGCGGATTTGCGCGGTGCGCAGGGCCGTGCTCTCTGGCGCGGGTGATTCCGCGCCAGACGGTGCAACCGGAACGATTGCTGCCGCCGATGACATCCTCCAGGACACGCCTGCTTTCGCAATGGAAACCACGCCAGCCACAATGGGGACTGGCGCTGCGTATCACCCTCGCGGCGCTGCTTGCGCTTGGGGTCGCGCAGAGTCTGCATTTGCATCTGCCGCTGTGGGCGGTGCTCACCGCGATCATCGTGACGCAGACCAGCGTCGGACGGTCGTTGAAAACGGCGGGCGATTATCTCGTCGGCACCATCGGCGGCGCGATCTACGGCGGCGCCATCACGATCTTCGTGCCGCATCACAGCGAGCTCGGGCTGCTCGGGGCTCTGGCGCTGGCGGTCGCGCCGTTGGCGCTGCTGGCGGCCATCAAGCCTAACCTCAACGTCGCCACGGTGACGGCGATCATCGTGCTGCTGGTGCCGACCATCACCAAGGTGGAGCCGCTGGCCTCGGCGATCGACCGCGTGCTCGAAGTCGGGGTCGGGGCGATCGTGGGGCTGGCGGTGTCGTTCGTGGTGCTGCCGTCGCGGGCGCAGGGGCTGGCGCTCGCCGCCGCGGCGCGCTCGCTGGAGTTGATGGCCGATGCGCTCGGTGCGCTGCTGGCCGGCCTGACCAAGGGCCTCGACAACGACGCGCTGCACCGGCTGCAGGACGGCATCGGCGCGTCGCTGGTGACGCTGGCCGAAATCGGCGCCGAGGCGCAGCGCGAGCGCAACGCCGGGCTGTCGCGCGGGCCGGATGTCGCGCCGCTGGTCCGCACGCTGCTGCGGCTGCGCCACGATCTGGTGATGGTCGGTCGCTCCGTCACCGCGCCGCTGCCGCCGTCTCTGCAGGAGCGGCTCGGTGGCGCGATCGACAATCTGCGCCTTGCTGCGACCTCGCATCTGGCCGCCTGCGCCGAGGCGCTGCGCCAGCGCCATGAGCCGCCGCCGCTGGGCCCAATGGAACAGGCGCTGGCCGCCTATGCGGCCGAGGTCGCCGCGGTGCGACGCGACGGGCTGATCCGGGCGCTGCCGGGCGATCAGGCCGAGCGGTTCTTCGCGCTCGGTTTCGCCATGGAGCAGCTCCACCAGAACTTCCGCGACCTGGAAATGCGGGTCACCGAATGGGGCCAGCCCAGCAAGCCGACCGCGCGGGTCGCGTAGCTCAGATTTTGTAGACCATCACGAACACGGCCGCGACCAGCGGCACCGTGGCGATGATGCCCCAGACCAGCCAGGTCTTGGCGTCGCGCCAGTACTGCGCCGGGATTTCGCCGCCCTGGGCGAAACTGCGCGCAAGGCGCGCCTGCCGGATCTGCAGCGGGATCAGGATGCCGAGCCACATCACGCCCGAGACCACGAACAGGATCTGCCCGGCCACCAGCCAGAACGAGGAAAACAGCGGCATGTCCTTCACCAGCGCGGCGCCGTAGCCGCCGATGATGATCAGGGCGATGCCGGCCAGGGTGAAGATGAAATCCGAGACCGTCACGCCGCGCTGCGCATGTGCCACGATCTTCGGATCGCGGGTCATGTCGGAGAACGCCTTCCAGAAGGCTGTGATGGTGACGTTGCCGACCAGCACGACCACGCCGACGACGTGGAGAAACTTGAACACATCATACATCGGGTCTGTTCCGCGCCTGTGCCGTCGTGACCAGCACTCCGCCGCGCCACTGCTCGAATTTTCGTTTTGTGCTCATGGTTTTGGGATGATTTGTCAAATCGACCTTCGTCGCCGGGAAAGCTGCAGCGCAAAGGAATAACGCGCGCATCGCTGAGCGCATGCGTTTTCGGTCCCACATCTTCGCCCCCACATCGGCCGGACTGCTTCAACACGCCGCGCGTAGCTTCAATCCAGCCTGCTCGTCGCCTCGGTTCCGGGCGTACGGCAGGAACGCTTAGGCTGCTTTGGGGTTGGGCCGGCGTGACAGCGACAGGAGCTCACCTATGAAACAGGCATTGCTTGCTGCGCTCTGCTGCGCAGCAATCGGCACGTTTGCCGGTACCGCCTCGGCCCAGACCACCGGACCGGCGCCGCAGGATTCGACCAAGATGAACAACGGCATGTCCGGCGGCGGCTCGCCCGGGATGTCCGATAACGGCATGTCCAAAGGCTCGACCCAGGGCATGGCGACCAGCAAATCGAAAAAGCACTCCTCGAAGAAGAACGACGTGCAGCCCAGCAGCATGTCGAAGGGGCCCGCCAAGTAGCTCGCGTTTTCGGGATTCCTCCCCGACTATGGCCCGCAGCAGCAAGCTGCGGGTCTTTTTGTGACCGCGGATCATCGGCTGGCGCAGACCGGCTGGTCGCCCGCGCGGGCCTACCATATTGCACCGCAGCAATTATATCCGTGCCAGGGCAGGGGCCCAGACCAGGAGCGACCGTGTCACTGAAAGACCATATCGATTTCCTCGGCCAGCTCCGAAAAATGCACAGTCTCAATGGCTTGGCTTGGGGCGAGGCGGCTCACGACAGCCGTCTCACCGAGACCACCGCGTTCGGCGCCAATCCCGGCGACTTGCGGATGTTCTCGTTCGTCCCTGAGGGGGTCACCCAGAAACTGCCCCTGGTCGTTGTTCTGCACGGCTGCACCCAGAATGCCGCCGGCTATGAGATCGGCGCCGGCTGGTGCACGCTGGCGCAGCGTTACGGCTTCGCGCTGCTGCTGCCGGAGCAGACCCGCGCCAACAATCCCAACACCTGCTTCAACTGGTTCGCGCCCGACGACATCCGCCGCGACAGCGGCGAGGTCGGCTCGATCCGGCAGATGGTCGAGCACATGGCGCGCAGCCATCACATCGACCGTGCACGGATCTTCGTCACCGGTCTGTCGGCGGGCGGCGCGATGGCGGCGGCGATGCTCGCGACTTATCCGGACGTGTTCGCCGGCGGCGCGGTGATCGCGGGCTTGCCTTTCGGTGTCGCGCTCAATGTGCGGCAGGCGCTGAAGGAAATGCGTCACGCCTCGGCGCGCACGGGCCATCAGCTCGGCGATCTGGTGCGCGGTGCCGCTGCGCACAAAGGGCCATGGCCGAAGCTGGCGGTGTGGCACGGCGATGCCGACCGGACGGTCGATCCGGCCAATGCCGACGCGCTGGTCCGGCAATGGCTCGACCTGCACGGGCTGCCCGAGGCGCCGATGTCTCAGAACAAGATCGACGGCTATCCGCACCGCGTGTGGTGGAATTCGAGCGGCGAGACCGTGGTGGAATCTTACACCATCACCGGCATGGCGCATGGCACGCCGCTCGGTGCAGGCGCCGGGGATGAACGCTATGGCGTGGCCGGGGCCTATTTGCTCGATGTCGGGATTTCATCGTCCTATCACATCGCGCAGTTCTTCGGCCTGACCGGGCGGGTCTATCAGACGCGATCGCCGGAAAAGACGGCGGTGGCACGAGCCGCCACGGATGGACATCGCTCCGGTGCGACCGACACTCCTCACCGCAAGTCGCAGCAGCGATCCAACAAGGCCGGCGCGTCGGATGAGGCGCCTGATACCAAGCGCGGGCTCGATGTCGGCGCTGTGATTACCCGCGCCCTCACCGCCGCAGGATTGATGAAGTAAGCGCTGGGTTCCCTGACTGGGTGCACCAATTATGCGCACGCAACGGTGCAGCGGAGTACGGAACGGATCGCCGAAGCGAGACTTGTCAGACCACCTTTCACCGAACGGGAGTCTGACCATGATTAATCGTTTTGCCGGAACCGCTATCGTCGTCCTTGCCCTTGCGGCGCCTGCTGTCGCCAACGCCCAGGGCGTTCCGGGCGGCATCGAGCGTGGTGCGCGCGATGGTGAGCGCGCCGCAGGTCCGGTTGGCGCGGTGGTTGGTGGAACGATCGGTGGCGTCGTCGGCGGCGTAGCCGGCATCCTGGGCGTGGATGATCGTCCGCAGTTCCGTCACTACGTGGTCGAGCAGCGTCATCCGTCGTTCCGCTATCGTGACGAAGTTCGCGTCGGCGTCGTGCTGCCCTCGGACGGCGTGACCTATTACGAGGTGCCGGACCGCTTCGGCCGCGCCAGCGAATATCGCTACACCGTGGTGAACGATCGCACCGTGCTGGTCGATCCGCGCACCCACAAGGTCGTCGAGATCATCGAATAATCGAACGACCTGATGAACGAGGGGCGGGCCGTGTCGGAGGGGACGCGGCCCGTTCTCTTATGTTCAGGGCCGCGCGCGCTGCAGCGTCTCGGAGGGCTTTTCGCCGAACATGTCGCGATAGTCGCGGGCGAAGTGGCCGAGGTTGGAGAAGCCGCAGGACAGCGCGGCTGCGGTCACGGTGGTCGGCGTCGATCCGTCCGACAGCAAATTATGGGCGTGCTGTAGCCGCACCCGCTTGGCGAACGCCATCGGCGAATAACCGCGGCTGCGCTGGAACGCCTTGAAGATGCCGCGCGAGCTGATGCCGGTGAGGGCGGTCAGCTTTTCGATGGTGATCGGCCGCATCCAGTTGGCTTCGATGTATTCCTCGACCTGCCGAACGTGCTTCGGCGCGATCCCGTGCGACTCGCGCTCGAGCTGCCGGCTGTAATTGTGCCGGAAGGCGCTGAGGAATAGCAGGGTGATGGCCTCCTGCAGCTCGCCCAGCACCACCGGCGGCAGCGGGCTGCAATTCAGCTGATTGGCCAGGAAGCACAGCATCCGGCGCAAGTTGACCACCTGCGGCGCTTCGTTGTTGGCCGCCGGCTCGAATTCGATCGACGCCTTCGGCTTACAGCCGAGCAGGGTGGTCAGCTTCCGCTCCAGCGCCGTGGTACTGACGCGCAGCAGGCTGAAGCTGTAGGAGGGACCATATTCGGTACGGGCATTGCGGCCCGGCGAGATGATGCCGGCCTGCCGCGCGTTGATCGCTGTGCTGGTGCCGCCGCTCCGGGTGATGAATTGCCCCGACAGAGCGATCTGCAGCCGCGCACATTCCCCCTCAGGGAATTCGACCACGATTGATCCGGTGCCGACACCGAAGGCGAGCGCGATGTCATCGAGCTGGACGAAATTGCTGCGCGCGTGGAAATCGGCGCAGATCGGGCCTTCCACCAACTTGGCGCCGTAAACGGAGCTCAAGGCTTGGCGCAGTTCTTCCGGATCGGCGGTGTCAAACGCGGGGTACCGGGAGAGAGGTTCGTTGAGAAGCTCGACGGTCATCTCCGATTACGTCTCCAGTCCGCACGCAACATTCCGGCCGATCCTGGTAACAGAACGAGGGAACCGTAGGTCCTCGTAAGATTCCCAGGTATTTGCGGAAAATTGGACGTAGCAGCCGGCAATAGGTTCAAACGGCTGACCAGGGCACCGTTCGACGGCCCGCGCGCGATGCATTTCAGCCAGCGCGAACGAGTCGCGCCGGCCGGGTCAGCTCAGAAAAACGGATGAACCGGAGGTGGCGGTCAGGCTTCGCCGGTCAGGAATGGGTTGGTCAGGCGCTCCTGACCGAAGCTGGAGCCGGGCCCATGACCACAGATGAAGCCGACGTCGTCGCCGAGCGGCAGCAGCTTCTGAGTGATCGATTGGATCAGGGTGGCGTGACTGCCGCCGGGCAGGTCGGTGCGGCCGACCGAGCCGGCAAACAGCACGTCGCCGACGAAGGCGAACCGCATCGCATCGTTGAAGAACACGACGCTGCCCGGCGAATGGCCCGGGCAGTGCAGGATTTGGAAGCTCAGCTCGCCGATGCTGACGCTGTCGCCGTCGGCGAGCCAGCGGTCCGGGGTGACGTCGCGGACGCCGTCGATGCCGAAGCTGCGGCCGGAGTTGACGACATTGTCGAGCAGGAACTGGTCGTCGCGATGCGGGCCTATCACCTCGACCTTCAAGGCATCGCGCAGATCGGCGGCGCCGCCGACATGGTCGATGTGGCCATGAGTGAGCCAGATCGCGCCGACCTCGACGTTGGTCTTTTCGATCGCAGCCAGGATCTCCGGCACGTCGCCGCCGGGATCGACAACCACGGCTTTGCGGGACGCTTCGCACCACAACAGCGTGCAGTTCTGCTGGAACGGCGTCACGGGAATGATTGCGGCGCCGGCTTTGGCCTTGGTCTGGGTCTCGGTCATGGCCGGACAATGCCGCGTCGAAGAGGGTGAGTCAAAGCTCGGCTCACCCTCCGGTATCGCCGCTCGCGCCCGAACCGCCGGCAGCGCTCGCTATCGCTTGAGCTGCGCTTTCAGGGTCGCCTCGACCTCGCGGTCGAACGACGAAGCCTGCTTCGGCTGCTTGTCGCGCTGCGCCAGCAGATAGGCATCGCGCTGCTTCACCAGGGCCGCGAGTTTGTCGTTGAGCGCCTTGCGGGCCGTCATCTGGGCGTCGAGCTTTGCGGTCCGTTGCTCGGCCGGCAGCGCGCGCAGCTCCGGCGGCAGGTCCGCGTCCTTGACCTGATCGAGCTTCTGCCGCCCGGCCAGCACGTCGCTGACCAGATCGCCGCCGCCGGTCACGGCCTCGGACGAACTGCGGGCGCGCTTGTTGATGTAGCTGGCCATGTCGGACGCCGAGGCCGGTGCTGCGGCCGCGACCTTGGCGAGCTGTCCGGTCTTCTCTTCGGTCCGCCGCTGCATCGGCGCGGGGCCATAGGGGATTACGGTGCCGTTGATCTGCTGCTGCAGGATGATGATGTCGTCGTCATAGGGCGTCTGGATCACCACGATCTGCCCTCCGTCCTGCGGGATGGCGATGTAGCGGCCGCGTCCGCCGTCGGCGATCTCGTGCCACACCCGTGCGGTGTCCTGCGCGGTGCCGGCCTGCACCGCGTTGACGATGATGTCTTTCTGCCGGGCGACCGCCAGGGTCTCGGGGTATTTGGTGTCCTGCGCGTAGTCCATGTGCGGCGGAGCATCGCCGACCAGGAACACGATGCGGCGGGTCTCGCCGCCCTGCCGCCAATGCAGCTTGTTGATCGCCGTATCCAGCGCCTCGTTGACGCTTTCGGGCCAGTCGCCGCCGCCGCGCGCCTGCAGTTGCAGGAGCTGGCCGTAAAGGTCCTGGATGTCGGTGGTGAGGTCGACGCTGCGGACGACGTAGTCGTCGCCGATGTCCCGATAAGCGACCAGCCCCATCCGGATGTCGGCGTCGGGATTGTCGTTGAGGATGGTGGTGGCGATCGACCAGATCTTGCGCTTGGCGCCTTCGATCAGGCCGCTCATCGATCCGGTGGTATCGAGGACGAATGCGACTTCGACCGAGGGCCGCGCTTGCGCCGCCGTCGCGAAGGAGAGTGGAAGCGCCAGCGCGGCGGCAGCCAGCGCGGTTTTGAGAGTGATGCGTTTCATCGTGATGGTCTCCGGCGCCCCCCGCCAAGCCCGCAACTCAATGCTCCGCCGTGCGGCACCTCGAAAAGGTGCCGCCGCAACGGTCCTGCGGCCGAGAGCGGAACTGACGTGACCGGTTGGGCACCCGCTCCGACTTCGGCTAGACTTGGACGCGATGGAATCGAATGCCGTTCAAATGATTCTGCCGCGCGATCTGCGGCAGTCGGAGACCGCGCTCAGCATTGCGCGCGGCACGCAGCGGTTGCTGCGTTCGCTCGGCTTCGCCTGCGTCAGTGAACTACCGCTGCCGTCCGGGCGGCGCGCCGATCTGGTGGCGCTGAACGAGCGCGGCGAGATCTGGATCGTGGAGATCAAATCGTCGGTGGAGGATCTGCGGGCCGATCACAAATGGCCCGACTACCGGGCGCATTGCGACCGGCTGTTCTTCGCCTTCACTCAGGATCTGCCGTGCGAGATTTTTCCGGCCAACACCGGGCTGATCGTGGCCGACGGCTACGGCGCTCATCTGCATTGCGAAGCGCCGGAACACAAGCTGCCGGCGGCGACCCGCAAGGTGATGATGCTGCGCTTCGCGCTGGCCGCCGCCCAACGTCTCGGACGCCTCGCCGACCCGCAGGGATTTGCCGAAGGGGCGTAGCTCCGTCATTCCGGGGCGCCGCGTAGCGGCGAACCCGGAATCCCGATAGGTTGTTCGCGTGTCAGATTCCGGGTTCGCAAACTTCGTTCGCGCCCCGGAATGACCAGGCTGATAATCGACAGAGGGCTGGGCTTAGCGCGGGGCGCGCTTGGCGAGGATGCGCTGCAGGGTGCGGCGGTGCATGTTGAGGCGGCGCGCGGTCTCGGAGACGTTGCGGTTGCACATCTCGTAGATCCGCTGAATGTGCTCCCAGCGGACGCGGTCGGCCGACATCGGGTTCGGCGGCGGTTCGGATTTCTCGTTGCCGGTCGAGAGCAGCGCCGCGACGACGTCGTCGGCGTCCGCCGGCTTCGACAGATAGTCCACCGCGCCCATCTTCACCGCGGTCACGGCGGTGGCGATGTTGCCGTAGCCGGTCAGCACGATGGCGCGGCAATCGGGGCGCTCGCGCTTCAGCGCCGAGACCACATCGAGGCCGTTGCCGTCGCCGAGACGGAGATCGACCACGGCGAATGCCGGCGCCGCCTTGCCGATCTGGGCGAGACCGCTGGACACGCTGTCGCAGGCCGTGACCGCGAAGCCGCGCGTTTCCATAGCCCGTGCCAGCCGGTCGAGGAACGGCTTGTCGTCCTCCACGATCAGCAGCGAGCGATCGGTGTGGTCATTCAGTTCGGGAATGGCGTTCACGGCGGGGCTCCTCGTCGAGTGTCACAAGATATGGGGGTGCGACACCGCGCTGCCAAGAGCGTGCGCCTGCGACCGGAGCGCGCGGGGCAGATCAAGCCATTGTTTCTTCGGTCTTTTCGATGGTCTCGAAGCGGTTCCTGGGCCAGCTGAGCTGGACGATGGCACCGTGATCCGGGAAGGTCTTGTTGCGGAACTCGACCTTGGCGCCGGTGCGCTCCAGCAGGGTCCGGGCGATGAACACGCCGAGGCCGAGGCCCGACCGCTCGCGATTGGGATCGTCGGCGCTGCGGCGGCGCGACAGATAAGGCTCGCCGATCCGGCGCAGCACGTCCGGCTTGATGCCCGGACCGTCGTCCGACACCACGATCTGCACGGTCTCGGCGTTCCACCAGGCATTCACCTCGACGGCATTGCGGGCGAAGTCGACGGCGTTCTCCAGGATATTGCCGATGCCGTAAAGGATCGCGGGGTTGCGCATCACCACCGGCTCGGGTTCGCCGTGTTGCGCCAGCCGGATCTTGATGGCGATGCCGAAGTCGCGATGCGGCGCCACCGCTTCCTCGATCAGCGTCGACAGCGGCATCCGGTCGAACGGCGCGCCGGCCGACGACAGCTGGGCGATCTTGCCGAGGATCTCGCGGCAGCGCTGCGCCTGTTCGCGCAGGGTCCGCAGGTCGGAGGCCATCTCCGGCGGGGCGGTTTTTTCCAGTTCGCGCGAGATCAGGAAGATGGTCGACAGCGGCGTGCCGAGTTCGTGCGCGGCCGCGGCGGCGAGGCCATCGAGCTGGGTCAGATGCTGCTCACGTTCCAGCACCAGTTCGGCCGCCGACAGCGCGTCGGCGAGCTTGCGGGCCTCTTCGGTGACCTGGAAGGTGTAGAGGCTGGTGACGCCGATCGCGAGCAGGATCGAGAGCCAGACGCCGACCAGATAGATCCGCGGCAGCGCCACCGGCTCCTCGCCGGCCCAGGGCAGCGGCAGATGGCTGTAGCCGAGAAAGGCCGCGCAGCCGGCCGCGAAGATCCCGAGCGAGATCGTCATCCGGGTCGGCAGTGCCGTGGCGCTGATCAGCACCGGCCCGAGGAACAGGAATGCGAACGGGTTCTGCAGGCCGCCGGTAAAGTATAGCAGGCCCGCCAGTTCGGAGATGTTGAGCGCGAGCAGCAGCGCGGCGTAGATCGGCTCCATCCGCTGCATCGGGTTGAAGGCGATCTGCAGCGCGAGGTTGACCAGGCCCGACACGGCGATGATGACGATGCACGGCATCACCGCGAAGTCGAATTCCAGCCCTTCCGAAACCACGAAGATCGCGGCGAGCTGGCCGAGCGCCGCCAGCCAGCGCAGCCGCAGGATGGTATCGAGGCGAACGTGGCGCCGCGGATGCCGGAAGTCGGCGGAAATCAGATCATCGGACATGCGCCGGACAGTAGCGTCGGCGGCTCGGGATGCCAATTGACGCCGCCCGCGGCGGATCGCCCGGCGGCACGCTTGCGCTCACCGCCGGCAATCGCCAAACAGGCTCCATGATGGCGATCGATAGCGTTGGCCGGGTCGACTACCCGGCGGGGTCTTCCTCCGTGTCTGCGGCGATTGAAGTCTCGCATCTGGTCAAGACCTACAAGACCACGCGGGCGGTGGACGACATCTCGTTCCGGGTGCCGCGCGGCAGCATCACCGGGCTGCTCGGCGGCAACGGCGCCGGCAAGACCACGACGATCGCTATGATCATGGGGCTGGTGCTGCCGACCGCGGGGCGGATCCGCGTGCTCGGCTGCGCGATGCCGGAGCAGCGGGCCGACGTGCTCGGCCGGATCAATTTCGAAAGTCCCTATGTCGACATGCCGTCGCGGCTGACGGTGCGGCAGAACCTGACCGTGTTCGGCCAGCTCTACGCGGTCCCCGACCTGCGCGGCCGGATCGCCGACCTCGCCTCCGATTTCGACCTGACCGACTTTCTCGACCGCGCCTCCGGCAAGCTGTCGGCCGGGCAGAAAACCCGGGTGGCGCTGGCAAAGGCGCTGATCAACCAGCCCGAACTGCTGTTGCTCGACGAGCCGACCGCTTCGCTCGATCCCGACACCGCCGACTGGATCAGGTCGCATCTGGAGAGTTATCGCAAGCGGCGCGGCGCCAGCATCCTGCTGGCTTCGCACAACATGCTCGAAGTCGAGCGGCTGTGTGATCGCGTCGTGATCATGAAGCGCGGCCGGATCGAGGACGACGACACCCCGTCGGCCATCATGGCGCGCTATCACCGGTCGACGCTGGAGGAGGTGTTCCTCGACGTCGCCCGCGGCCGAGCCCGGGACGCTGAATCATGAGAAGTCTGATCGCCGGCCTCGAACTCGGTCACGGCCTCGCCTGGCATCGCATCAGCGCCATGGTGCTGCGCTATTGGTACCTGCTGCTGTCGTCATGGCCGCGGCTGTTCGAGCTGGTGTACTGGCCGGCGCTGCAAGTGATCACTTGGGGCTTTCTGCAGAGCTACGTGGCGCAGAACGCCGGGTTCTTCGCCCGCGCCGGCGGCACGCTGATCGGCGCGGTGATCCTGTGGGACATTCTGTTTCGCGGTCAGCTCGGGTTTTCGATCTCGTTTCTCGAGGAGATGTGGGCGCGCAATCTCGGCAACCTGATGATGAGCCCGCTGAAGCCGCTCGAGTTTCTGATCGCCTTGATGATCATGAGCCTGATCCGTCTTGCCATCGGTGTCGTGCCGATGGTGGTGCTGGCGATGACGCTGTTCGACTTCAACCTGTTCGGCTTCGGCCTGCCGCTTGGCGCGTTCTTCTGTAACCTGATCTTTACCTCGTGGGCGCTCGGCATCTTCGTGTCCGGGCTGGTGCTGCGCCATGGCCTGGGTGCCGAAAGCATCGTCTGGAGCTTGATGTTCGGCGTGATGCCGCTCGCCTGCGTCTACTATCCGGTCGCGGTGCTGCCGCATTGGCTGCAAGTCGTCGCCTGGATGCTGCCGCCGACCTACGTGTTCGAAGGCATGCGGGCGCTGTTGATCGATCATCAGTTTCGCGGCGATCTGATGCTATGGGCGCTCGGCATCAATGTGGTGCTGTTCGTGGCCGCGTTCATCAGCTTCCTGGCGATGCTGAACAGCGCCCGACGCCACGGCTCACTGATCCAGAGCGGCGAGTAGGATGAATCCGGACAGGCCTGTGGACTGTCCGTGCTTACTTTTTACGCGGTGAAGCGCATATTTCGATCTTGTGATTGACGCGCCTGTACCCAGCCGCCACTATGTTGCGCTGCACGGGGTTACGAGGGACACGACACGATGCCGGTTGTCATTGGTGAATTTGGTCGCCCGCCGGAGATGCCTGCGGAAGTCAGTCCGGCGCTGACCACGCCGATGTACTGGTTCTACGAGATGGCGCACGCCTCGCTGAATCCGGCGCGGGCGATGTCGGACGCGACCAAGCTGGCGTTCAAGAACCCGCTCAATCCGTGGAGCCACACCGAATTCGGCAAGTCGATTGCCGCGGCCTGCGAAGTGTTCGAGCGCACCACCCGCCGCTACGGCAAGCCGGAGTGGGGGCTCGACGACACCGAAGTCAACGGCATGCGGGTCCCGATCGAGATCCACAACGTCTGGGAAAAGCCGTTCTGCCGGCTGTTGTATTTCGAGCGCAAGCTGGAGCGACCGCTGCGCCATCCGCAGCCGCGGCTGCTGATCGTAGCGCCGATGTCCGGCCACTACGCCACGCTGCTGCGCGGCACGGTCGAGGCCTTCCTGCCGACCCATGAGGTCTACATCACCGACTGGGCCGACGCCCGGATGGTGCCGGCCGCGGCCGGGCGGTTCGACCTCGACGACTATGTCGATTACGTCATCGAGATGCTGCAGACGCTGGGCGGCAACGTTCACGTCATGGCGGTGTGCCAGCCATCGGTGCCGGTTCTGACCGCGGTGTCGGTGATGGAGGCCAACGAAGATCCGTTCGTGCCGCTGTCGATGACGCTGATGGGCGGCCCGATCGACACCCGCCGCAATCCGACCGCGGTGAACAATCTCGCGGCCGAGAAGGGTATCGACTGGTTCCGCAACCACGTCATCACCAAGGTGCCGTTCCCGCATCCGGGCTTCATGCGCGACGTCTATCCGGGGTTCCTGCAGCTCAACGGGTTCATCAGCATGAACCTCGACCGGCACATGGACGCGCATCGCAACCTGTTCAACCATCTGGTTCAGGGCGACGGCGACCTCGCCGACAAGCACCGCGAGTTCTACGACGAGTATCTGGCGGTGATGGATCTGACCGCGGAGTTCTATCTGCAGACGGTCGATCTGGTGTTCGTCAAGCACGCGCTGCCGAAAGGCGAGATGACGCATCGCGGCAAGCTGGTCGAGCCGTCGAAGGTCAAGCGCGTCGCGCTGATGACGGTGGAAGGCGAGAACGACGACATCTCCGGTCTCGGTCAGACCGAGGCGACGCACGGGCTGTGTTCGTCGATCCCGGATAATCGGCGCGTGCACTACGTGCAGAAGGGCGTCGGCCACTACGGTGTGTTCAACGGCTCGCGTTTCCGTTCGGAAATCGTGCCGCGTATCTGTGATTTCCATGCGTCGTCGGCCAGCGATACGCCGGCGCGCGCGGCGGAGTGACTACTACGCGTCGTCGTTAGCAGGCGCTGTGGATGACGCGTTGCTGCTGATCAGTTTGCGCTGATAAATCAAAGCGCAAGCGGTCTGATCAGTTGTGTACACAGCCTGGGGGAATCCGGATTCATGGGTTCCGCAAGTAGTGAGGAGTGAGTCACCTCTCAGGGTATCGTTTTGAATCGAAATTCGCGAAAATTTCGAGTTCCGAGCCCCATCACTTAGGGGTGCGACATCGGCTTTGCCCTGTATATTGGGCAAATGATTTGTTTTTGCGCCGAGCGCTTCCCATGGCGGCGGTTATGGCAGATTCCAGGGGACCTTCTTTTCCCTGGACCTGCAGACATGGCCCGCGCACTTCTCTATCGGCGCCCCACGGAGCCGTCGACAATCCCCGTCCGACACGGCTCGCAGTTCTTCGCCGTTCGCATTCGCCGCCACCGCCGCGCGCGACGTTACACATTGCGGATTCATCCGAGCGATCGCGAAGCGATTCTGACGATGCCGCCGCGCGGCACGCTGGCCGACGCCAAGGAATTCGCCCAGCGTCACGGCGCGTGGATCGCCGCGCGTCTCGGCCGGCTGCCGAAGGCGGCGCCGTTCCTGCCCGGCACGCTGGTGCCCCTCCGTGGCCAGGACCATAAGATCGTGCACCGCGCCGGGCGCGGCACGGTGTGGACCGAAGTGCGCGAGTCCGGTGAAAAGATCCTGTGCGTCGCTGGCGAGACCGAGCACATCGAGCGCCGGGTGCTTGATTTCCTCAAGCGCGAGGCCCGCCGCGATCTGCAGAAGGCCTGCGATCGCTATGCGCCGGAGCTCGGCGTGAAGGTGACGCGGCTGTCGATCCGCGACCAGTCGAGCCGTTGGGGCTCATGCACCTCGGCCGGCTCGCTGTCGTTCTCGTGGCGGCTGATCCTGGCGCCGCCTTATGTGCTGGACTATCTGGCGGCCCACGAAGTCGCGCATCTGGTCGAGATGAACCACTCGGCGCGGTTCTGGCGCGTGGTCGGCAAGGTCTGTCCGCAGATGGAGCGCGCCAAGACCTGGCTCGACTCCTACGGCAACGACCTGCACCGCTACGGCATCAGCGACTGAGGTGCGTTGGACGCGGGCGCGGTGACTGCGGCCTGCCGCGCGCCGCTCAGACTTGCACGCCGCATCACCGCCCGAACAGCCGATCCATCAGCCAGCCATCGAGGCCGGCGTCCGCCTCTGGCCGCACGTTGGCGCGGGTCGGCGGAGGCATGCGGCCTGCCCCGGGGGGCGGGGGCGCGTTGATCACCTGGGTTTCGCCGCGCGGGCCCGCCTGCGCGATGGTGCCGCCGCCCGTGGGCGGGGCGTTCAGGCCGCCGAGGCCGGCCGGCGGGCTGCTCGCGATCGGGCCGCCGCTCCAGTCGCCGGGCAAGGGCTGCGGAGTCTCGCCCTTGAGCGCTTCGCGCATGAAACGCGTCCACACCTCGACCGGCAGTCCGCCGCCGGTGGCCTTCTTGGTCGGCGAGTTGTCGTCGTTGCCGAGCCAGACGCCGGTGACCAGCGTCGAGGTGTAACCAAGGAACCAGGCGTCGCGGAAATCCTGGCTGGTGCCGGTCTTGCCGGCCGCAACCCAGCCCGGCAGGTCGGCCTTGTGGGCGGTGCCGGAGCGCAGCGTTTCCTGCATCATGGTGTTCATCATCGCCACCGCGCGGGGATCGACAACCCGGCTCGTCGGCTCGTCGCTGCGGACGTACAGCACCTTGTTGCCTTGCGCGGTACGGATCCGCTTCACCACATGCGGCGACACCAACAGTCCGCCATTGGCGAAGGTGGAGTAGGCGCCGACCAGCTCGGTCAGCGTCACTTCCGAAGTGCCGAGCGCGATCGACGGGTTGGCGTCGAGCTTGGAGGCGATGCCGAGCCGGTGCGCGGTGCGCACCACGTTCTTCGGCCCGACTTCGAGCCCGAGCCGCACCGCCACCGTGTTCAGTGACATCGCCAGCGCCTGGGTCAGGGTGACCGAGCCGAAATATTCGTGGGTGTAGTTCTCCGGCTTCCAGCCCTTGAGGTCGAGCGGGGCGTCCTGGCGGATGGTGTCAGGCGTCAGACCGGCTTCGACAGCCGTCAGATACACGAACGGCTTGAACGCCGAGCCGGGTTGCCGCTTGGCCGTGACGGCGCGGTTGAACTGGCTGTCGGCATAGTTGCGCCCGCCGATCATCGCCCGCACGGTGCCATCCGGTGCCATCGCCACCAGCGCGCCCTGTGTGACCTTGTATTTGACGCTCTTGGCCGCCAGCTCGTCGATGATCGCCGCCTCTGCCACCGATTGCAGCCTGGGATCGATCGAGGTCTCGACGATGATCGACTGGTCGATCTGCCCGACTAGATCGTCGAGCACCTCGGTGATCCAGTCGGCGACGTAGTTGATGGTGCCGGCGCCGGTCGGCTTGACTGTGTAAACCGGGTTGGCGATCGCGGCCTGGGCCTGCTTGTCGGTGACGAAGCCGGCCTCCGCCATCGCGGCCAGTACGATCTGAGCGCGCTTTTCGGCGCCTTCTGGATTGCGGTTCGGCGCGAGGCGCGACGGTGATTTGACCAGGCCCGCCAGCATCGCCGCCTCGACCAGCGTGACGTCCTTGGCCGATTTGCCGAAGTACTTCTGCGCCGCAGCCTCGACCCCGTAGGCGCCGGAGCCGAAATACACCCGGTTGAGATACAGTTCGAGGATCTCGGCCTTGGAGTGCTTGCGCTCCAGCCACAGCGCTAGCTCGACCTCCTGCAGCTTGCGGGTCAGCGTGCGGTCCTGGGTCAGGAACAGGTTCTTGGCGAGCTGCTGGGTCAGCGTCGAGCCGCCCTGCGACACGCCCCGGTGCAGCACGTTGGTGACCGCGGCGCGGGCGATGCCGAGCGGATCGACGCCGAAGTGCTGATAGAACCTGCGGTCTTCGATCGCGATGAAGGCCTTCGGCAAATACGGCGGCAGCTCCTTGAGGGCCACATTGGTGCCGGCCTGTTCGCCGCGCACCGCCATGGTCGAGCCGTTGTCGGCCACGATGGTGATCGTCGGCGGCCGCTTTGGAATCTCCAGCGATTGGATCGGCGGCAGATGCGCGCCCACCCAGACCATGACGCCGACCACGGCGAGCACCGCCCAGATGCCGGCGACCGCGCTCCAATACACCACGCGGCCGATCGCCTGGCGCACCGACGCGATCACGCCCTTGCGCGCCTTGCGCTTGCGCGCGCCGCCGCCGGCTTTGCCCGTGGGCTTCTTCTTTGGCTTGTCGTCGGCCACGTTCACCCGATCCTGCGGCGTCAGGCGCATGTCGGCGAGCGATTCACCGGACCCGAATTTCGGCTCTCGCCTCTCGCCGGCTTTTTTCCTACCCCACGCCATCGCATCGTCCACGCCGACCGTTGCGGCGACGCTAGCGAACCCGGTTTAAGGCCCGGTAAAGCGAAGGTTAAAGCCGGGTTCCCGATTTGATGGAACCGCACAGACTTGAGGCATCTCAAGACCTTGCGCTACAGCTCTGCGATCGATGCGGCGCCTGCCGACCGTACAGAAGGAACCAGTGATGACCAGGGTGTTGAGGACCGCGGAGGAGATCGAGGCGCTGCTGCTGCAGGACGTCCGCGGCCAGCGTCACTGCGACAAGGTCGAGGCGATCCGGATTCGGCCGTGCCAGCCCTGTGACGACACCAATGGTGCGAATTGGAAGGTCGCCACGGTCGATCCCGGCCAGGCCAGCCGGGAATTTGCCGGCGCCGCGGTGATGACCGCGATGGATCGGCTGCAGCGCGAAGTCAGCGCGATCCCGTGGGAGTAATCGTGAGGGTCAACACCACCGGCCGGTTCTGATTTGGGCAGAGCCGTTCCTTTGGTGAGTGTCAGGCCGCTGTGTCGGCAATCGGGTATCGGCGGTTAGTGATAGTTGCGACGGCGCGGTGCAGCGCCGATCTCGCCCATCAGCCAGCTCTTCATCTTGGCCCGGCTGGCGAACCGCTTGGCCTCTTCGAGCAGCTCGTCGCGCTCCTCGCCGGCCGGCGTCAGCGCCGCCTCGATGTACTTGGCGACCGCCAGCTCCTCGAGCTGTTCGACGGTGAAATAGCGGTTGCTGGTGCTGTCTGCTCTCATGCTGATCCGCCGCCGCCGGCAGCGCCTCCACTCAACGGCTTCCACTCCCGTCTGTTGGCGGCATTCGAACGCGATTCGGGCAGGCTGTCTGTGCAGAATTGGTCGATACCCGGCGATGTACCGGGGTAGAAAGGCCGTCTTCTGGTATCCGGCTGAATAAGCCGTCCTCTGTGAGGATCGGGAAACCGCCCTCGGAGATCGGCTTTGCTACTATCGTGATGGGGAAATCCGGGGCGCGAGTTCCACCCGCGACCCGGAATGAAGTGCTGCTGCCGAACTGATTGCTGCGATCACATCGCCGCGTCGTCCTCGATGATCGGGCCGAACAGCTCCCAGCGCTCGCCGTTGAACTTCATCATCCGGAGCTGCTTGTTGACGCGGAAGTCGGTCGGCGAGGTGTTGACCGACATGCCCGGCAGCGACAGGTCGCCGACGACATTCTTCAGGTTGGCGGCCTGTTTCATGACGTTCTCGCGGGTCAGGTTGTCGCCGCACTGCTTGAGGATGGTGACCAGCAGCTCCGCGGTGCTGTAGCCGTAGCTGTTGACGGTGTTGAGCTTGTCGCCATCCGGATAGTACTTATCCATGAAGGCGAAATACTTCTTCACGCCCTCGTCGTTGGCCCATTGCGGATCGGCAGGGTCCTTGCCGTAATTGACGCTGATGATGCCCTTAGAGATGTCGAGGCCGGCCGGCTTCAGCGTGGCCGATACCGGGCTTGCGTTGATATCGAGGATATGGATCGGATTCCAGCCGAGGTCCGCGACCTTCTTGATCGCCTGCGCGGCGAAGCGCGGCGTCGAAGCGTCGTACAGCAGCGTGGCGCCCGCGGACTTCAGCTTGACGATCTGCGAGTCGACGGTCGGATCGGTGAGTTCGTAGGAGGCTTCGGCGACGATCATCTTGTCGGCCTTGTCGCCGAGGGCGGCGCGCAGGCCGGTGACGTAGTCGCGGCCGAGATCATCGTTCTGGAACAGGATGCCGATCTTGGCGTCGGGGTGATTCTGCAGGATATAGCGGCCGTAGATGCGGCCTTCGGTCTGGTAGTTGGGGTTGAAGCCCATCGTCCACGGGAAGTTCTTCGGATCGGTGAACCGCGTCGCGCCGGTGGCGGCGAGCAGTTGCGGCACCTTCTTGGCATTGAGATATTTCTGCACCGCGGCGTTGGATGGCGTGCCGATGATCTGGAAGGTCAGCAGCACCTCGTCGCTCTCGACCAGCTTGCGGACCTGCTCGACGGCCTTGGGCGGCGAATAGGCGTCGTCGTACTGGATCAGGTTGATCTTGCGGCCGTTGATGCCGCCTTGATCATTGATCATCCGCATATAGGCGGCCTGGGTCTTGCCGATGCCGGCGTAAGCGGAGGCGGGGCCGGAGAACGGCACGGTCTGGCCGATCTTGATCTCGGTGTCGGACGCTCCCGGATCGTATTTCTTTTGCGCCGCGGCGGGCACGGCGGTCAGCGCAACGGTCGCAAGAGCCGCCACGGCGGCCTGATACAGGCTCTTCATCGCTGGTCTACTCCCTCATGGCTTATGACCGGCGGCGTTTTGCCTGCCGCCGTTAGCGGGGAGTGTGGATCAGCACTCGAGGCCTGGCAATGCCGCGATGGCGCGCCGTTGCAATTTGCCGCGCTGTGCGATGCAGCATCCTGCTTGCCGACTACGCGACCCACGCTGCGATCAGCGCCACCACAGCGGGAGCTGCCTGGACGTAGAGAATGCGCCGGCTCACCGTCCAGGCGCCGTACAATCCGGCGACGATGACGCAGCCGAGGAAGAAGGTGGCAAGTTGCAGCGCCACTGCGGCGTTCGGATGCAGCAGCGACCAGATCAGTCCGGCCGCCAGGAAGCCGTTGTACAGCCCCTGATTGCCAGCCAGCACCGCAGACGCCGCGGCTTTGTCGGGACTATTGCGAAACACCTTGAGCCCGAGCGGCTTGGTCCAGAGAAACATCTCGAGCACGAGAAAGAAGACGTGCAGGGCCGCGACCAGCGCGACAAGAAGGGTGGCAGCGGCGTTCACGCACAGGCTCCAGTGGCAGACATCGGCGGCTCAATCGTGATACTAGCACGGCCAAACAAATTCAAAGCAACAGGAGGGCGCATGATCAGCCATATCGATCCGACCAAGGAAGTGTTCGCGCAGTTTCGCGAGATGGATCGTCCGGGGCCGATCCATATGCTCAACCTGGTGCGGCTGAAGCCGCGTGCTGCCTATCCAGACGGTCGCGACGCAACCGGCGCCGAAGCCTATGCGGCGTACGGCCGCGACTCGGGCCCGGTGTTCGAGCGGCTCGGCGGCAAGGTGGTGTGGCAGGGCCAGTTCGAACTGATGCTGATCGGCCCGCAGGACGAACACTGGGATCACGTGTTCATCGCCGAGTACCCAAGCGTTGCGGCATTCGTGGAGATGATTCGCGATCCGGTGTATCGCGAGGCGGTGAACCACCGTCAGGCGGCCGTCGAGGATTCCCGGTTGATCCGCCTGAAGCCGCTGAAGCCTGGCAAAGGATTCGGCGAAATCCCGAACTGATGCGCCGGACGTCAGGATAGGACTATAGGTAGCGCCGCTTCGGCGCTTCCTATAGTTTGCTTTTTATCTTGAGGTCCTTCCCGGAGATTCGATCGATGCGCCTGTCGGTGCGCCTGACCCTGGCGATGACCGTGCTGGTGGCGTGTACGGTGGCGGCGATCGGAGTGCTCGCGTACTACAATATCGGCCGGGCGGTCGTGCCGTCCGGATTGACGCGGCTCGCGTATCAGGCCAAGGCGCGGCTTGGCGCCTATGAATCGGTGCTCCGCATCATCCGCAACGAAGTGTTGTCAGCCCGGCTGTTGCCGGCGCATCTCGGCATCGTCCGGGCGCGGCTCAATGGCGGCACAGATCCGGACGTCGGGCTCACCGAAGCGCAGTGGCGCGTGCATCTGGCGGCGGCGTATGCGGGCAACATGCAGGTCAAGCCCGGCCTTCTGGCCTATCGGCTGGTCGGCGTCGCCAATGGCGGTCGCGCCTTGATCGCCGTCGATCGCCAGGGGCCGAACGGCAGCATCCGCACTGTACCTGACGCCGATCTGCCGCAGCTCGGTGACGACGAGACGTTCAGGCATGCCGCGGGGCTGACGGGCGACGAGGTGCACTTCTCGCCGATCCGGATCTTCCAGCCGTCGCATGACCCGGGCGTCGCAGCTTCGTCGTCGCCGCGGTTCACAGCCGCGGCGCCGGTGCGCGATTCTAGCGGCGCGGTGTTTGCGGTGCTGATGATTACTTACGATCTGCGGCCGGTGTTCGAGCGCATCCGGGACGTGCTCGACAACGACACTGACGTGTATTTCGTCGAAGCCGACGGCGGCTACATGATGAACTACATGGACGGTCGAATCGTGCCGGCGGAGCCGGAGCGGCGCTGGCAGGACGACTTCCCGCAACTCGCCGCCGCGCTTAGCGAAAAGCCCGGCGCTGCGGCGGTGTTCTCCCGGCCCGACGGTGAACGCGTCGCCGCGGCGATCGTGATGGCGCCGCTGTCGAACGGCATCCGCACCGCCGTGATCGAGACCGAACCGCTGGAACGGATCATGGCGCCCGCCACCGCGCTGCGGACGCCGGGATTGATCGTTGGCCTTGCCGCCATCCTCGGTGCGGTGCTGCTGTCGGCGCTGCTGTCGCGTTCGATCGCCAGTCCGATCATGCAGCTCACCCGGGCGGTCGCGGCGTTTTCCCGCACTGGACGACTGGTGATGCCGGCCGGGTTGCGCGGCGAGAGCCGCATCCTTGCCGACGCCTTCGACGAAACCGTTGCCAAGATCGACGCCGCCAACGCGGCGCTGAGGAGCAAGTCGGAGCTGCTCGACAAGACCATCGCCAGCATGGCGGACGCTGTGGCGGTGCTCGACGCCGAGGGCAAGCGGGTGTTTGCCAATCCGACTTGCGTGACGCTGTTCGGAGTCGCCGAGGACATTGGCTCCGAGCGCTGGAAGCGGAAATACAAACGCTTTCTGGCCGACGGCGTGACGCCGATGCCTGACTACGACAGTCCGGCAGCGCGGGCGCGGCGCGGTGAGAGCTTCGACAACGTCGAACTCGGCATCCGCCACGGCGACGACCCGGTGGTGCAGCTCGCCGCAAGCGCGCGGCGCATGGAAAACCCGGATGGCTCGTTCGCCGGCGCGGTGATCGTGTATCGCAACCTCACCGCGTTCAAGGAATCCGAGCGCCAGCTGCGCCAGGCGCAGAAGATGCAGGCGATCGGCCAGCTCACCGGTGGTGTCGCACACGACCTCAACAACATTCTCACGGTGATCACCGGCGGCATCGAAATGCTCGCCGACGGCGTGTCCGACCGGCCGGCGCTGAAGGACGTTGCCACGATGGTCGACCAGGCGGTGACGCGCGCCTCCGATCTCACCAACGGCCTGTTGTCGTTCTCGCGCAAGCAGCCGCTGCAGCCGCGCAGCATCGACGTCAACGCGCTGATGCTCGACACCGTCAAGCTGTTGCGGCCGACGCTCGGGGCCGGCATCGAGATCGATGTCGAGCCCTCGCCGGATCTGCGTCCGGCGCTGGCCGATCCGTCGCAGCTCGGCAGCGCGCTGATCAACCTTGCGATCAACGCCCGCGATGCGATGAAGGGCAACGGCAAGCTGCTGCTGGAGACCGGCAACGTCGATCTCGACCAGGCCTATGCGGCGCAGCACGATGAAGTCAGTGCCGGCCGCTACGTGATGCTGGCGGTGAGCGATACCGGCTGCGGCATTCCGGCTGCGATCCGCGACCGGGTGTTCGAGCCGTTTTTCACCACCAAGCCGGTCGGCGAAGGCACCGGCCTCGGTCTCAGCATGGTGTACGGCTTCGTCAAGCAGTCAGGCGGCCATATCGAGTTGTACAGCGAGGAGGGCCATGGCACGACCATTCGGCTGTATCTGCCGTATGCGGCCGCGTCGCTCGATACCGGGCTCGACAGCGCCGCGCCGCCGCTGGCGCAGGGCGGCCGCGAGTCGGTGCTGGTGGTGGAAGACGATGCGCTGGTGCGTAGCTACGTGATGACGCATCTGAAGGCGCTCGGCTACACCGCGCATTCGGCGGCCTCCGCGGCGGAAGCGATGTCGATGGTGTATGACGACGTCGAATTCGATCTGCTGTTCACCGACGTGATGCTGGCCGGCGGCATGAACGGGCCGCAGCTCGCCGAGGAGCTGCGCAAGTACAAGCCGGGTCTGAAGGTGCTGTTCACCTCCGGCTATACCGAGAACGCGATGCTGCATCATGGCCGGCTCGGTCCTGCCGTGCAGCTGCTGCCGAAGCCGTATCGCCGTGCCGATCTGGCACGGATGCTGCGCCGGGTGCTTGACGTCGAAGCCGACGTGCCGGCGAAATAAATCGGCGTTTTCAACAGGGAACACGGCGAATCGATTTGGTCCGGAGCGGTGCCCGAGGGGTTATGCACACGTCGTGCACCGGGCGGTCACGCGCCCTGCATCTTGCCCGCAAGATCGCGTAGGTTGCCTTCGATTCGCCGCGCCGCCGTGGCCGAGTCCCCCTCCTTCGAATCTGCCAAAGAGACTCCCAGTGCCGAACATCGCGTCCGTCATCGCATCCGAACTCGCCGTCCGTGAGCAGCAGGTCCAGGCCGCCATCGATCTGCTCGACGGCGGATCGACCGTGCCGTTCATCGCCCGCTACCGCAAAGAGGCGACCGGGATGCTCGACGACGCGCAGCTCCGCACCCTTGAGGAGCGGCTGCGTTACCTCCGCGAGATGGAGGCGCGTCGCACCGCGATCATCGACAGCATCAAGCAGCAGGGCAAGATGACGCCCGAGCTGGAGGCGGCGCTGCTGAAGGCCGACAGCAAGGCGCGTCTCGAAGACATCTATCTGCCGTTCAAGGAGAAGCGCCGGACCAAGGCGCAGATCGCGCGCGAGGCGGGCCTGGAGCCGCTCGCCGACCTGCTGTTGCAGAACCCCGACAAGGATCCGCAGGCCGAGGCTGCCGCCTATGTGAAGGCCGAGGGCGAGCACCCGGTCGCCGATGTCAAGGCCGCCCTCGAAGGCGCCCGCGCCATCCTGGTCGAACGCTTCTCCGAACATGCCGACCTCACCGGCTCGCTGCGCGAAGCGATGTGGAGCCGCGGTGCGCTGAAGGCTTCCGTGCGCGACGGCAAGAAAACCGTCGGCGCCAAATTCGCCGATTACTTCGACTTCTCCGAGCCGTACGAGAAGCTGCCGTCGCACCGCATCCTGGCGCTGCTGCGCGGCGAGAAGGAAGAGGTGCTGTCGCTCGATTTCGGCGACGGCGAAGATCCGGAGTCGAAGGAGCCGACCCAGTACGAAAACCGCATCGCCGCGACCTTCGGCATCGCCCGCAAGGGCCGTCCCGCCGACGGCTTCCTGTCGGACTGCGTGCGTTGGGCGTGGCGGACGCGAATCAAGACCGCGCTGGCGCTCGATATGCGGATGCGGCTGTGGCAGCAGGCCGAGACCGAGGCGGTCCGGGTGTTCGCGGCGAATCTGCGCGACCTGTTGCTCGCCGCGCCGGCCGGCGGCCGTGCGACGCTGGGCCTCGATCCGGGCTTCCGCACCGGCGTCAAGGTCGCGGTGATCGACCGCACCGGCAAGCTGGTCGATCACGCCACGATCTATCCGCACGAGCCGCAGCGGCAGTGGAACGAGAGCATGCTGACGCTGGCGCAGCTCTGCGTGAAGCACCGCATCGAGCTGGTGGCGATCGGCAACGGCACCGCGTCGCGCGAGACCGAGAAGCTGGTCGCCGATCTGATGAAGGCCAAGCCGGATCTGAAGCTGACCAAGGCGATCGTGTCGGAAGCCGGCGCGTCGGTGTATTCGGCCTCGGAATTCGCCTCCAAGGAATTCCCCGATCTCGACGTGTCGATCCGCGGCGCGGTGTCGATCGCGCGCCGTCTGCAGGACCCACTCGGCGAACTGGTAAAGGTGCCGCCGCAGTCGATCGGCGTCGGCCAGTATCAGCACGACCTCAATCAGCACGCGCTGGCGCGCGCGCTCGATGCCACAGTGGAAGACTGCGTGAACGCGGTCGGCGTCGATCTCAACACCGCTTCGGCGCCGCTGCTGGCGCGGGTGTCGGGCATCGGCGAGACCCTGGCGGTGAACATCGTGGCGCATCGCGACGCCAACGGGCCGTTCCCGAGCCGTGACAAGCTGAAGGAAGTGCCGCGGCTGGGGCCGAAGGCGTTCGAGCAGTGCGCCGGGTTCTTGCGGATTCGCGATGGTGAAAACCCGCTCGACGCCTCCGGCGTGCATCCGGAATCCTATCCGCTCGTCAAAAAGATCCTGGCTGCCACCAAGAGCGACATCAAGGCGCTGATCGGCCAGACCAAGGTGCTGCAGGGCCTCAAACCGCGGGCCTTCGCGGACGAGAAGTTCGGTATTCCGACCGTCAGCGACATCCTGAAGGAGCTGGAAAAGCCCGGCCGCGACCCGCGACCCGAGTTCAAGACCGCGACCTTCCAGGAAGGCGTCGAGAAGATCACCGACCTCAAGCCCGGTATGATCCTGGAAGCCACGATCACCAACGTGGCGGCGTTCGGCGCCTTCGCCGATATCGGCGTGCACCAGGACGGCCTGATTCACATCTCGGCGATGTCGGAGCGGCGCATCAACGATCCGCGCGAAGTGGTGAAGCCGGGCCAGGTGGTGAAGGTGAAGGTACTCGAGGTCGACGTGCCGCGTAACCGCATCGGCTTGACGCTGCGGATGTCCGACCCGATCCCCGCTCCCGGCGAACGCCGCACCGGCGGTGGTGGCGGCGGCGCCAGCGCCAAGCTGGTCGACCGCTACAAGCCGCGCCAGGAAGCCCCGAGCGGGGGCGGCGCATTCGCGGCAGCGCTGGCCAAGGCGGCCGAGAAGGGCCGCAGCAAGGGGCGGTAAGCGCGCTCCGCTCGCCCCGCACTTAGTTGATCAGTGCCCCGGCGATGCCCGCCGCCGCGCTGAAGGCGACGACGACGAGCGGCGGCACGCGCCAGATCGTGAGTAACGCAAAGCCGGTGAGCGCGACCGCGACGTCGGCCGTGCTGCGGATCGTGCTGGTCCAGACCGGGCTATACAGTGCGGCGCCGAGCAGACCGACTACGGCGGCATTGACGCCGCGCATCATCGCCTGCGCGGCCGAATAGCGCCGCAGTCCATGCCAGAACGGCAGCACGCCGAGCAGGATCAGGAATCCCGGCAGGAAGATGCCGGCCAGACCGATCGCCGCGCCGACCAGTCCTCGGACCGGTGCTGCGATCGCGCCCAAGTAAGCGGCGAAGCTGAACAGCGGTCCCGGCACGGCCTGCGCCGCGCCATAGCCGGCGAGGAACGCGTCGTCGCTCACCCAGCCCGGCCCGACGAACCCATCGCGGAGCAGCGGCAGCACCACATGACCGCCGCCGAACACCAGAGCACCCGAGCGATAGAACGCATCGAACGCCGCAACGATCGACGATCCGCTCAGCTGAGCGAGGAGCGGCAAGCCGAGCAACAGCACCACGAAGCCGAGCAGCGCCGCGACGCCGATCGGCCGTGATACCCGCGCCCCGACGTCGCCGAAATTCTGCAGCGTGTCGCTGCGGCACCACCACATCCCGGCCACCGCGCCAAGCGCGATCGCGCCGAGCTGAGCGATGGGCATCGCGCTGAGGAGCACGATCAGCGCCGCCGCGACCGCAATGGTTGCACGCTCGCGATCAGGACAAAGCTGACGCGACATCCCCCACACCGCCTGGGCGACGATCGCCACCGCCGTCAGCTTCAGCCCGTGCAGCAGGCCGGTGCCGAGCGGTCCGTCGAGCGCGGCGGCGCCATAAGCGAACAGCACCAGCGCGAGCGCCGATGGCAGCGTGAATCCGGTCCAGGCGGCGAGCGCGCCGAGAGCGCCGGCGCGCTTGAGGCCGATCGCGAGTCCGACCTGACTGCTGGCCGGGCCAGGGAGAAACTGGCACAGCCCGACCAGATCGCCGTAGCTCTGCTCGTCAAGCCAGCGCCGCCGGACGACGAACTCGTCGCGGAAATATCCCAGATGCGCGATCGGCCCGCCGAAACAGGTGAGGCCGAGCTTGAGGAACACAAGCAGCACTTCGCGCGGCGTGCCGCTCTGCGGCTGCTGCGCTGTTGGAGCGGGAGGAGGCGTCACGGCGTCTCCTGGCCGATGCCGGGTTGCGGCGGTGACAGCCCGGTCAGCCGTTCGCTGATCTCCCACACCCGCCGATTGGCTTCTGTGTCGAGCGCCTGCGCCGGCGCAGGAATCGTCTTGCGATCCGCGAAGTACTGGCCGCTGACGCCCGTAAGCTCCGGCGCATCGGCGAGATACAGCACGCGCCGGGCGGCGGTTTCGGCTGTCGGGATTGCCCAGCCGCCGAACTTGATCAGCAGCTTCCAGAACAAGCCCTGGGCGCCGTCGGTGCCGCCGAGGTTGGATTTGAACACGCCGGGGAACACGCAATTGACGGTCACGCCGCTGCCTTGCAGCCGGCGCGCCAGTTCGAAGGTGAAATGCAGGTTGCCGAGCTTGGACTGCGCGTAGCCCTTCATCATGCCGTAGGGGCGCTTGTCCCAGTTGAGGTCGTCAAAATCCATTGCTGCGTCGATGCGGGTGCCGACATTGACGATCCGCGCCGGTGCGCTGGCTTTGATCAGGTCGAGCAGCAGGTTGGTGAGCAGGAACGGGCCGAGGTGATTAGTCGCCAGCGCGCATTCGATGCCTTGCGGGCTCAGCCGCCGCTCCGCAAAAGCAGTGCCGGCATTGTTGATGAGTAGATGCAGCCGGTCGAAGCGATCGCGCACCGCATGCGCCAGAGCGCGGACAGAGACCTGATCGGCTAGGTCGGCAACGAACAAATGCAGGTCTTGATTGCCTGTGGCGGCGCGAATATCCGCGAGCGCTGCTTCGCCGCGAGCGCGGTCGCGCGACACCAGGCCGACACGCAGGCCATTCGCCGCCAGCGCGGTGACGATGGCCTTGCCGAGGCCGGAATTGGCGCCGGTGACCAGCGCGGTGCGTTGATGCTCGGCGCTCGTGCTCATCGGATGCCCTCCTGGCCGTTGTCCGCCGAGCCTAGTCTAGCGCCCCGCGGGCTTGCTGTGATGACGCCCGTACAGGAAGTAGATTGCAAGACCGATCGCCAGCCACACCCCGAGCCGTATCCAGGTATCGAGCGGCAGGCCGAGCATCAGGATGAACGACACGATCGCGCCGGCCGGTGCCACCAGCCAGATCGCCGGCGCCCTGAACGGGCGGTGCTGCTCCGGGTGCTTGATCCGCAGTACCAGCACGCCGACGCAGACCACCGCGAACGCGAACAGTGTGCCGATGCTGACCAGCTCACCGACCAGTCCGATCGGCAACACTCCGGCAAGGCCGGCGATGATCAGGCCGGTGCCGATGGTGGCGACATGCGGGGTGCGGAAGCGTGGATGGGTGGCGGCGGCCGCCTTCGGCATCAGGCCGTCATGCGCCATTGCGCGCAGCACGCGGGTCTGGCCGAGCAGCAGCAACAGGATCACCGAGGTCAGCCCGGTGACAACGCCGATCTTGACGATCGAGGACAGCCAGCCGATCCCGGCGGCGTCGATCCCGACTGCGATCGGGTCGGGCACGTTGAGCCGGTCATAGGGCACGATCCCGGTCAGTACGAACGCCACCGAGACGTAAAGCACGGTGCAGATCGCCAGCGAGCCGAGGATGCCGAGCGGCATGTCGCGCTGCGGGTTCTTGGCCTCCTGCGCCGCAGTCGAGACCGCGTCAAAACCGATGAAGGCGAAGAACACCACCGCGGCGCCGCGCAGCACGCCCGACCAGCCGAAGACGCCGTTTTCCTGCGCCGGCGGAATGAACGCGCCGTCCGGATTGGCGGCCGTCACCCAGTTGGCTGGCGTCACCATCGGCGCGGCGAAGATCAGAAACAGCGCGATCACCGTGAGCTTGATGCAGACGATGACGTTGTTGAACCGGGCCGATTCCTGGATACCGATCACCAGCAGCGTCGAAATCGCCAGGATGATCGCCATCGCCGGCAGGTTGAGAATCGCCCCGGTGGTCGACCAGGCGTGGGTGGCTGCGTCATAGGCGAGCGGCGCCGTCGTGAACTGCGCCGGCAGGTGGATGCCGAAATTGCCGAGCAGGCTGACGAAGTAACCGGACCAGCCGATCGCCACCGTGGTGGCGCCGACGGCGTATTCCAGGATCAGGTCCCAGCCGATGATCCATGCCACGAGCTCGCCGATCGTCGCATACGCATAGGTGTAGGCGCTGCCCGACACCGGCACGGTCGAAGCCATCTCGGCGTAGCACAGCCCGGCGAAGGCGCAGGCCACCGCGCCGAGCACGAACGACAGCGAGACGGCCGGTCCGGCATTGGCGGCGGCGGCGTGGCCGGTGAGCACGAAGATGCCGGCGCCGATAATGCCGCCGACCCCAAGCGCAACCAGGTTGACCGCCGACAGCGACCGCTTCAGGTGGCGGACTTCGCCGTCGCCGCTGTCCCCGGCCGCAGCCTCGATTTGCAGGCTGCTCAGCGATTTACGCGTCCAGATGTCGGCCACTCTCGAATCCCCGTTCCCTGCGGCGGAACCCGCTCGATCTCAAGCGCGGCGACGGCCGCCGGGTTCCATTGCTCCGGCGCTTGCCTCTGGCGGCACCATTCCCGCCAGACAGCCGAGCGCCGCCCGCACCAGCTGGTGGCGGTACACCGCAAAATCGGCGGGCGGCATGCCCCGGATCAAAGCGTGGGCGAACATTCCGTACATCAGGCTGAAGACCGGCAACGCCGCTTCGGCGGCGGAGCGGCCGGGTGGCCAGTCGGAGGCGCCTTCGAGCAGCGCCTCCCATTCCTTCAGGAACAGGTCGTAGGCTTCGAGATAGTGGCTGCGCTCGCTCTTGTGCCGCTCCAGCATGAAGTGCTGCATCCATTCGCGCGGCGCCTGCGCATAGATTTCGGCCTGCGCCGTGATCGCCGCCGTGACGCCGGTGGCGAGGTCATAGCTGCCGAGCGCGGTGCGCCGCCGGCGCAGCGCCAGCAGCAGATCCTTGGTCCGCAGATGCACACAGGCGCGCGCCAGCTCATCCTTGCTGGAGAAATACTCGTAGAAGGTGCCGAGCCCGACGCCGGCCACCAGCACGATCTCGCGGATCGTGACTTCGGAGAACGGCTTTTCGTCGAGAAGCCGAACAAATGCGTCGCGGATCGCCCGCGAGGTTTCGTGCGAGCGCGGCTGCACCGGCCTTCGCCGTGTTTTTGCTGAGGTTTCCGCGCGCTTCGCCATCCAGGCCCAATCCGAACACCTGCCCGATGCGGCTTGCCTATGATGCCTGCCGAACCATCGCAAGCGCCAGAGGCGCCGCTCCGGGAGGACCTGAATGCTCAACGCCGCCATCGCCGACAGCTACGGCGCCGTCACCCACGAGGTGATCAACCAGCCGGTCGAACTCGCCGACTACAATCTGTTCACCGCCGACCGGCCATTGGTCGAGGCGGTGACGCGTGAGGGCGCCGAATGGGCCGCCAACGATATTGCCGATTTCGGCGCCCGGATCGGCACCGCCGAATATCTCGAACTCGGCGCGCTTGCCAACCGGCATCTGCCGGAATTCGACACCCATGATCGCTATGGCCGCCGCACCGATCTGGTGCGCTTCCACCCCGCCTATCACCAGCTGATGCAGACTTCGATCGAGAACGGGCTGCACGCCTCGCCGTGGACCGACCCGCGCAAGGGCGCGCATGTCGCCCGCGCGGCGCGGTTCTATCTGCACAGCCAGATCGAGGCCGGCCACGGCTGCCCGATCAGCATGACGTTCGCGGCGGTGCCGTGCATCAGCCTGCAGCCCGACGTTGCCAAGCAGTGGCTGCCGAAGATCCTGGCGCGCAGCTACGACGCACGGAATGTGCCGGTCGATCAGAAACAGGGCATCACCATCGGCATGGCGATGACCGAGAAGCAGGGCGGCTCGGACGTCCGCGCCAACACCACCCGGGCGATCCCGGTCGGCGCCGGCGGGCCGGGCGGCGAATACGAGCTGGTCGGCCACAAGTTCTTCGTCTCGGCACCGATGTGCGACGCCTTCCTGGTGCTGGCCCAGGCGCCGGGCGGGCTGTCGTGTTTCCTGGTGCCGCGCTGGAAGCCGGACGGAGCCAAGAACCCGCTGCAGGTGCTGCGGCTGAAGAAGAAGATGGGCAATGCCTCGAACGCCTCGAGCGAGACCGAATTGCGCGGCGCGCTCGGCTGGATGATCGGGCCGGAAGGCCGCGGCGTTGCCACCATCATCGAGATGGTGGCGATGACCCGGTTCGATTGCATGATCGGCTCGTCGGCGATCATGCGGGCGGCACTGTCGCAGGCGATCGATCATTGCCGGCAGCGCAAGGCATTCGGCCGGCTGCTGATCGATCAGCCGATCATGCAGAACGTTCTGGCGGATCTGGCGCTCGAAACCGAAGCGGCGCTGGCGTTGGCGATGCGGATCGCCCGTGCGCTCGACCACCGTGGCGACGAGCAGCAGGCGCATCTGATCCGGATCGGTTCAGCGATCGGCAAATACTGGATCTGCAAGCGCACGCCCGGTCTTACCGCCGAAGCGATGGAGTGCATCGGCGGCTCCGGCGTGATGGAAGACGGGCCGATGCCGCGTCACTTCCGCGAAAGCCCGGTCAACGCGATCTGGGAAGGCTCCGGCAACGTGCAATGTCTCGACGTGCTGCGGGCGATGACGCGTACGCCCGAGACGCTGCAGGTGTATTTCGCCGAGGTCGAGCAGGCCAAGGGCGCCGATGTGGCGTTCGATCGTCACATCGCCGCGCTGAAGGATGATATGCGCGATGCTTCGGACTTCGAGGAGCGCGCCCGTGATCTGGTCGATCGCCTCGCGGTCGGGCTGCAGGCCAGCGTGCTGATCCGGCACGCGCCGGAAGAGGTCGCCGAGGCGTTCTGTGCGTCGCGGCTGGCGCAGCGCGGCGCGCATCACTACGGCGCTTTGCCGAAGAGCGTGAACTTCGCCGCGATCATCGACCGCGCCCGGCCGCGGTGACCATTGCGGTCGTGAGAGCGGCCTTGAATCTAAGTCGCCATACCGCGCGCTTGTCGCGGACATCCACGTCTTGAAGAGCAAGGTCAGATCAAAACGTCGATGCCCGGCACAAGGCCGGGCATCACGTGCGTATCAGGCGGACCGCTGCGGTTGCGCGCTGGTGGTTACTTCGGCGCCGCGTCCTTCTTCAGGACCAGCGCCAGCGCTGCGTTGAGCTGGGCGTCTTCGGGCTTGCCGATCAGGTCAGCCTTGATCGGCGCCGAGGTCGCGGACTTGGTCTTGTCGTCGGTCGGCTCGCCGATCTTCGGCGTGGTCGGCGCCGGCGTGGCGTCCGACTTACTGAGCTTGCCCGGATTGGCGATCGCGCCGTGCAGCGCGCTCTCGCGGATCAGCGGTCCGCCGCTGATCTGCTGATCCTTCGGCGCCTCTTCGATCACGTCCGGCACGATGCCCTCGTCCTGAATCGAGCGGCCGGCCGGCGTGTAGTACAGCGCCGTGGTCAGCCGCACCGCGCCGTGGCCCTTGATCGGGATCACGGTCTGCACCGAACCCTTGCCGAAGCTGGTGGTGCCCATCACGGTGGCGCGCTTGCGGTCCTGCAAGGCGCCGGCGACGATCTCCGATGCCGAGGCCGAGGCGCCGTTGATCAGCACCACGATCGGCACGCCCGGCAGCTTGTCGCCCTTCGACGGCGCCGAGAACACCCGCTGATCGTCGGCCTGGCGGCCGCGGATCGATACCACGGTGCCGCCGTCGAGCAGATCGCCGGCAACCGAGACCGCGGCGTTGAGCAGCCCGCCCGGATCGTTGCGCAGGTCGATCACCAGGCCCTTGAGACCATCGTTCTTGGCGTCGCTCTTCAGCTTGGCGAGTGCGGCGGTGAAGCCGTCGGCGGTGTCGCCGCCGAACTGGCTGATGCGGATATAGCCGACGCCGTCCGGCTTCATCTCCGACTTCACCGACGCGACCTTGATGATCTCGCGGGTCAGGGTGACGTCGAACGGCTCGTCCTTGCCGCGCATGATGGTGATGGTGACCTTGGTGCCCGGCACGCCGCGCAGCATGTCGACGACGTTGCGCAGGCTCATGCCCTGGGTGGTGGCGGCGCCGACCTTGATGATCAGGTCGCCCGGCTCAAGCTTGGCGCGCGCGGCCGGGGTGCCGTCGATCGGCGAGACAATCCGCGGAATCCCGCCCTGAGCGGTGATCTGCATGCCGAGGCCGCCGAACTGGCCCGACATGTCGGTCTGCATGTCCTTGAATTCCTTCTCGTCCATGTAGTCCGAGTGCGGATCGAGCCGGTTCAGCATGCCCTTCAGGGCATCCTTGGTCAGTTCGTCCGAGGGAATCGGATGGACGTAGGCGCGCTGCACCAGCTGGATGACGCCGCCGATCAGGTCGAGATCGGCCGGGGCGGTCTGCTCGCGCTGCAAGGCGAGCGCGGACACAACAGGAACCGCGACGACGCCGAGGACGGCAAGCGAGCGGACGACGATTTTGCGCATGGGCGAACTCATGTGAAGGGGCGGAAAACGGCCGCCGTGGGGGCGTTGCGGAACCAGAACCGACCGCGGTCGCCATCGGTTCCCGTGAAAGGGGCACCGGCGCCCGGATAGGACGCCTGATCAGATACGTGCGAAGCGGGCGTGATCAAGGCGCCCGACGCGGTTAGGCCGCCGGCTTTTCGGCGGCATCGCCGTTGGCGAGCAGATGCACCAGCGCCCGCTTGATCGCCGCCTGGCGGGTCGGGGCGGTGATCTGGGCACCTAACAGATCGGTCACGTAGAACACGTCGCGGGCGCGCTCGCCGAAAGTGGCGACATGTGCCGAGGCGATGTTGAGGTTGAGTTTCGAGATCGCCGTGGTGAGCTGGTACAGCAGGCCGGGGCGGTCGAGGCCGCTAACCTCGATCACGGTGTAGCGGTCCGACCAGTTGTTGTTGATCTCGACCTCGGGCTCGACCACGAACGCGCGCAGCTTGGCCTTGCTGCCGCTGGTCGCGCGGCGGGCCACTGCTTCGGGCAGCCGCAGCTTGCCTTCCAGCACCTCTTCGATGGTCTCGCCAATGCGGGTGGCGCGGCGGCCCTCGTCCTCGTCGCGGTCGTATTCGCGGCTGATCGAGATGGTATCGAGCGCGCGGCCGTCGGTGGTGGTGTAGATCTGGGCGTCGACGATGTTGGCGCCCGCCGAGGCGCAGGCGCCAGCGATCACCGACAGCAGCCAGGGATGGTCGACCGCCAGGATCGTCAGCTCGGTGACGGCGCGGGCTTCGTCGAAGCCGACATTGATCGCCAGCTTGTGGCCGGCCTGTTCGGAGGCCCGCAGGAAGCGGGCGTGGCGGATCTTGCGCTGCAGATCGACCTTCAGCCAGTAAGCCGGATAGTGCCGCGCCACATAGGCGTTGAGGTCGGCCTCCGGCCATTCGGTGAAGGCGGCGCGGAATTCGGCCTGTGCGGCGCGGATGCGCTCGGCGCGGTTCACTTCCGAGAAGCCGCCGGTCAGCACCGGCTCGGTCTCGTAGTACAAGGTCCGGATCAGCTGCGCCTTCCAGCCGTTCCACACCCCAGGACCGACGCCGCGGATGTCGGCGGTGGTCAGGATGGTGAGCATCTTCATCTGCTCAACGGTCTCGACCACCGCGGCGAAGTTCTCGATGGTCTTGCGGTCCGACAGGTCGCGCGACTGCGCCACCGTGGACATCACCAGATGCTGCTCGATCAGCCACGCCACCAGTTCGGTGTCGGCGGCGCTGAAGCCGAACCGCGGGCACAGCCGCCGCGCCACCTTGGCGCCTGCGGTCGAGTGATCCTCGGGCTGGCCCTTGGCGATGTCGTGCAGCAGCACGGCGACGTAAAGCACCGCGCGATGATCCGGGCGGATCTTGCGCATCAGTTCGGACGACAGCGCGAACTCATCATTCCCGCCGCGCTCGATCTCCTGCAGATTGCCGACGCAGCGGATCAGATGCTCGTCCACCGTGTAGCTGTGATACATGTTGAACTGCATCATCGACACGATGCGGCCGAACGCGCGGATGAAACGCCCGAGCACGCCGGTCTCGTTCATCCGCCGCAGCACCGGCTCGGCGTTGTCGGAGGTCAGGATCTCGACGAACAGCTGGTTGGCTTCGGGATTGTCGCGGAGCTGCGGGGTGATCAGCGACAGCGACCGCGTCACCGTGCGCATCGCGTCCGGGTGGAAGGCGAGATTGTTCTTCTGCGCCAGCCGGAAGATCCGGATCAGATTGACCGGATCGTGCTTGAACACGTCCGGCACCGCCAGATTGATGCGGTTGTTGTCGATGACGAAGTCGTCGCTCTCCGGCACCCGGCGGCGCTTGGCGGCCGGCCGCAGCCGCGCCATCATCCGGGTCAGCGCCGGCGCCGCCTTGGCCTGCTGGTCTTCCAGCTTGGCGCACAGGATCGCGGTGAGGTTGCCGACTTCCTTGGCGATCAGGAAGTAGTGCTTCATGAAGCGCTCGACGTCCTGCATCCCCGGATGCGAGGTGTAGCCGAGCCGCACGCCGATCTCGCGCTGCAGATCGAACGACAGCCGGTCTTCGGCGCGTTTGGTCACGAAGTGAATGTTGCAGCGGACCGACCACAGGAAGTCCTCGCAGCGGCGGAAGGTCCGCAGCTCGGCCGGATCGAACACGCCGCGTTCGGAGAGTTCGCTGGGCTCGCGCACCCGGTAGACGTATTTGGCGATCCAGAACAGCGTGTGCAGGTCGCGCAGGCCGCCCTTGCCGTCCTTGACATTGGGCTCGACCAAATAGCGCGACTGGCCGGAGCGGCGGTGACGCTCCTCGCGTTCGGCGAGCTTGGCGGCGACGAATTCGGCCGCGGTGCCCTCGACCACATCCTTGTCGAAACGCTCGACCAGCTCGGCGTACAGCGCTTCGTCGCCGGCCAGAAACCGCGTCTCCAGGATGGCGGTGCGGATCGTCATGTCGGCGCGCGCCTGGCGGATGCACTCGTCGACCGAGCGGGTGGCGTGGCCGACCTTCAGGCCGATGTCCCACAAGCAGTACAGGATGACTTCGGCGACCTGCTCGCCCCAGGCGGTCTGCTTGTAGGGCAGGATGAACAGCAGATCGATGTCGCTCTCCGGCGCCATCAGGCCGCGGCCGTAGCCGCCGGTCGCCACCACCGTCATCCGCTCAGAGCTCGACGGCGTCGGGGTATTGTAGAGGTATTCAGTTGCGGCGTTGAACAGCAGCCGGATAATCGCGTCCTGGACGTAGCACAGCCGCTCGGCGCAGCGCCGGCCGTGGCGGTCGCGCAGCAATTGCGCCTCGGCTTCGGTGCGGGCTTTCGCCAGCTCGGCCTTCATCAGCATCGCCAGCGCGGTGCGGAACATGCCGTCGTTGCCGGCGTGCTTTTCGGCGAGCGTGGCGATCTCGGCGGCGACCCGGGCGCTGTCGAAGCGCTCGTCGGCGGCGGGGCGGGCAGGTGAAACGACTTTGTCCATGGCTATTTCCGGATATCGGACGGCAACGCTGCTGTCACGGAATTCCGCCCGAGGGTAACTGCGGAGGCGAGCTCGGCCCAGCCAGCATAGGCGCCCGCAACGGATTGTGACGATGGGATTTTCGTCAGTTTTCGCGAATTCTCCTTCTCATCGTCGCGAGCTTGTGAGAGAGGGGAACGCCGCTCCCGCGCCGGCGGGGGTACAACCTGCCGAAAGCGCACGATGTCCAGCAAAGTCTCCCCGCTCGCCCCCACCGATGTCCCCGCCATGCCGATGATCGCCGGCGTGCGCCTCGCGACCGCCGCGGCCGGCATCCGCTACAAGGGCCGCACCGACGTGCTGCTGGTCGAGATGGAGAAGGGCACCACCGTCGCCGGCGTGTTCACCACCTCAAAATGCGCCTCCGCGCCGGTCGAATGGTGCCGCGATAAGCTGAAGGGCGGCGGCGCCCGGGCGCTGGTGGTCAATTCCGGCAATGCCAATGCCTTCACCGGCAAGACCGGTAAAAAGGCGACCGCGCTGACCGCGCAGCTCGCCGCCAAGGCGATCGGCTGCAAGCCGGCGGAGGTGTTCCTGGCCTCGACCGGCGTGATCGGTGAGCCGCTCGACGCCACCAAGTTCGACGGTGTGCTCGACGCGATGGCGCTCGACGCCGGCCCCGACGGCTGGATGGACGCCGCCAAGGCGATCATGACCACCGACACCTTCCCGAAGGTGGCGACCGCCACCGTCAAGCTCGGCAAGGCCAAGGTGACGATCAACGGCATGGCCAAGGGCGCCGGCATGATCGCGCCCGACATGGCGACGATGCTGTCGTTCATCTTCACCGATGCGCCGCTGTCGGCGTCCTGCCTGCAGGCGCTGCTCAAGGCCGGCGTCACCGACACCTTCAACGCGGTGACGATCGACGGTGACACCTCGACCTCCGATACGCTGCTCGCGTTCGCGACCGGTGCGGCCGCCGAGAACGGCGCGCCGAAGATTTCGCGCGCCTCGGACCCGCGGCTGAAGGCTTTCGTCAAGGCGTTCAACGCTGTGCTGGCCGATCTCGCCGAACAGGTGGCGCGCGACGGTGAAGGCGCCCGCAAGCTGGTCGAGATCATCGTCGAAGGCGCCAAGACCAAGGTCTCGGCCCGCAAGATCGCGCTGTCGATCGCCAATTCGCCGCTGGTGAAGACCGCGATCGCCGGCGAAGACGCCAATTGGGGTCGGGTGGTGATGGCAGTCGGCAAGGCCGGCGAGCCGGCCGATCGCGACAAGCTGTCGATCTCGTTTAACGGCATCCGCGTCGCCAAGGCCGGCGCGCGCGATCCGTCCTACAACGAGAAGGAAGTCTCGGCTGAGATGAAGAAGCCGGTCATTCAGATCAAGGTCGCCCTCGGCCTCGGCAAAGGCCGCGACCGCGTGCTGACCTGCGACCTCACCAAGGAATACGTCGCGATCAACGGCGACTATCGGTCGTGAGTTTGGTTATGAGTAGCGCGGCCCTATTTCTTTGCAGGCCGTCATCGCCCGCGCAGGCGGGCGATCCAGTACGCCGTGCCGCTCGTGGTTTTTCACAAGCGCTCTGGGATACTGGGTGCCCCGCCTTCGCGGGGCATGACGGCGGTGGTGTTGCGGGCGATGTGCCCTGCATCGGGGGCGCCGCATGAACCTCCTCCTCGTCGTCGCCGTTGCGCTGATCGATGTCGATAATCGCGTGCTGATCGCGCAGCGGCCGAAGCATAAGCAGCTCGGCGGTCTGTGGGAGTTTCCCGGCGGCAAGCTCGATCCCGGCGAGCGGCCGGAGGCGGCGCTGATCCGCGAGCTCGACGAGGAGCTCGGCATCACCGTGAAGGAAGCGTGCCTCGCGCCGCTGACTTTCGCCAGCCACGCCTACGAGGACTTTCACCTGCTGATGCCGCTGTATGTCTGCCGGCGCTGGGAAGGCCTGGCGATGCCGCGCGAAGGTCAGGAGCTCGCCTGGGTCCGCGCCAATAAACTCCGCGACTACCCGATGCCGCCCGCGGACCTGCCGCTGATCCCGCCGCTGATCGAATTGCTGATGTGAGGCGCCGGCCAAATTCGATGTGTCATGCGCGGGCCTGACCCGCGCATCCATCATTCTTGCGAAGAGGGATGGATCGCCGGGTCGAGCCCGGCGATGACCGAGATAGACAAAAGCAAGAGCCTGCAACGGGGGCAGGCTGTTCAGCGCTTTCCCTTCACCGCCTCTTCCAAACTCGCCTTTGCCGAGCCTGGCCTCAGCGGCTGCTGCTGGCTTTCGTGGGGGGACCAGCCGGAGAGCCAGACGATCTCGAAGGTGGCGCGGATGCGGCCGTCGGGGTCGCTGAAGCGGTCGGCGTAGATCTGGGCCATCCGTCCCAGCGTGGCGCGGCGTAGCGGCGTCCGGCGGCGCTCGATCAGCACGTTGGTGGCACCCATCCGCCGTAGATCCTGCATCAACGCGAACGCGTGGTCGTAGCGTACCACGACGCGGTCGACGTCGGTCACCGGCAGCGCGAAGCCGGCGCGTTGTAAGAGTGCGCCGAGATCGCGCAGGTCGGCGGCCGGCGCGACGCGCGGCGACACGCCGCCTTCGATCTCGGCCTCGGCGGCCGCGAAGGCCTGGCGCAGTTCGGTCAGCGTATCGCCGCCGGTCAGCGCCGCGAGCAGCAGGCCGTCCGGCTTGAGCGCGCGGCGGAGCTGCGCCAGCACCCCGGGCAGGTCGTTGGCGAATTGCAGCGCCAGCGCCGAGACCACCAGGTCGAGCGATCCCGGCGCGAACGGCAGGGCTTCGGTGCCGGACGGGTCGACCGCCAGATGCGCGAGTTTGGGAAATCGCAGCAGCTTCAGCCCGCCGGGCGTCCAGAGATCGGCGACGTTAGTGAAGTCGCGCAGCACGGCGTGCAGCCGCTCGTCCATCTCGTCGGCGACGCGGTCGAGCAGGAAGGGCACCGGGCCGAGCGTGGCGGCACGCTGCAGCCGCGCCGCGAGCAGCCGGCGATCGAACAGGATCGGCGTGGAATCAGACATCGCAGGTCAAATTGTTCGCGCCACGATCAGTTCAGCTTGGAGGCCGCGGCCGGGCTCTGCTGCGAGGCCTCGAACATTTTCAGCACCGCATCCAGTGCGTTGCGCAAATGCTGCGCGCCGGCCTGGCTGCAGCGCAGCCGAGCGGTGGTGACGAACTTCACCTCGACCGTCCCGTCGGCGAGCGGGTTCAGCGTCCGTGCCGCGAGCTCGACCTCGACGCCGTTGGCGATCACACCGTGCGCCGGAGCGATGTCGAAATACACATGCGGCGCGGTCGGAATATCCAGATAGGTGACGTCGGCAGGCTTGTCGGTGGGCTCGGACACGGCGATCTCCCGGAGAAGGACTGGCGGTGTTGTGCGCCTTTTTCCGGCCCGGCACTACAAGGTTCTGCCGCTTGACGGTTGCGTGGGCGGCGTTAGCCTCGCGTCATGCGTGTGGGCGCGATCAACCGGGCTGGCGTGCGGGGGCTGGGCGGCTTCTCTGCCGCTGCCAGCAGTTTGCGCCGGATCTGGACCCGCGCGGCTCAGGCGGCGCTGGATCTGGCGCTGCCGACGCTGTGCGTCGCTTGCCGCGAGCCGGTCGCAGGCGAGGGCGTCTGTGCGCAGTGCTGGTCGCAGCTGTCCTTCATCGCTCCGCCTTACTGCGAAAAGCTGGGCATTCCGTTCGTCTATGATCCCGGCCCCGGCATGCTGTCGATGCAGGCGATCGCCGCTCCGCCGGCCTATAGCCGTGCCCGCGCCGCCGTCCGTTACGACGAAGTTGCCAAGGCGCTGGTGCACGGCCTCAAGTTCCATGACCGTACCGATCTGGCGCCGACCATGGGGCGGTGGATGGCCCGCGCCGGGCAGCCTCTGCTGGCCGACGCCGATCTGCTGGTGCCGGTGCCGCTGCATTGGCGCCGCGGCTTCTCGCGTCGCTACAATCAGTCCGGCGCGCTGGCGCAGGTGATCGGCCGGCAGGCCAAGCTGCCGGTCGCGGTCGAGGCGCTGCAGCGGGTCCGGCCGACCGCGCACCAGATCGGGCTGTCGCGCAGCGAGCGCGCCGCCAATGTGCAGGGCGCCTTCAAGGTTCCGAAGCATCGCAAGCCCGAGATCCAGGGGCGGCGGATCGTGCTGGTCGACGACGTGCTCACCTCGGGGGCCACCGTTGACGCCTGCGCCCGCGCGCTGCTCCGGGCGAGGGCGGCCTCGGTCGACGTGCTGGTCTTCGCGCGGGTTGTCGATACGCTGAAATCCCCCATATAATCCGCTCCTTGCGCCCATCCTCGGCAACCAAACGGAGCCTGAATGCCCGCAGCGATCGAGATCTTCACCCGCCCCGGCTGCGGCTATTGCAGCGCCGCCAAGTCGCTCCTCAACCGCAAGAAGGCGGCCTTCACCGAGTACGACGTCGCGGTCGATCCGGGCTTCCGGGTGAAGATGGACGAGCGCGCCGGTCCCGGCGCCACCTATCCGCAGATCTTCATCGGCGACCTCCACGTCGGCGGTTGCGATGACCTCTATGCGCTCGACCGCGAGGGCAAGCTCGACGCGCTGCTCGCCGGCGAGAAGGCGGCGTCATGACCGAAGCGGTGCCGTTCAATGCCGCCCTGGTGCAGATGCGCAGCGGCCTCACCCCCGAGCCCAATCTGGAGCAGGGCATCCGGCTGATCCGCGAGGCGGTGAAGGCCGGTGCCGACTACGTGCTCACCCCCGAGGTGAGCAACATGATGCAGCTGAACCGCGAAGCGCTGTTCGCCCAGTTCGCCGAGCAGGACGACGACCTGTCGCTGAAGGCGTATCGCGAGCTGGCGCGCGAACTGAACATCCATCTGCATATCGGCTCGCTGGCGCTGCGCGCGTCGCCGGAGCGCGCGGTCAACCGCTCGTTCCTGATCGGCCCGGACGGTGCGATCCTGGCGAGCTACGACAAGATCCATATGTTCGACATCGATCTCGGCAATGGCGAGAGCTACCGGGAGTCGGCGAACTACCAGCCCGGCGAGACCGCGGTGATCTCGGACCTGCCGTGGGGCCGGATCGGCCTGACGATCTGCTACGACGTGCGTTTCCCGGCGCTGTACCGCGCGCTGGCCGAATCCGGCGCATCGTTCCTGGCGGTGCCGGCGGCGTTCACCAAGCCGACCGGCGAGGCGCATTGGCACGTGCTGCTGCGCGCCCGCGCCATCGAAAACGGCTGCTTCGTCTTCGCCGCGGCGCAAGGCGGTTTGCACGAGAACAAGCGCGAGACGTTCGGCCACTCGCTGATCATCGATCCGTGGGGCAAGGTGCTGGCCGAAGGCGGCATCGAGCCCGGCTTCATCATGGCGCGGATTGATCCGGCCGAAGTGACCAAAGCGCGCGGCAAGATTCCGTCGCTGCAGCACGGCCGGCGTTTCACCGTGGCCGATGCGAACGCCGGCCCGGGCCACCTCCATCTGGTCCGGCAGTCATGATCCGCTACAGCCTGCGCTGCGACAAAGGCCACGTGTTCGAGAGCTGGTTTCACAGCTCGTCGGCCTATGAGTCTCAGGTTCGGCGCAAGCTGGTGAGCTGCCCGCAGTGCGATTCGGTGAAGGTCGAAAAGGCGATCATGGCGCCGCAGATCGTCGGCAAGAAAGGCCGTGGCCGCGCGCCCGAGCCGGCCGCCGCCGAACCCGCCGCGAGCAATCTTCCGGCCGAGACGACGTCTGCAGATGCGCCGACGCCGCTGTTGATGGCGCAGGAGCGCGAGCTGCGCGCCAAGCTGAAGGAGTTGCGCGACCACATCGTCAAGACCGCCGACAATGTCGGCGAGCGCTTCCCCGAGCAGGCGCGCGCGATGCATTACGGCGATATCGAACACCGCCCGATCTATGGCGAGGCTTCGCCGGCCGAGGCCAAAGCGCTGATCGAGGAAGGCATCGAGGTGGCGCCGCTGCCAGTGCTGCCGGACGACCGGAACTAACCGCAATGAGGTGCGCCTCTCGCCAGGAAGGCGCGCGACTTAACCTCTCCCCGCGAGCGGGGAGAGGTCGGTTCGCATCGTTAGATGCGGACCGGGTGAGGGGGCGTCTCCTCACAGTCGAGAGACAACTATGCGTGTCGCCCCTCACCCCAACCCTCTCCCCGCAACGGCGGGGCGAGGGAGTTCGCTGCCGATGGGGCATGCGCTACGAACGACTTTGCTCATGAATCCCGAGACCCTGCTCTCCTGGCAATTCTGGGCGGTGCTGTCGGCGGTGTTTGCCGCCCTGACGGCGATCTTTGCCAAGGTCGGCGTGGCGGACGTCAACTCGGATCTCGCCACTTTCATCCGCACCGTGGTGGTGCTGGTGGCGCTCGGCGGGCTGCTGGCAGCGACCGGCAAGCTGGTCACGGACGGGCCGATCAGCGCCAAGACCTGGACGTTCCTGATCCTGTCGGGGCTTTGCACCGGAGCGTCATGGCTGTGCTACTTCCGGGCGCTCAAGCTCGGCCCGGCCAGCCTGGTGGCGCCGATCGATAAGCTCAGCGTGGTGCTGGTGGTGCTGTTCGGCGTGCTGTTCCTCGGCGAACGGCCGTCCGGCACCGAGTGGATCGGGATCGCGCTGATCGCCGCCGGTGCCGTAATCATCGCGCTGAAGTAATCACACCGCGACCAGCAGGGCGACGCCTAGTACGATCAGGATGATGCCGAGAATCTCGCGCAGCGCCACCGGCTGCTTGAACGAGTAGTACGCCACGGCTTGCGCGAACAGCACCTCGATCAGCGCCAGGGTGCGAACGTTGGCGGCGGCAGTGAGGGCAAATGCCAGGAACCAGAACTGCGAGGCCGCGGCGCCGACGAAGCCGGCCAGCATCGACGGCCGCCACAGCCGCAGGATGTCGCGCAGCACCTGCGGCGTCCGCGCCAGCAGGTAGATGGTCAGCACCAGCGTCTGCACCCCGAGGCCGAACACCAGGGTGAAGGTCGCGGCCGTGACGAAGGTCACGTCCGGCACCACGATGATCGCGCCGCGAAACCCGACCGCCGACAGCGCAAAGGCGGCGGCGGCGCTCAGCCCGAGCAGGGTCGGCCGCAGGCTGACGAGGCCGCGGGCCGCGCCCGGTCGCAGCGCCGTAACCACGACGCCGACCGTCGCGATCAGGATCGCCACCACCTTCCACAGGTTCAGGTGATCGCCGAGAAACACGAAACCGAAGATCGCGGTCTGGATCGCTTCCGTCTTCAGATAGGCGGTGGTGACCACGAACGAGCGTTCGTTCATCGCCGCCAGCATCATGCCGGTGGCGGCGATCTGCGACAGCGCGCCGAGCAGCAGCCATGGCCAGAAATCGAGGCCGGGCCACGGTATCGCATCGCCAGTTGCCCAGATCACGCCGGCAAAGAACAGCAGCGAAAACGGGAAGCCGAACAGAAAGCGGATATTGGTGGCGCCCCAGGTGCCGAGCGGCCCGGTCAGCGAGCGCTGCATCGCGTTGCGCGCGACCTGGCCGAGCGCGGCGACGAGCGTGAAGGGGATCCAGAGCGTAGCGACGGTGAACATGGCGTTGGCGGCAGGAGGGACGCTGCAGCCTCGGCGATCCGGTCCGCAGCGGTCAACCGGACCCGGATCATGCCTGCATTGCGAGGACCTTCGCGCGCCGGAGGGGGAAGCGCGCGATCGTCCAGAACTACGGCGCCGCTTCGGCCACCATCATGTAGTTCACGTCCATGTCGGGCGACAGCTTCCAGCGGTCGGCGAGCGGATTGAACACCAGGCCGGACTGCTCGGTGACGGTGAGCTTCAGCCGGTTGAGGTGCTGCTCGAGTTCGGCGGGCGTGACGAACTTGTCCCACTGATGGGTGCCGCGCGGCAGCCAGCGCATCACATATTCGGCGCCGACGATGGCGAGCGCGAAGCTCTTCCAGTTCCGGTTGAGCGTCGCCACCACCATAATGCCGGTCGGCTTCATCAGCGCGGCGCAGCGCGACAGGAACGCGCCGACGTCGGTGACGTGCTCGATCACCTCCATCGCCAGCACGATGTCGAACCGCTCACGCGGGTCGATTTCCTCGACCATGACGTTGCGGTAGTCGATCGCCAGGTGCGACTTGTCGGCGTGCAGCTTGGCGGCCGCGATATTGGTGGCGGAGGGGTCGATTCCGATCACCTGGGCGCCCAGCCGGGTGAACGGCTCGCACAACAGGCCGGCGCCGCAGCCGATGTCCAGCATCCGCAAGCCCTCGAGGCAGCTCAGGCTCTTGGCGTTGCGCTCGAATTTCCGGCAGGCCGCATCGCGGATGAAGCTGATCCGCAGCGGGTTGATCCGGTGCAGCGGCGCCATCCGCCCCGTGGGGTCCCACCACTCGGCCGACAATTTGGAGAATTTCGCGATCTCGGCCGGATCGACGGTCGAGGCCGGCTGGCCGGGGGACTCGGGTTGCAGTGCCATGGGGTGCGCGATGCTCCTCAATGTCCGTACCTGTCGCCCGGCACGCGGCCGGAGCGGGTTGCGCCTGTTCCGCGGCCGCAATGCCCTTGCTTGCCCGAAACCGCGACGCTGTGTATACGCGCCACGCGGCTCCCGCCTGGCGGATTCCGCGCCATCAATACTCGTTGTCTCCAAGGATTGCACTATTCGTCATGGGCCGGCTGGTGATGAAATTCGGCGGCACGTCCGTCGCCAATATCGAGCGCATCCAGAACGTCGCGCGCCATGTCAAACGCGAGGTCGACGCTGGCCATGAGGTCGCCGTGGTGGTGTCGGCGATGTCCGGCAAGACCAACGAGCTGGTGGCTTGGTGCACCGAAGCCTCGCCGTTGCACGACGCGCGCGAATACGACGCGGTGGTGGCGTCCGGCGAGCAGGTGACGTCGGGTCTTCTTGCGATTGCCCTGCAGTCGCTCGGCATTCAGGCGCGGTCCTGGCAGGGCTGGCAGATCCCGATCTTGACCAGCGACGCGCACGCCTCGGCGCGGATCGTCGGGATCGACGGCAGCGAAATCATCAAGCGCTTTTCCGAGCGCAAGGAAGTGGCGGTGATCGCCGGTTTCCAGGGCATCCATGCCGAAACCGGCCGGATCACCACGCTGGGCCGTGGCGGCTCCGACACCTCGGCGGTGGCGATCGCGGCGGCGCTGAAGGCGGACCGCTGCGACATCTACACCGATGTCGACGGCGTCTACACCACCGACCCGCGGGTGGTGCCGAAGGCGCGCCGGCTCGACAAGGTGTCGTTCGAAGAGATGCTGGAATTGGCCTCGCTCGGCGCGAAGGTGCTGCAGGTCCGCTCGGTCGAGCTCGGCATGGTCCACAACATGCCGATCTTCGTCCGCTCCAGTTTCGACAAGCCCGAAGATATCGATCCGCACGGCACGCCGCCGGGCACGCTGATCAGCAGCGAGGAGAATTCCATGGAGAACCACGTCGTCACCGGCATCGCCTTTTCCAAGGACGAGGCGCAGATCTCTGTGCGCCGGATCGAGGACAAGCCGGGCGTGGCGGCGTCGATCTTCGGTCCCCTGGCCGACGCCAATATCAACGTCGACATGATCGTCCAGAACGTCTCCGAGGACGGCAAGACCACCGATCTAACCTTCACGGTGCCGGCCGCCGACTTCGTCCGTGCCAAGCAGACCATCACCTCGGCGCAGGACAAGATCGGTTACGCCCGCTTCGACAGCGAGACCGACGTCGCCAAGGTGTCGGTGATCGGCTCGGGCATGCGCAGCCATGCCGGCGTCGCGGCCCAGGCGTTCGCTGCGCTCGCGGCCCGCAACATCAACATCCGCGCCATCACCACCTCCGAGATCAAGTTCTCGGTGCTGATCGACGCCGCCTACACCGAGCTGGCGGTGCGGACGCTGCATACGCTCTATGGTCTGGATCAAGTTTAGAACAATTTTTCGGTGATTTGAGAGAGCCGGCGGGCCCGATGTTGCGTCCGCTGGCAGGCGTTTTGCTTGGCAAATCAAGCGTCAATTCGCTATACGGCCTGAGCAGCGCGGCGCGCTGACAGGTCGGCTGGCAAAGCCGGTTCTGTTGCGTTGCGAAGGTTCGGCGGCGGTGTCCGCAACCGGACCAGCTGCGGGTTCGTGTTCGAGTTCGGACACGCGCTGTGGACACACGCGCGGGCCGGGCGAACGCCGGACGAGGATTGTTTTTGGAGCTTTTCTGCTGGCGCGGCGTCGCGCTGGCAGGCAAGGCTCGCAGAGGAGATTGCGGCACATGCGGAGCACGTCGGGTGGCCCCCGCGTCTTGCTGAGACGGCTCCGCGAAACCATGGCGGAGCAAGTCTCCGCGCAGGAACGCCTCGACAAGATCGTGGTGCTGATCGCGGCCAACATGGTCGCCGAAGTGTGCTCGGTCTATGTGCTGCGGATCGACAACACCCTCGAGCTGTACGCCACCGAAGGTCTGAACCGCGAGGCGGTGCACCAGACCGTGCTGAACGCCCACGAAGGTCTGGTTGGTCTCGTCGCTTCCGAAGCGACCCCGCTGAACCTGTCGGATGCGCAGAGCCATCCGGCGTTCTCGTTCCGCCCGGAAACCGGCGAAGAAATCTACCACTCGTTCCTCGGCGTGCCGATCCTGCGCGCGGGCAACACCCTCGGCGTGCTGGTGGTGCAGAACCGCGCCAAGCGCACCTATGTCGAGGAGGAGGTCGAGGCGCTGCAGACCACCGCGATGGTGCTGGCCGAGATGATCGCCTCCGGCGAATTGTCGGCGCTGGCCCAGCCCGGTGCGGAGCCGGCGGCGCGGCACTCGATCCACAAGACCGGTGCGGTGCTGTCGGACGGCATCGCGCTCGGCCATGTGGTGCTGCACGAACCGCGCGTCGTCATCACCAATTACATCGCCGAAGACCTGCCGAAGGAAATCAAGCGGCTCGACGCGGCGCTCGCCAAGCTGCGCTCCGACCTCGACCGGATGCTGGAGCGGGGCGATTTCGCCGAGGGCGGTGAGCACCGCGACGTGCTCGAAGCCTACCGGATGTTCGCCAACGACCATGGCTGGTCGCACAAGCTGCATGAGGCGGTCGCCACCGGCCTCACCGCCGAAGCAGCCGTCGAACGCGTACAGTCGGACACCCGGGCGCGGATGCTGCGCTCGACCGATCCTTACTTGCGCGACCGGCTGCATGATCTTGAAGACCTCGGCCACCGCCTGATGCGCCAGCTCGTCGGGCAGGACCATGCGCCGTCGCGCGAGCAATTGCCCGACAACGCCATCCTGATCGCGCGGTCGATGGGGCCGGCGGCGCTGCTCGATTACGACCGCAAGCGGCTGCGCGGCCTGGTGCTGGAAGAAGGCACCGCCAATTCGCATGTCTCGATCGTGGCGCGCGCCCTCGGCATCGCGGCGATCGGCGAGGTGCCGAACGCGCCGGGCATCGCCGATCCGGGCGACGCGATCATCGTCGATGCCACCTCGGGCTCGATCTATGTCCGCCCGTCGGCCGAAATCGAAGCCGCCTATGCGGAGCGGGTGCGCTTCCGCGCCCGTCGGCAGGCGCAATACTCAGCGCTGCGCGATCTGCCCTGCGCCACCAAGGACGGCCAGCCGATCGACCTGATGATCAACGCCGGCCTGACCATCGACCTGCCGCACATCGAAGATACCGGCTCGTCGGGCATCGGCCTGTTCCGCACCGAGCTGCAGTTCATGGTCGGCCAGAGCCTGCCGCGCTCGTCCGATCAGCTCGCGCTGTATCGCGCCGTGCTCGACGCCGCCGGCAGCAAGCCGGTGACCTTCCGTACCCTCGACATCGGCGGCGACAAGGCGCTGCCCTACATGGAGACGGTGGTCGAGGAAAATCCGGCGCTGGGCTGGCGTGCGATCCGGCTTGGGCTCGACCGGCCCGGCCTGCTGCGCAGCCAGATCCGGGCGATGCTGCGCGCCGCCGCCGGCCGTTACCTGCGGGTGATGTTCCCGATGATCTCGGAGGTGGCCGAGTTCGATGCCGCCAAGAGCATCATCGAGCGCGAACTGACTTATCTCCGCCAGCACGGCCACACTTTGCCGGAGCGCGTCGATGTCGGCACCATGCTGGAAGTGCCGGCGCTGTTGTATCAGCTCGACGAGCTGTTCAAGCGCGCCGACTTCGTCTCGGTCGGCTCCAACGATCTGTTCCAGTTCCTGTTCGCGGTCGATCGCGGCAACTCGAAAGTGTCGGAGCGGTTCGACACGCTGTCGGCGCCGATCCTGCGGGCGCTGCGCGACATCGTCCGCAAGGCCCGGGCGGCGAAGCGGTCGCTGTCGCTGTGCGGCGAGATGGCGTCGCAGCCGCTGGCGGCGCTGGCGCTGATCGCGATCGGCTACCGCTCGCTCTCGGTCTCCGCACTGGCGCACGGCCCGGTGAAGGCGATGATCCTCGGCCTCGACCTCGCCAAGGCCGAGGCGATGATCGGACCGCTGCTCGACGCGCCGGCCGGCAGCGTCTCGATTCGCGACAAGCTGATCGAATTCGCCGAAGCGAATCAGCTCGCCTTGTAGCGACGCGGGCTGCCCGCCGCCGCCTGTCGTTTTTTCGCGTTCACCCGAGATCATTCATGTCCACACTGCCCGAAGCCAAGCTCGACGTTCTCCTCGCGCATCACGCCGCGCTCGAAGCGCAGCTGATGGCCCAGGTCGGCGCCGAGGACTACGTCCGCATCACCCGCGAATTGTCGGAGCTCAATCCGCTGGTCGAGGCGGTGAAGAGTTATCGCCAGGTCCGCGACGAACTCGGTGAGATGGACGAGCTGCTCGAAGACCCGGCCACCGAGCCGGAGATGCGGGCGATGGCCGAGGCCGAGCGCGACGCGCTCGACGCTCACCGCGACGAACTGATCCAGCAGATCCGCATCGCGCTGTTGCCGAAGGACGCGATGGACGAGCGCAACGTGATGCTGGAAATCCGCGCCGGCACTGGCGGCGACGAGGCCTCATTGTTCGCCGGCGACCTGTTCCGGATGTACGAGAAGTTCGCAGCACTGCAAGGCTGGAGCGTCGAGGTGATTTCGGCGAGCGAAGGCACCGTCGGCGGATTCAAGGAAATCATCGCCGAAGTGAAGGGCCGCGGCGCGTTCGCCAAGCTGAAATTCGAATCCGGCGTGCACCGTGTCCAGCGTGTGCCCGACACCGAAACTCAAGGGCGCATCCACACCTCGGCCGCGACCGTCGCGGTGCTGCCCGAGGTCGAGGAGGTCGACGTCGATATCAAGCAGGAAGACCTGCGGATCGAGACGATGCGGGCGCAGGGCGCCGGCGGTCAGCACGTCAATAAGACCGAGTCGGCGATCCGTATCACCCATCTGCCGACCGGCATTGTGGTGATGATGCAGGACAGCCGCTCGCAGCATAAGAATCGCGCTTCGGCAATGAACATCCTGCGCTCGCGGATCTACGATGCCGAGCGGCAGCGGGTCGATGCCGAACGCTCCGCCGAGCGCAAGGCCAAGGTCGGCTCCGGCGATCGCTCCGAACGGATCCGTACCTACAACTTCCCGCAAGGGCGCGTCACCGACCACCGCATCAATCTGACGCTGTACAAGCTGCCGCAAGTAATGGCCGGCGAAGGCTTGGGCGAGCTGATCGACGCGCTGACCACCGAGTATCAGGCGGCGCAGCTCGCCGAGCAGGGCAACGCGGCGTGAGCGACGCTCCGACGATCGCATTCGCGCGTCGTCGTCTCGCCAGGCAATTCCAGGATGCGGCGATCGAGTCGGCCGCACTCGACGCCCGGCTGCTGGTCGGCGAGGTCACCGGGCTCGATCTCACCGGACTGCTAGTTCAGGCCGAGCGTATCCTGACCGCTGAGGAGAACGAGCGGCTGCAGTCGCTTGCGGCGCGGCGGCTCGGCGGCGAGCCGGTGGCTCGCATCCTCGGCATGCGTGAGTTCTGGGGGCTGCCGTTCGAACTCTCTGCCGATACGTTGGTGCCGCGCCCCGATACTGAGACGATTGTGGAGGCCGCGCTCGCGATCCTGCAGGAGCGAGCCTTACCTGCGCCGCGGATACTCGACATCGGGACTGGGAGCGGTGCGATCCTGCTCGCACTACTACACGAGCGGCCGGACGCCATCGGCGTTGCCACCGATATCAGCCTCGGCGCCCTCCGCACGGCACGACGGAATGCGCAGCGTCTTGGACTTGCTGATCGCGCCGGCTTCGTCGCCTGCGACTACGCCTCGGCGCTGCAAGGGCGGTTCGACCTGATCGTTTCCAACCCGCCCTATATTCCAGCTAACGAGATTGCGGGGCTCGATCGCGAGGTGCGGGAGCATGATCCGCGCCGCGCGCTCGACGGCGGAGCCGACGGGCTCGATGCCTACCGGAAAATTATCCCCGAATCGGTCCGCCTGTTGCAACCACGAGGCGCGTTGGTGGTTGAAATCGGACAAGGTCAGGAACTCGATGTAAGCGCCCTGATGCAGGCCTCGGGGTTAACCGTCTCTGACCCCTTCCGGCCTGATTTGTCAGGGATTTTCCGGGCGGTGACCGGGCGGCTGGCGGGCCCCTGATATCGGAACAAATTGCAAAAAACCGCTTGGAATATCGACCGAGAGCGACTACGTTCCGCTCCAGATATCGGTCAGAGCGGCTGGCCCCGCGGTGCGGTGTGGGGCATGTTCTTCTCTACGAGAGCCCCTGACCGAATGGGTTCCATACTGCGGTTTCGATCAAGCGCGATAGGCTGGGGCAGCCGCGCAGCTTTCGACCGCGAAGCGAACGAAAGCCTAAACGATTCACGCTTGAAGAACTCACGCGCGAGAAGCTGAGCCTCGTTGCACAGGCTCGTTGATTTGGTCCGGCTGGCGCAGCACGACCGCCCGCCGGAGTTGGGGAACGCGTCTTTGTTGAACGCGACATACGGCACTAAGCGACCAGAGACTGAAGGGCTGTTCGGAGAGGCGTAGTGCGACCTGCGTCAGGCGCAGCCATGCCTTGCAAAAAGAGGTTCGGTAAGAAGGTAGGACATGAGAAACGGGCAGAACAATAAGCGGCTGCGTAACCGGAATAACGGCGGCAATAATAACAATCGGCGCGGCCAAAACCCGATGACCCGGGTGTTTGAATCGAACGGCCCCGATATCAAGATCCGTGGTACCGCTTCGCACATCGCCGAGAAATACGTTCAGCTCGCCCGCGATGCCCGCTCTTCGGGTGACCCGGTGGCGGCCGAGAACTATTACCAGCACGCCGAGCACTACTTTCGTCTGATCGCGGCTGCCCAGGAGCAATTCCGGCAGAATCAGCCGCAGCCGCGAATCGACAACGACACGCTGGACAACGACGACGACAGCGAGGGCGATTTCTCCAATTTCGGCGCCGAGCCGGGCCTCGTCCCTATACAGCAGCCCCAGCCGTACCAGCAGCGCGAGCAGCCGCAGCCTTATCAGCCGCGTGAACAGCCCCAGCCGCGCGAGCATCGTCCGCAGCCGCAGTTCGTGCCGCGCGAGCAGCCGCAGCCGGCGGCGGAGGGCGTCGATCGCCTGCCGTCCTTCATCACCGGTCCGCAGCCGCAGCTCGGCCCCAACGCGTTCGAGAGCAACGGGGGCGGTGAGCGCTTCCCGCCGCGTCGCCGCCGTCGTCCGCGCGGCGAGCCGGCCGCCGCACAGGCCGTCGCCCCGGCTCCGTCGGGTGAGGATGCCGGCGCCGGCGATTAATCGCTGCGTTTGATTCGATTGATCCCAGGATCAGATAAGGCCGCGCCGGTTGGTGCGGCCTTTTTCGTTTCAGCGCATGTCGTTTCAGCGCAGCAGCGGCGGCGCGCCCGGCTCGTCGCCTTGCAGCGGGGTCGGTGAGGGCACCAGAGAAGGCTCCAGCGATGGAATCAGCCGGATACGCTCGCGCTTGACCGGCTGCGCCCGCACCACCTGTTTGGTGGCTTCGACCACATGCACGCCGGCGAACGGCAACGAGGTCGATGCGCCGATCCGCTCCCAGGCCGGTGCCGATCGCAACAGCCAGCCGTGCCCCAGCGGCGGCACGAACAGCGCTTCGCTCCAGGCGGTGGGGGTGAACCAGGTTCGTCGTAAGAGATCGGCGATCTGCGAGCGCGAATAAGGACGGCCGTGGCCGAACGGCGTGTTGTCGAGGCGTGCCCAGACGCCGCGGCGATTCGGGACGATCGCCAGCAGCCGTCCGGCCGGTGCCATCACCCGCCACACCTCGCGCAGCAGCCGTTCGGGGTCATCCGACATCTCCAGCGCATGCACCAGCAGGATGCGGTCGACCGCCGCATCCGGCAGCGGCAGCGCGTGCTCGTCGACCAGCGACGACAGAGTCGATCGCGCGGTCGGCCATTTCAGCACGCCCTGAGCCGCAGGCATGAAGGCGATGCAGCGCTCGCATCTGTCTCGGAACAGGCCAAGATAGGGCGTCGGATAGCCGAGGCCGAGCACGCGATCACCGCGCGCATCCGGCCAGCGCGACTGGATGCCGCGGTTGATCAGCCGCCGTGCGACGATGCCGAGACGGCTGCTGTAGAACTCCCGCAGATCCACGACGTCCATGGTCATGCCCACCATTTACCACGGCGTCGTACCGTCCGGCAAAGCCGCACCCTGCTTGGTTTACGAGGCTGTGACCGCTTCATTTCGTCCCGGTCTGCCCCCATGTTAGGATTCGACACTGCGTGACGCCGGCGACAGAAACGGCGCCGGGCACGCTCCTGCCGCCTTCAAGTTCCGGAGATCTCATGCCCGCCGACATCCGTATCGTTCCGTGTCTCACCGACAATTTCGGCTATCTGGTCCACGATCCGGCCACCGGAGCGACCGCATCGATCGACGCGCCGGAAGCTGCCCCCCTGATGGCTGCGCTCGACAAAGAAGGTTGGAAGCTGACCGACATTCTGGTCACCCATCACCACGGCGATCACGTCGGCGGCATTGCCGAGCTGAAGAAGAAGTATCAGTGCCGCGTCTATGCGCCGCACGACGCCAACGCCAAGATCGCTGACGTCGACGTCCGTCTGCAGGAAGGCGATTTCGTTCGCATCGGCGACCTCACTGCGCGCGTGCTGGAAACTCCCGGCCACACCCTCGATCACATTTCTTACGTGTTCGACGATGACCGCGCGCTGTTCGCAGCCGACACGCTGTTCTCGATCGGTTGCGGCCGGGTGTTCGAAGGCACCTATCCGATGATGTGGGAGTCGCTGCTGAAGCTGCGGGCGCTGCCGGACGACTTCAAGCTGTATTGCGGCCACGAATACACCGCCTCCAACGTCAAATTCGCGCTCGGTATCGAGCCCGACAACGCGGCGCTGCAGGCCCGTGCCAAGCAGGTCGAAGCACTGCGTGCCGAAGGCAAGCCGACGATTCCGGTGACGCTCGGCGAGGAGAAGCAAGCCAACGTGTTCCTGCGGGCCGATGTGCCGTCGGTCGCCGCCGCCGTGGGCCTGTCCGGCGCGCCCGCCGCCGACGTGTTCGGCGAGATCCGCGAGCGCAAGAACAACGGGTGAGCGCGGTGACTCTCAGCGCCGCCGAGGTGATCGCGCGGCTCGGTCTGCAGCCGCATCCGGAAGGCGGCCATTATCGCGAAACGTTCCGCGATCCTCGCTGCGACCCGAGCGGCCGCAGCTACTCGACCGCGATCCACTTCCTGCTCCGTGCAGGGGAACGCTCGCACTGGCACCGGATCGATGCGGTCGAAGTCTGGCACCACTACGCGGGCGCAGCCCTGATGCTGGAGGTTGCCGATGACGACGGCCGCCGCGCCACCACGCTCGGCCCCGATCTCGGCGCCGGGCATCTGCCGCAAGTCATCGTGCCGCCGCGCGCCTGGCAGGCAGCAACGTCGACCGGTGAATGGACGCTGGTCGGCTGCACCGTGGCGCCGGCTTTCGACTTCGCCGGCTTCGAACTGGCGCCGCCCGGTTGGGAGCCGGTGCGATGAAGTCCATCGCGAGGGTTGGCTGAACGACAGGCTCGCGCGCCACGCGCAACCCACCGCAATAACGGCCGAACAGAATGATGGGTTAAGGCGCAGGCCGCCCAACCCATCATTTGAGCATGAATGACTTACAGCGCGCCGACCGGCGATTTTGCCAGCAGCTCTTCGACTTCAGCGCGGCTCGGGCACGCGAACGCGCCCCCCGGACGCGTGCATTTCAACGCCGCGGCCGCGGAGGCAAAGCGTAGCGCGTGAGCGATGTCCTGGCCTTCGCCGAACGCCACGGTGAAGCCGCCGTGGAAAATGTCGCCGGCGCCGAGCGTATCGACCGAATGCACCGGGAATGCCGGCGTCTCGCGAAACTCGTGCTTGTCGTCGAGCCACAGTGTGCCCTTCGGCCCGCGGGTCACTGCCACGAAGGCATGAGTCAGCGTCGCCAGCTTCCTCAGTGCCTCGGCATCGTCGTCGATGCCCGCGGTGCCGTGCAGCGCTTCCGCCGAGCAGATCAGATGCGAGGCGGCGGTCAGCAGTCCGTCGTTCATCGACATCGCGTTGTCGACATCGACGACCACCGGAATTCCGCGCCGCGTCGCTTCGGCGCACAGCGGCGTCACGAAGCTGGAGCAGCGGCTTTCGGTGAGGATGGCGTCGCAATCCTTCAGCAGCGTGTCGGCGTCGGGCAGCGCGACCTTCCACAGGCCGGGGTCACGGAACGTCACGATGGTGCGTTCGCCGGTCGGATCGACCAGCACCGCCGAGATCGGCGTTACCAGCCCCGGCATGTGAATGAGACCTCTGGAGCCGATGCCTTCCTCGGCCAGCTTGTCGAAGATGAAGCGGGCCGCGGCTTCGTCCGCGTGGCCCATCGGGCCGCACATTTCCGCCCGGCCGCCGAGTCGCCCGATCCCGATCGCGGCATTGAGCGCATTGCCGCCGCAGATCTCGCCGAATGAACTGGCCGGCACCTTGTTGCCACGGCCGGGCACCGCCTCGATTCGGAACGTGAGGTCACGCACCGGAATGCCGATGCACAGCACGCGCGGCGCGCGTTTGGCAGTTTCGCTCATGATTGTCCCTCCAGCCAGCGGCCGAGCAGATGGTGCGCGATCGCGAACGGGTGCGGCCCGAACAATCCGTCCGGATGTTCGCGCTTCAGCATCTGCGCCGCCTCGTCACGGGAAAACCACCGCGCGTCTTCAAGTTCCGTCCGATCGACGGTGATGTCCTCGGTGGTGGCGGTCGCCGTGCAGGCGATCATCAGCGACGACGGATACGGCCACGGCTGCGTCATGTAGTAACGCACGTCGGTGCACAGGATGCCGGACTCCTCGATGATCTCGCGGCGCACCGCGTCTTCGATGGTCTCGGCCGCCTCGACGAAGCCGGCGAGGCACGAATACATCCCGGCCGGGAATTGCTTCTGCCGGCCAAGCAGGCAGCGATCGCCATGCGTCACCAGCATGATCACCACCGGATCGGTGCGCGGAAAGTGCTCGGCCTTGCAGGACGGGCAGTCGCGCTTCCAGCCGCCCTGGGCCATCGCGGTACGAGTGCCGCAATTGGCGCAATAGCCGTGGCGCTGATGCCAGTTCACCAGCGACTTCGCCATCGCGATCGCCGAGAGCTGCTCGACCGGCAACACGCCCTGCATCGCAAGGCCGCGCAGCTCGACGAGGCCGGCGTCGGGCCGGCCGGCGAGCTTGTCCGCGGCCGGGGCGCCGATCCCCATGCCGAACACGGCAGCGCCGTTGCGCAGGCCGAGGAAGATCGTGCCGGGGTTGGCCCCGAGTGCCAGCGCCTCTTTGATCGTCAGCTCGGCCCGTGGGCCATCGGGCTCGTGCTTCACCAACAGCGAATCGCGATGCACCACGAAGGCGCGGGTGTCGCCACGTTCCTCCATCGCCATCAGTTTGGCGTCGTTGCCGCGCAGATGCGCGGCGCGGTCGAGGACGTGGCTGACGAAAGCGGGCTGGCCGAGCGGGAACGGTGTGCTCATCGGATCAGCTCAGCCAGATCTTGCGGCGGAGCAGATTGATGAACTGCTGCACCTCTTCGGGATCGTGCGCCAGCGGCGGCATCACGCCCCACACCGGCCGTGGCCAGGCCACGTCGCTGGAGCGCCGCGCGATGATGTGGATGTGAAGCTGTGGCACCAGATTGCCGAGCGCAGCGACATTGAGCTTGTCGCATTTGGTGACCTCCTTGAGCGCCCGGCTCACGCGGGCGATCTCGGTCATCAACTGCGCCTGGGCCACCTCGTCGAGGTCGATGATCTCGCTGACGTCGGGCCGACGCGGCACCAGCAGCAGCCAGGGGTAATGCGCGTCCTTGATCACCAGCACGCGGCTGAGCGGCAGATCGCCGATATTGATGGTGTCTTGTTCGAGCCGGGAGCTCAGCGACCAGTCGGAGGGTGACATTGCGGTTCCATCGGCCCGTTAGCGGAGCGTGGGCTCTTGTCTGTGGCGGGGACGGCCGCGAGGCCGCCTCGCAGTCATACCAAGCCGTCCGGACCGGCGGAAGCGCCACCTAGTCGAAGGTCCAAGGGCTGGACCAGCGACTTGCATTCGGGTCGGTTTGGCGCCAAATAGGGACCGGGAGATTGGCGGTGGACGAGCCTCTCGCCAACCGGGTCAGGTCCGGAAGGAAGCAGCCCTAACGAGGTCTGGATCGGGTCGCTCGTCAGTCTCCTACCTCATTTTTCGGCCGTGCTGCCCTGGCATTCGGGGCGCCACGGCCGGACGAAGGTGGATCAGGACCGGCGGATGCCGGTCCGGTGTAAGGGGTGTTCCGGGCCAGCCGCATGATCCTGCCCCGTCGCGACCGCCCCGCTCCCTTCCGCAATCCGGCCCCACCAACGCAGCATTGCGGACCGACCGATGAGTGACTCTGGCCTTTCCGCGACGCCGTCCGCTGCTCCCGAGCAGCCCGGCAGCGCGAGCGCGCCGGCCGGCGCCTATCGGGTGCTGGCGCGGAAATATCGTCCCAACAGCTTCGATGATCTGATCGGCCAGGAAGCGGTCGTCCGTACCGTCTCCAACGCGTTCGATACGGGCCGGATTCCGCAGGCCTGGATTCTCACCGGCGTCCGCGGTGTCGGCAAGACCACCACCGCGCGTATCCTCGCCCGGGCGCTGAACTACGAATTGCCGGACGGTTCGGTGAAGGGACCGACCATCCACATGCCGGTGCACGGCGTACACTGTAAGGCGATCATGGAAAGCCGGCACATGGATGTGCTGGAGATGGACGCCGCCTCGCACACCGGTGTCGACGATGTCCGCCAGATCAACGACAGCGTGCGCTATGCGCCGGCGAGCGCGCGCTACAAAGTCTACATCATCGACGAAGTGCACATGCTGTCGACGGCGGCGTTCAACGCCTTCCTGAAGACACTGGAGGAGCCGCCGGAGCACGCCAAATTCGTGTTCGCCACCACCGAGATCCGCAAGGTGCCGGTGACGGTGTTGTCGCGCTGCCAGCGCTTCGACCTGCGCCGGGTCGAAGCCGACGTGCTGATGAATCACCTGTCGAATATCGCCCAGAAGGAAGGCGTCGAGGTCGAGCCGGAAGCGCTCGGCATCATCGCCCGTGCGGCCGAAGGCTCGGTGCGCGATTCGCTGTCGCTGTTCGACCAGGCGATCGCGCACGCGGCCGGCCTGGTGCGCGCCGACGCGGTGCGGCAGATGCTCGGCCTCGCCGACCGCACCCGGGTGATCGAACTGTTCGATGCGCTGGCGCGCGGCGACATCGCTGCCGCGTTCGCCGAATTCCGCGACCAGTACGACACGGGCGCTGACCCGGTGGTGGTGCTTTCCGATCTCGCCGAGTTCGTCAATTTCGTCACCCGCGTGAAGATCGTGCCGGCGATCGCCGACAATGTCGCGTTCGGTGAGACCGAGCGAGTGCGCGGGCGGGAGTTCGCCACCAAGCTGTCGATGCGGGTGCTGTCGCGGATGTGGCAGATGCTGCTGAAGGGCATTGCCGAGGTGCAGGGAGCGACTCGTCCGGCCGCGGCGGCCGAGATGGTGCTGGTGCGGATCGCCTATGCGGCCGATCTGCCGACGCCCGATGAAGCATTGCGGATGTTGGAGCAGAGCGGCGGCGGTGATGCCCCGGCGATCTCCGGCGGTGGTGGCAGCGGTCGCGGCGGTGTGTCCGCTTCATTGGCGTCAGCCCCGGCTCTGTCCGCTCCCAGCGCGGCGATGCCGCGCAGCGCACCGACCATGAGCGCCGCACCCGCACCGACGATGGTGCGCAGCGGCTTCGACAGCACGGCGCGCTCGCCGGTCAGCGCGCCGGCGCCAGAGCCCGAATCATCGGCGCTGAAGATCACGACGTTTCCGCAGCTCGTCGCACTGGCTTCCGAGAAGCGCGACGTGATGACTCGTCTGGCGCTCGAAGCCGACGTGCGGCTGGTGCGGATCGAGGATGGACGGCTCGAACTGGCGCTGGAGCCCAGCGCATCGCGCAGCCTGATCAACGATCTCGGCCGCAAGCTCGAGCAATGGACCGGTCGGCGCTGGACCGTGATCGTGTCCAACGAGCCCGGTCAGCCGACGCTGCGCAAGCAGAACGAGGCGCAGCAGAACGAACGCGAGCGTGCGGCGGAGAACGATCCGCGCGTCCAAGAAGTGCTGGCGCGATTTCCCGGCGCCAAGCTGACCGTGCGGCGCCTCGCCCCCGAGCCGGTGGAGATCGAGTCTGATATGGACGATCCCTCCGAGCGAATTGACGACGACGATTAGCGATCTGAAAGGAAACCGATCATGGCTGACTTTCTCGGCATGATGAAACAGGCTGCCCAGCTGCAGTCGAAGATGAAGGCGATGCAGGCCGAGCTCGACCAGATCGAGGTTGAGGGCCTGTCGGGCGGCGGCCTCGTCAAGGTGCGGATGAGTGCTAAGATGGAGGTGCGCGGTATCTCGATCGATCCGTCGCTGATCAAGCCCGACGAGCGCGAAGTGCTCGAAGATCTGCTGGTGGCGGCGCATGGCGACGCCCATCGCAAGGCGGAAGCCGCGATGCAGGAGAAGATGCAGGCGCTGACCGGCGGCCTCGGCCTGCCGCCCGGGCTCGGCCTGGGCTAGTCTTTCTCGCCTTTCGATTCGCGCCTTAGACGCCCGTCTCGGCAATGAGAGTGGCGAAGCGTTGCGTCGTCGCGTCTGATCAACCCACGGAGACGGAGTCCCGATGGCCGGTGCCGCAGGCCCCGAGATCGAACGTCTGATCCAGTTGCTGGCGCGGCTGCCCGGATTGGGACCGCGCTCGGCGCGGCGCGCCGCGTTGCATCTGATCAAGAAGCGCGACGCGCTGATGGCGCCGCTTGCCTCGGCCTTGCAGGTCGCGATCGACAAGATCGAAGTCTGCAGCACCTGCGGCAACATCGACTCGCAGAACCCGTGCACGGTTTGCACCGATCCCCGGCGCGATTCCTCGATCATCGTGGTGGTGGCCGACGTTGCGGATTTGTGGGCGCTCGAACGCGCCTCCGCCACAAACGGCCGGTACCACGTTCTGGGGGCCACGCTCTCGCCGCTCGACGGCGTCGGCCCCGAGGATCTGACGATCGATGCGTTGGTGAAGCGTGCGCATGATGCCGGCGTCGCCGAGATCATTCTGGCGCTCAACGCCACCGTCGATGGCCAGACCACCGCACATTACGTCACCGACCTCTTGCAGGACGCCAACGTCAAAGTGACCCGGCTCGCCCATGGCGTGCCGGTCGGTGGCGAACTCGACTATCTCGACGAAGGGACGCTGTCGGCGGCGATGCGACAGCGCACTTTGTTCTGACTCAACCGGATTGGACCTGATGACTCAGCCACGCTTCACGCTTCCGACGATTGCCGCGCTCGCCCTGACGCTCGTTGCCTCCGGGGTGTCCGCGCAAGATGCGCAGCAGGGCGGGACGCAGGCGGCGTTGCCGAAGCCGACCGCGCTTCGCGTCGGCGATGTGCTCAGCGGTGAACTCAATGCGCTGAAGACCCGGGCCAAGGGCAAGAACGGGCCGGTGTATCAGCTCGTCAGCGAGCCGCGCCGGCTGCCGGCGCCGGCAGGCTTGTGCAATCTCGAGAATGGGCCGGAGACCTTCCAGATCGTGCCGGCCGACGATACCCAGGCGTCGCAGCTGAAGACGCACCGCGGCAAGCAGGTTGCGCTGAAGATCGAGTCGGTCAGTTGCGCCAACGAGCCCGGCCAGATGAGTGAAGCCGTGGTGACCAAGTGGAGCCTGCTGAAGTAATCGGCGGGACGATCCGTCAGACCTTCACCGGACCGAGCGCCGCGAAATGGCCGCGGCGCTGCAGCCACGCCAGCAGCAACAGGCTCGGGATCGCGACCGCGACACAGATCGCGAAGAACGCCGGCCATCCGGTCGCCTTGGCCACATAGCCTGCCCCCGACGACAGATAAGTCCGCCCGACCGCAGCGAGCGCGGTCAGCAAGGCGTATTGGGTGGCGGTGTGCAGCGGGTTCTTACACAGCGCCGACAGATACGCGACGAAGATCACCGTGCCGATCGCGCTGGTGAAGTTCTCGGCGCTGATCGCCAGCGCCAGCGCCCATTGATCGACACCGACAACGGCGAGCCACGAGAACGACAGGTTGGCGACCGCCTGCAGCAGGCCGCCGATCCACAGGCTGGCGGCCAGCGAATAACGCCGCGCCACGAAGCCGCCCGCAAAGCCGCCGACCAGCGTTGCGGCCAGTCCGACGCCTTTGACGATTGCCGCATAGTCGTTGCGCGTGAAGCCGAGGTCGATCACGAACGGCGCCGTCATGGTGCCGGAGAACGCGTCGGTGAATTTGAACAGCACCACGAAAGCCAGCGCCGCGAACGCGTCCTTGCGGCCAAGGAATTCGGAGAACGCACCGATCGCCGCCTGGGTGACGCGGCGGAACGCGCTCTCGCCGCTGGTTGCAGCTTCGGCCCGCGCCGACTGTTCCGGTTCGGTGGCGAGCAGCGCCGTGACGGTGCCGATCAGCACCATCGCGGCCATCGTCACGTAGCCCCACATCCAGGATTCCAGCCGGGTCTGCCCGGTGGATTCGTAGGCGCTGACCAGGAACAGCGCGCCGGCAGTCGAGACCAGCATGCCGATGCGATACGCCGCCACATAGGCGGCCATGCCGGCGGCCTGTTCTTGTTCCGGCAGGCTTTCGACCCTGAAGGCATCGACCACGATGTCCTGGGTGGCCGACGTGGTGGCGACCAGCAGCGCGCCGATCGCGACGTAGAGCGGCGACTTCGCCGGGTCCGCGAATGCCAGCACCAGGATGGCGGCGATCAGCAGCAGCTGGGCGAACACCAGCCAGCCGCGGCGCCGGCCGAACGTCCGGGTGAACAGCGGCACGTGCAGCGCGTCGACCAGCGGAGCCCAGATGAATTTCAGCGTGTAGGGCGTGCCGACCAGCGCGAACAGCCCGATGGTGCCGAGATCGACGCCGGATTCCCGCATCCACACCAGCAACGTCGAACCGGACAGCGCCAGTGGCAGGCCGGAGGAGAAGCCGAGAAACAGCACCACCAGCACCCGCGGCTGCAAATACACCGCCATCGCCTCGCTCCAGCTCGGCTTGGTGACGGCTACTTGCGACGGCGCCTGGGGATTCGACGCGGGATCGGGAGCATTCATGCGTGGTTGGTAGCAGATTCGACGGAAGCCGGGCATCAAAGTCCATCATCGCCCGGCTTGTCCGGGCGAACCAGTACTCACCGTGATTTGTGTGAAGCACGAGGCCATGCTGGACCATGTCGCCGCTGAGCCACGAAGGCTCTGGGATACTGGGCCGCCCGCATTTGCGGGCGATGACGGCGGGTTGCGTGGCGCGGCCTCAGCTCGGCGCGACTTCGTCAATCTTGAAGGCGCGCGAGGCGAACAGATCGGCGCGGTCCGGGGCGAGCGGCGCTTCGGGTGTAGGAGCCGCTGAAGGGGTGGCGGCTTGGTCGCTGAAGTCCAGTTCCTCGATCCGAGCAGCGCGGCGCTCGATTTTGTCGGCGGAGATCAGGATCTGGCGGACGTCGTCGGTGACCTGGCCGAAATGGGTCTGCAGTTTGGTAACGCGCTCGCGCAAGCGCGCCAGATCGTCACCGAGACTGAGCACCTCGGTGCGGATCTGATCGGCGGCGTCGCGCATCCGCGCGTCTTTGAGGATCTGCTGCATCACCTGGATCGCCAGCATCAGCAGCGACGGCGACACCAGCACGACGCGGGCTCGGTAGGCCTTCTGGATCACGTCGTCGAAGCCGTCGTGGATCTCCGCATAGACCGACTCCGACGGCACGAACATCAGCGCGGTGTCCTGGGTCTCGCCCGGGATCAGGTATTTGGACGCGATGTCGTCGACATGGCGCATCACGTCGGTGCGCAGCCGCTGCGCGGCGGCTTTCTTGGCTTCTTCGGTGGTCGCTTCGCGCAGCGCCGTCACCGCTTCCAGCGGAAACTTGGCGTCGATGCACAGTGGCCGCTGATCCGGCAGCAGCACCACGCAGTCCGGCCGCTTGCCGGTCGACAGCGTGTATTGGAACGCGAACGAGCCCTTTGGCAGCCCGTCCTGCACGATCGTTTCCATCCGCGCTTGGCCGAACGCGCCGCGTGCCTGCTTGTTGGCGAGCACGTCGCGCAGGGTCGTCACCTGGTCGGTCAATTCGGTGAGGTTGTCATGGGCACGGTCAATGATGCCGAGCCGCTCGTGCAGCGCCTGCAGGCTCTGCATGGTGTAGCGGGTCGACTGGGTCAGCGACTGGCCGAACCGGTGGGTGACGCTGTCGAGCCGTTCGCTCATCGCCCGGGCCATCTCGGCCTGACGGCCGGCAAGCGCCCGGCCCATCGCATCGACCCGGCCGTTGGCCTCGTGCTGGGCCCGCATCAACACCGCCAGCCGCTGATCGATCTCCGCGGTCCGCCGCGCGGCGCTGCCGCGGGCCACCAGGACGGCGATGATCGCGAGCAGGGCCAGCGCGAGTGCGGCAAAAGCTGCGCCGGCCATGCCGAGGCTGACCGGCACTTCGCCGAGCCTGAACAGAATCTGGTCCATCGCCGCCGGTGTAGCAGATTGCACAGCCATCAAGAACGAAGATAGAACACGACGCTGAACAGACCTTTAAGGCAGGCCGCGCCGAAAGTGGCAGAAGCTCCGGTCGGTCCCGGATTGACCGCAACGTCGGCGCCGCTTAAATCGCCGCCATGGCCCTACGCGAAATCATCATTCTGCCCGACAAACGGCTGCGCGAGATCTCCAAGCCCGTCACCGAGGTGACGACCGAGATCCGCAAGCTCGCCGACGACATGTTCGAGAGCATGTACGACGCTCCCGGAATCGGGCTGGCGGCGATCCAGATCGCCGAGCCGGTGCGGCTGATCACAATGGATATCGTCCGCAAGGAAGGCGACGGCAAAAGCGATCCGCGTGCCTTCATCAATCCGGAGATCATCGGCGCCTCGTCGGACATGAACGTGTATGAGGAGGGCTGCCTGTCGATCCCGGAATACTACGCCGAGGTCGAACGGCCCAAGACGGTCCGGATCCGCTACACCGACCTCGACGGCAACGTGAAGGAAGAGGACGCGGACGGTCTGTTCGCGACCTGCATCCAGCACGAGATCGATCATCTCAACGGCGTGCTGTTCGTCGATCACCTGTCGAAGCTGAAGCGCGCGATGGTGATCCGCAAGTTCGAGAAGGCTGCCAAGCGCGGCATCAAATACGTCTGAGCGCTCGCGCAGGTGATCGGCCGACGCGTTGCGACGCTCGGCCCTCCGTCGCCCAGACCTATCCGGGACTCTGACGCCATGCCGCTTCGCCTCGTCTTCATGGGAACGCCCGAGTTCGCGGTACCGACGCTGCTGGCGCTGGCGGCTCATGGCCACGACATCGCCGCGGTTTATACGCGCGAGCCCAAGCCGGCCGGTCGGGGCATGAAGCTGCAGGAGACGCCGGTGGCGCTCGCCGCGCACCGGCTGCAGGCGCCCGTGCTGACCCCCAAGACGCTGCGCACCGATGAGGCGCTGGCGAACTTCCGCGCCCACGAGGCGGATGCGGCCGTCGTCGTCGCTTATGGCATGATCCTGCCGCAGGCGATTCTCGATGCGCCCGAGCTCGGCTGCTACAATTTGCATGGCTCGCTGCTGCCGCGCTGGCGCGGCGCCGCACCGCTCAATCGCGCCATCATGGCCGGCGACGCCGAGACCGGCGTAATGGTGATGAAGATGGACGCCGGGCTGGACACCGGCGATGTCGCGATGGCCGAGCGTATCGCCATTACCGACGCCATGACGGTCACCGACGTGCACGATCAGCTCGCCCGGCTCGGCGCCGATCTGATGGTGCGGGCGATGGCGGCGCTAGAGCGCGGCGGGCTGCAGCTCACCAAACAAAGCGAAGACGGGGTCACCTACGCGGCCAAGATCGACAAGGCCGAAGCCAAGATCGATTTCGCCAAGCCAGCGCGCGCGGTGCTGCGCCACATCCACGGCCTGTCGCCGTTTCCGGGCGCGTGGTGCGAACTGCCGATCGAAGGTCAGCCGGTCCGGATCAAGGTGCTGCGCTGCGCGCTCGCCGAGGGGCGTGGAACGCCGGGCGAAGTGATCGGCGACGATCTCACGATTGCTTGTGGCGACGGCGCGATCCGAATCGCGCAATTGCAGCGCGCCGGCAAGCAGCCGATGACCGCCGAGGACTTCCTGCGCGGCACGCCGATCGCGAAGGGCGTGCGGGTGGTTGGCTGAGCCTATTGCGCAACGTCATGCGCGGGCTTGACCCGCACATCCATCCTCGAAACAAATCTCATCTTGAACGATGGATTGCCGGGTCAAGCCCGGCAATGACACCAAATAGGGTCATGCCCCGCTACAAACTCACCATCGAATATGACGGCGCGCCGTTTTGTGGCTGGCAGTTGCAGCCGGCGCTGCCATCAGTGCAGGGCGCGCTGGAGGCTGCGGCACTGGCGACCTGCGGTGAGGTCGTGCGGGTGCATGGCGCTGGTCGTACCGATGCCGGGGTCCATGCGCTGGGGCAAGTCGCGCATGTCGATATTCCGAAGCCGTTCCGAGCCGACAAGCTCCGCGACGCGCTGAACGCCCATCTGCGTCCCAACCCGGTTGCTGTGCTGGCGGCCGAAATTGTGCCGGACACATTCGAAGCGCGGTTCTCGGCCGTGCGGCGGCACTATCGCTATCGCATCGCCAACCGCCGCTCCAACCTGGCGCTCGACATCGGCAAGGTGTGGCGGGTGCCGAAGCCGCTCGATACCGACGCGATGCACCGTGCTGCGCAGGTGCTGATCGGCAAGCACGACTTCACCACCTTCCGCGATACCGAGTGCCAGGCGGCTTCGCCTGAGAAGACGCTCGACGTGCTCGACGTGATCCGCGATGGCGATGCGGTCGATATCGTCACCAATGCCCGCTCCTACCTGCACAGCCAGGTCCGCTCGATGGTCGGCTCGCTGGTGTGGGTCGGCGAAGGCCGCTGGACCGTCGATGATCTCGCCGCCGCGCTCGCCGCGCGTAAGCGCTCCGCCTGCGGCCCGGTCGCGCCGCCGGAGGGGTTGTATCTGATGCAGGTGGATTACTAAGCCACATGGCCGTCATTCCGGGGCGCGCGTAGCGCGAAGCCGGAATCCCGATGTTGTAGCGAACGTAACGGTGCCCTGAATCTCGGGATTCCGGTTTCGCGAGCTGTGCTCGCACCCCGGAACGACGGGGAGAGTCAGGAGAAATATCTCTCCAGCACGCCGCGGTAGATCGCGGTCAGCTTGTCGAGATCGCTGACCGGCGTGCGTTCGTCGATCTGGTGCATGGTCTGGCCGACCAGGCCGAATTCCACAACCGGGCAGTACTTGGCGATGAATCGTGCGTCCGAGGTGCCGCCGCCGGTGTTGAGATCGGGGTTGCTGCCGGTCAACTCGGCGATCGCGGCACCGACCAGATCGGTGAAGGCGCCGGGCTTGGTGACGAACACGTCGGCATTGGACGGCAGCCACTCGATCCGGGCGCGGATGCGATTGCCGCACGCAGCCGCCAGCCGCTGTTCGACCAGCGTCTTCAGCGTCTCCTGGGTGTGGTGATCGTTGAAGCGAATGTTGAACTTGGCGCGCGCCTGTGCCGGGATCACGTTAGTGGCGGTGTTGCCGACATCGACCGAGGTGAATTCCAGGTTCGACGGCTGAAACTGTGCCGAGCCATGGTCGAGCGGCTCGTCGTTCAGCGCGGTAATCAGCCTGGCGATATCCGGCACCGGATTGGCGGCGCGGTGCGGATAGGCGACGTGGCCCTGTGTGCCATCGACGATCAGTACGCCGGATTGCGAGCCGCGGCGGCCGATCTTGATGGTGTCGCCGATCGCCTCGACATTGCTCGGTTCGCCGACGATGCAGTGATCGAATTGTTCGCCGCGCTCGGCGGCCCATCGCAGCAGCTTGACGGTGCCGTTGACCGCGACGTCTTCCTCGTCGCCGGTGATCAGGAACGAGATCGAGCCCTTTGGCTTGCCGCCGATCGCCGCCAGATAGTCCAGCGTCGCCGCCACCGCGCAGGCGATGCCGCCCTTCATGTCGACCGCACCGCGGCCGTACAGCAGGCCGTCCGCCACGTCGCCGGCGAATGCGCCGTGAGTCCAGGCGCTGGCTTCACCTGGCGGCACCACATCGGTGTGCCCGGCGAAGCAAAGATGCGGCGCGCCGTCGCCGATCCGCGCATACAGATTGTCGATGTCGGCGGTGCCCGGCTCCGAGAAGGTGACGCGATGCACGGTGAACCCTGCGCCCTTGAGCAGCGTCTCCAACACATCGAGTGCGCCGGCGTCCGCCGGAGTTACCGAGGGGCAGCGCAGCAGGTCTTGGGCGATCGAAAGCGCAGTCGGAGTCAAGGTCATCAGGTCAGCGTGCCTTGCGGCTCCAGAGGATCCGGGCCGTATTGATTAGGACCGCGGGTGCCGCGCAGGCAGCCGAGTTCGACGAAGCCCCAGATCGCGATGCCGAGCCCGATCAATGCCAGCACCAGGCTGACGGGGCTGTCCTCCATGGTCTGGTTGGAGCCGCCTAGCAGACTTGGGCCGAACCAGAACAGCAGGATCCACCAGCCGCTCTTGTCGCGGTCGTGCAGCCGTTTGATGCCGGTGGCCAGGCCCGACCAGGTGCCGGCAAGGCCGAGTGCGATCGCGATCAACCAGATCAGCAGCGCATCGCCGGCGAAGCGAAACAGCTGCTCGGGATCGACGCCGCCGAGCCAGGCGATGGCCAACACGGTGAACACCATCCAGGCTGCGACGTAGATCAGTCCGACCAGCCAGTACTTGGCGCGATTGATCCGACCTCGAGGGCTGAAGAACAGCGTGGTCCAGTCCATTCGCGCCTCCTACAGGTGTCAGTCCCGCAGCAATTCGTTGATCGAGGTCTTGGAGCGGGTGCGCTCGTCGACGCGCTTGACGATCACCGCGCAGGCGGTGGCCGGGCCGGGGGCGCCGTTCTTCATCGGCTTGCCGGGCAGGGTGCCGGGCACCAGCACGGCATATTCCGGCACTTCGCCGACGAAGACTTCGCCGGTCTCGCGGTCGACGATCTTGGTCGAGGCGCCGAGGAAAACGCCCATCGCCAGCACCGCACCCTTGCGGACGATCACGCCTTCGGCAACTTCTGAGCGGGCGCCGATGAAGCAGTCGTCCTCGATGATCACCGGGCCGGCCTGTAGCGGCTCGAGCACGCCGCCGATGCCGGCGCCGCCGGAGATGTGGACGCGCTTGCCGATTTGGGCGCAGGAGCCGACCGTCGCCCAGGTGTCGACCATCGTGCTTTCATCGACGTAAGCGCCGAGATTGACGAAGGACGGCATCAGCACCGCGTTCTTGGCGATAAAGGCGGAGCGGCGCACGATTGCGCCCGGCACTGCGCGGAAGCCGGCTTCGCGGAAGCGGTTCTCACCCCAGCCCGCGAACTTCGACGGCACCTTGTCCCACCAGTTGGCACCGCCGGGGCCGCCGGCGATCACGCCCATGTCGTTGAGCCGGAACGACAGCAGCACTGCTTTCTTCAGCCACTGATTGACCGTCCAGGCGCCGGACTCGTCGCGCTGCGCCACCCGCACCTTGCCCTGGTCGAGCAGATCGAGCGCGTCCTCGACGGCCTGACGAATCTCGCCCTGCGTCGCCGCGGTGACGGTGTCGCGCGCGTCGAAAGCGGCGTTGATGGTAGATTCCAGGGCGGTGAGCGGCATCGACGGGTCCTTGGGAGGCTGATTTCAGGGAGAGTTTTGCGGAGTGTTGTCCGGATTCGCCCAGAGAGAGTCAAGGCTGGGCGAGGATCGCTGGATCGGGGACGGCCGACCGCAGACGCTCAGCAATTTTCGGGGAGGCGCTGTGGCGCCTTACTTCGAGGGGCTCAGCTTTCCCAAGAACCCTGTCAAATCATCGGTCACGTGATCGACGTGGGCGGCGTCGCGGCCTTCGAGCTCCCAGTCTTCGCGGACCACATCCTGGCTGTCGTCAGGCACCACCAGCACGGTGGTCATGCCGAGCTGGTGCGGTACGGTGAGGTTGCGGGCGAGGTCTTCGAACATCGCTGCGCGGGCCGGGTCGACGCCGTGGCGGTCGAGAAAGCGTCGGTAGGTCTGCGGCGCCGGCTTCGGCTCGAGGTCGGCCGCAATGATGTCGAACACCGCCTCGAAATGATGGCCGATGCCGAGCCGTTCCAGCACCTTGCCGGCATGGGCGGTCGAGCCGTTGGTTAGGATCAGCTTGCGGCCCGGCAGTCGCTCGATCGCATCGCCCATTGCCGGATTCGGCAGCAGCGGTGAGTGGTCGATGGCGTGGACGTAAGCCAAGTAGTCGTCGGCATGGACGCCATGCTCGGTCATCATCCCGCGCATCGTGGTGCCGTAGCGCTTGTAGTAGTCTTTCTGGATGCGAAAGGCTTCTTCCGGCGACACTTTCAGCCAGTTGGCGACGAAGTCGCGAATCCGCGCATCGACCTGCTGCCATAGGTTGAGGTGATGCGGGTACAGCGTGTTGTCGAGATCGAACACCCAGGTCTCGACGTGATCGAAGCCGCGTTTGCCGAGTTGCATCATGGGGCGGACAACCTCAATGTCTTGCCGCTACTGAGATCGACGGCCGCGAAGCCGGTGGCGGCGAGGCCGCGCGCCGCGCAATCGCCTTGCTCGCCGATCTCGAACTTGCTGTCACGCGTGCACAGCGTCACGCCGCCGCCCCAGTTCAGCGCTCGGCCCTTGATGGTGACCGGCCGGCCGCTGCCGTCGACCGCTTCGGCGAAACTGAACACCCGCTTCGGCTGTGCGCTGAGGTCGGGACGCAGGCATTGGCCGGGCGCGACGCCGTACCAGCCGCGGCTGGTGATGGTCTTGCCGTCGTCTTCGCCGACGGCCGCCATGATCTTGTACTTGGTGTCGTTGCACCAGGTCAGTCCGCTGCCGGACGGCTGCTGCACGGCCTTGATCATCACGTCGAAGAAATCCGGCGCATCGACGATCTCGGGCTTCAGGCCTCGGCTCTTGAGGAAGGCGGACAGCGCGGCCTGCGTCTTCGGGCCGTCGACGCCGTCGATCGGCGAGGCGTCGTAACCGGCGATCACCAGCAGCCGCTGGATCGCAGCGAGCTTCGCCTGTTCGTCGTCGTAGCCGGAGTCTTCGGCCAGATATGCGATCTTGTTGCCGTCCTCGGTGTCGGTCGGCTTGATCTCGGTGAAGGCGGCGAGCGTCTGGCCGCCGCGGCATTGCCGCGCGGCGGCGATGACGAAATTGTCCTCGGCGATGCACAGCCGGTCGGTGCCGTTCTGCGGCAGCGGCGAGACGCCGTACACCGGCAGCGCGCGGGCATTCAGCATGATGCGGTCGGCATTGAGCGCGCCTTGCACCACGACCCGGCACTGCGCCGGATCGATCCGCAACCAGCCGCGCGAGGCGGTGGTGCCGTTGGAATCGACCCCGATCGCCGTCTCGACCACATAGCTCATGCGGTTGCAGAGCTTGAGGTCGGCGTGGGCGGCGGAGGTGAGGGCGAGGGTGGTGACAATGGCGCCGAGGGCGCGCGATCTCCACCCCGTCATGCCCGGCCTTGTGCCGGGCATCCACGTCTTGCTGAGAAAACCGCCAGAAAGACGTGGATGGCCGGGACGAGCCCGGCCATGACGGATGTTGTCGCCGCAGCTCCGCATCACTTGTGGATCAGCGTGCCGGTGCCCTGGTTGGTGAACAGTTCGAGCAGCACCGCGTGCGGGACTTTGCCGTCGAGGATGACGACGCCCTCGACGCCCTGTTCGAGCGCGTAGATGCAGGTCTCGACCTTGGGGATCATGCCGCCCGAGATGGTGCCGTCCGCGATCAGCTTCCGGGCATCCTTGATCGACAGTTCGGGGATCAGCTTCTTGTTCTGGTCGAGCACGCCCGGCACGTCGGTCAGCAGCAGCAGGCGCTTGGCCCGCAGCGCACCGGCAACCGCACCGGCGAAGGTGTCGGCGTTGACGTTGAAGGTCTGGCCCGACGCGGAGGTCGCGAGCGGCGCCAGCACCGGGATCAGCTCGTGGCCGATCAGCTGGTTGAGCAAGGTCAGGTCGACCTTCTCCGGCTCGCCGACGAAACCGAGGTCGATCACCTCTTCGATCCGCGAATCCGGATCGACCATGGTCCGCGTCGCCTTGGTGGCGGACACCATGTTGCCGTCCTTGCCGCAAAGTCCGACGGCCTTGCCGCCGGCCTCGTTGATGTAGCCGACGAGCTGCTTGTTGATCGAGCCGGCCAGCACCATCTCGACGATCTCGATGGTGGCGGCATCGGTGATGCGCAGCCCCGCAGCGAATTCCGACTTGATGCCGAGGCGCTTGAGCATCTGCGCGATCTGCGGGCCGCCGCCATGCACCACCACCGGGTTCACGGCGGTCTGCTCGAGCAGCACGATGTCGCGCGCGAATGCCTTGGCGGTGTCCTCGGCACCCATGGCATGACCGCCGTATTTGATGACGATGGTTTCTTCGTCGTAGCGCTGCATATGCGGCAGCGCTTCGGACAGAATCCGGGCCTGATCGAGCGGGCTGATGACGGGCACGTCGGTCATGAAGCGGTCTTTCGAGCTGAAGGGACGATCTGAACGAGCAATTCCGGGGCCGTTGCGGCGGGACAGATCGCTAGCACTTCGGCGCGGCCGATCCTAGGGGCGGAATCCGCCGCCCGGGCTCGCGCTAGCGACGTGGCCACAGCGCGGCGACCGCGAGCAGGAGCCAGCTTCCGATCAGCACCGAGCCACCGGTCGGCGCCGCCATCGGAAACAGGCCGTGGCCGGTGAACTGCAGCAGCGTCAGCGCTCCGGCGAACAGCGCGGTGCCGAGCACAAAGCCGAAGGTCGCCGCCAGCCCGGCAATCCGGTGGGCGATGCCGCGCTCGACCAGCAGCACGGCCGCCGAAATCGCGCAGGCATGAAACAGCAGCATCGAAGAGGCCGGACCGAGCCGGCTGGCATCCGGCAGATGTGCGCTCGCCGCCGCCAGGGCGACGCCTGCAGCGCCGTACAGCCCGGCGATCACGATCGGCAGGCGGAGCAGGGCGTTCATCACCGCCGCTCGTCGAGCAGGCGGATCATCGCCGCCCGCAGCTCCGGCATTCCGGCGCCGGTGCGCGAGGAGGTGGTGAGCACTTCCGGGAAGGCGGCAGGGTGCTTCGCCAGCGCCGCGAGGGTTGCGGTCACCCGCTCGGCGAGCTCGGCGGCTTTGACCTGATCGGCCTTGGTCAGCACGATCTGGTAGCTCACCGCGGCCTTATCGAGCGTCTTCAGGATGTCGAGGTCGACGTCCTTCAGCCCGTGGCGGCCGTCGATCAGCACATAGACCCGCGCCAGCGTGGCGCGGCCCTGCAGGAAGTGGTGGATCAGCGAGGTCCAGGACGCGACCTTGGCCTTCGAGGCGGCGGCGTAGCCGTAGCCCGGCATGTCGACCAGCCGCAGTCCGGCATTCGGCGGGCCTTCGAAGAAGATCAGTTCCTGAGTCCGGCCCGGGGTGTGGGAGGTTCGGGCCAGGGCGTTGCGGCCGGTGAGCGCGTTGATCAGGCTCGACTTGCCGACATTGGAGCGGCCCGCGAAGGCGACCTCGACACTGCCCATCGGGGGCAGCGTTTCGATCGACGGCGACGCCCAGATGAAATGCCAGTCGCCGGCAAACATCTTGCGGCCGCGTTCGATCAAGTCGGGATCGATGGCGTCGGTCATGCGGCGAGAGTCCAGGAGTGGCGCAAATGTGCGCCCGGCAGGGTCGTCATTCCGGGGCGGGTGCCCCGGAATGACGTGAAGGTCAGGTCGTCTTCTTTTTCTTGCTGAAGGTCGATCTCAGATTGTCCAAGAGCTCTACCTTCACGCCGTTGCGCTGCATGATGAAGGCCTGCTGCGCCACCGACAGAGTGTTGTTCCAGGCCCAGTAGATCACCAGACCGGCCGGGAAGTGCGCCAGCATGAAGGTGAATATCACCGGCATCCAGGCGAAGATCATCTGCTGGGTCGGATCCGGCGGCTGCGGGTTCAGCTTCATCTGGAACCACATTGTGAAGCCCATCACCAGCGGCCAGGCGCCAAGCACCAGATAGTGGCCGAGCACCGGGATCGCGGTCGGATCGTAGGGGATCAGGCCGAACAGGTTGAAGATGTTGGTCGGATCCGGCGCCGACAGGTCGTGAATCCAGCCAAAGAACGGCGCGTGCCGCATTTCGATGGTGACGAACAGAACCTTGTACAGCGAGAAGAACACCGGGATCTGCAGCAGGATCGGAAGACATCCGGCGACCGGATTGATCTTCTCCTTGCGGTAGATCTCCATCATTTCCTGCTGCTGCTTCACCTTGTCGTCGGGGTGGCGCTCCTTGAGCGCGGCAAGCTGCGGCTGGATCGCCTTCATCTTCGCCATCGAGGCGTAGGACTTGTTGGCGAGCGGCAGGAACAGCAGCTTGACCAGCACCGTCACCAGCAGAATGGCGACGCCGAAATTCCCGACCAGGTGGAAGAAGAAGTCCAGCGCCAGGAACATCGGCTTAGTGATGAAGTAGAACCAGCCCCAGTCGATCAGCAGATCGAAGTGGTTCAGGCCGAGCTGGCGATCGTAGCCGCCAAGACCGGCGAACGGGAAGTTGATGCCGACCACCCGCGCTTCCTTGGCGCCGGCGAACAGCCGGGCGTTGGCGGTGACGGTGCCGCCGATCGGAACGGTGCGGGCGTCTTCGAGATAGTCGGTCTGGTAGGTGGTGACGTTGCCGACCTTGTTGGCCGAGAACCGCGCCTGGAGCTGAGCGCTGGTGTCGGGCAGCAGCGCCGAGGCCCAGTACTTGTCGGTGATACCGAGCCAGCCGTTGGTCGCCTTGAAGCCGACCGACTTGGCTTCGTCGATCTTGCTGTAGCTGTATTCCTGCAGGCCCTGGTCGCCGAGATAGCCGATCAGGCCTTCGTGCAGGATGTAATAGCCTTCGACATGCGGGGTGCCGTGGCGCGAGATCAGCGCGAACGGATACAGCGTCACCGGAGCGCCACCGGTGTTGGTGACGTCGTCCTTGACGGTGAACAGAAAACGGTCGTCGACGGCGATCTGGCGGCGGAAGGTGAGGCCCTCACCGTTGTCCCATTTCAGCGTGATCGGAGTGGCCGGGGTCAGGGCGCCGGTGCCTTCCTGCTCCCACACCGTGTTGTGGTCCGGCAGCTTGACGCTGGCGCCGGCGGCGCCGACCCACCCGAATTCGGCATAATACGGACGGGCGCTGCCCGACGGCGAGAACAGCTCGATCGGCGGCGACTTCGGATCGACCGTCTCGCGATATTGCGTCAGCGACAGATCATCGATCCGGGCGCCCTTCAGCGCGATCGAACCGGACAGACGGGGCGTTTCGACCTTGATGCGCGGCCCAGCAGCGAGTGCGGCTTCGCGGCTGACGGTCGGGGCGGCGGCCGGCTGCGGGCTGGCCGGAGCGGCGCCCGGCGCGCCGGGCGAAGCCGGCGTCGTGCTTGGCTGCGCCGCACCCGGCGTCTGAGTTTCGGCCTGCTGCTTGGCGGCCTGCTGCTGCGCCTGCTGGGCGGCGCGCTGCTTTTCCATCTGTGGGATGTTGAAGAAGTACTGCCAGCCGAGCAGCACGAGGCCCGACAGAACGACGGCGAGGATGGTGTTGCGATTGTCGGACATCGTCGGGTCTCGTCACTCACGCGGGTTTGGGAGAGCGCCGCGCCACCCGCTCGAGCGCGGTGCGCAGATCGCCGAGCATGACGGCAAAGTCGCGGCTCAGCGCCGCACGGCGTCCGACCAGCACATAGTCGCTGTGCGGCAGCAGAAAACCGCGATCCGTCCGCTTCACCAATTCGCGCAGTCTGCGTCGAATTCGATTGCGTTCGGTCGCGGTGCCGATTTTCTTGGTGACGGTAAAGCCGACCCGGATCGGGCCCTGGTCTTCGCGGCGCAGGCTCTGCAGCACGAAGGCAGGTCCGTTGATCCGCAGCCCGCCGGCAACGGCGATGAAATCCGCCCGCTGCCGTAACCGCTCCATCAACAGGTCCCGGGCAAGCCCGATCAGGCGCTCAGACGCTTGCGTCCGCGGGCGCGGCGCGCCGCCAGCACCTTGCGGCCACCGGTGGTGGCGAGACGGGCACGAAAGCCGTGACGGCGCTTGCGCACCAGTTTGCTGGGTTGATAAGTCCGCTTCACGGGTCGTTCTCCGTCGCCGGGTCAGTTATTCATAAGTGGTGGGTAAGCCCGAAGATGTCGGCTCACGAATGAGCCGGATGCAGCCCAATAATGAACCGCCCCGGGCAGAGCCGGGCCATCGCGGACAGTTGGCGCGGCTTATACGGGAGCGTCCTGTTCTCGTCAATTGCACCCCGCACTGCTTTGGACGTGTCGAAACCGCGCGCTCATCTTCACGAATGAGGAAACGGTAATTTGACCTGCTTCTGGCAAAGGAGCATCTTGACATTAAATATTGTCACGATTCCGGCCCGACAGGGCGGTGAGGAGCGGGCCGAGGGCGACAATCGGTGCAGGCAGCGGACAAACAGCCGGAGACGCACGCGTGGCGGCGCGGCCTGGAGCCTAAAATTGGGCTGTCCGGCAAGCTGCTGCTGTTGACGATTCCGCTGATTCTGATCGCCGAAATCCTGATCTACGTGCCGTCGATCGCCAACTATCGGCTGAACCGGCTGAACGACCGCCTCGCCGCCGCCAACACCGCGGCGCTGGTGCTCGATGCGTCGCCGTCCGGGCGGGTGCCCGATTCCCTCGCGCAGCAAATTCTCGACTCGATCGAAGCGCGGGCGGTGGCGATCAAGATGGGCCAGCAGCGGCGCTTGCTCGCCAGCTCGAACCTGCCGACCAAGATCGACCACGTCGTCGACATGCGGAACGTCACGCCGTGGGGCGCGATCCTGGATTCTTTCGTGGTGATGCTCGAAAGCGGCAACCCGACGATCCGCGTGGTCGGCCCGGCCGAGGGCAATGCCGAATTCATCGAAGTGGTGATCGACGCCGCGCCGCTGCGCAATGCGATGTATCGGTTCTCCAGCAATCTGCTGCTGGTGTCGCTGACCATCACCAGCCTGACCACGGCGCTGATCTATCTGGCGCTGCATTTCCTGTTCGTGCGGCCGATGCGGCGCCTGACCGCCAACATGGTCAATTTCCGCCGCGATCCGGAAAGCCCGGCCTCGATCGTGGTGCCCGGCCCGCGCGGCGACGAAATCGGCCTTGCCGAGCGCGAATTGTCGGACATGCAGCGCGACCTGGTGTCGATGCTGCATCAGAAGAGCCGTCTGGCTGCGCTCGGCTTGGCGGTGTCGAAGATCAACCACGACCTGCGCAACCTGCTGGCGTCGTCGCAACTTCTGTCGGATCAGCTCTCAAGCGTGCCGGATCCGCGGGTGCAGCGGTTCGCGCCAAAACTGGTGCGCTCGCTGGAGCGCGCGATCGCGTTCTGCCAATCGACGCTGTCGTATGGCCGCGCCCAGGAAGCGGCGCCGGACCGCCGCAGCATCCTGATCGAGCCGCTGGTCAACGACGTCCGCGAAACCGCAGGGCTCGCCGACGATGCGTCGGTCACCTGGGTCAGCGCGATCGAGCGCGGTTTGACCATCGATGCCGACCCGGATCAGCTGTTCCGCGTGCTGCTCAATCTGGTGCGCAACGCCGCCCAGGCGCTGGAAGGCCAGCCGCGCAACGACGCCAACCTGCAGCAGATCCGCATCACCGGCCGCCGGGAAGGCTCGGTGACGGTGCTCGAGGTGTCGGATACCGGCCCCGGCGTGCCGCAGAAGGCGCGCGATCACCTGTTTGAGGCGTTCCACGGCTCGGTTCGCGCTGGCGGTTCGGGCCTCGGCCTCGCCATTGCGGCCGAGCTGGTGCGGGCCCATGGCGGCGAGATCAAGCTGGTGGAGGGCACGATCGGCGCCACCTTCCGGATCTCGATCCCCGACCGCCCGGTCGATCTGCACAGCCTGCGCAGCGAACGCGCGCGCGCCTAACTCTCTACAATTGAAGATTTTTCGAGCCCAGTGGCCGTCCACGCGGGCACGCGTTGGCATGGTCGCAGGCTGCCTTTGCCGCTGACAATCCCCAAGACGGCCGCAGCGTCGTCAATCCGTAAGAAAAGAGCAGCCGGGGCGCTTGCCAATCCGAACCGGAGCCGCTAGCTATGGCGGCCTTCGCAGCGCTTCGCCGCTGCGGAACGCCAGCGGCTCCAGGCCTTAACGCCCAGCGAGCCCGCGGCAGACGCGCCCGTAGCTCAGCTGGATAGAGCACCAGACTACGAATCTGGGGGTCAGAGGTTCGAATCCTTTCGGGCGCGCCATTCAAGCCATTATTTTCCATTGGCTTTTCCCTTCTTCGCGGGTTTTGCGGCGACGCGAGTTTGCAGCCGGTTTGCAAATTTCGTTCTCGGTGAGTTCTCGAACTTGGCGATAGCGCCTTCGGCCAGCGCCCTGGTGCGGGCGAGGTATCGCTCGAGGATTTCGTGGATCCGCTTCAGCGAATGCCCGGTGATGGTGGCGATCTCCTGAGGCGTACAGCCGGCTTCCGACAGCATCGTCACAGCCGTTCCGCGCAGGTCGTGGAAGTGCAGGCCCGTCGGGTCGCTGCCGTCGATCACCACAGCGTCGAGCCCGGCCGCCTTGGTGGCGATCTCCCACTGCCGGGCGAAATAGCGTTTCTGGAATGCCTTGCCGGTCTTGGTCGCTAGGATCAGCGGCGACACCCGCTTCAATTTCGACAGCATCGCGCGCAGCGCCCTGGTGCAGGGCACCCGCACCGCCGCCGCGCGCCGGCCGGCGCGGTTGTTCTTCGCCGGACGCACTGTCACCGCCTTGCCGTCGTAGGCCGACCACGGCATGCGCAGGATGTCGCCCTGCCGCTGCCCGGTGTGCAGAGCGATGATCAGCGCGCGCTGCAGCTCCACCGGTGCCACCTTCATGAAGGCGTCAACGTGTTCGGGCAGCCAGATGATTTCGGCTCGATTGGAGTGATACAGCCGGCGGAATCCTTTGACGTGGTTGCTGAGCAGGTGGCCGCGCTCAACTGCCCAGGTCAGCATTGCCGAGACGATCGACAGCCGGTTGTCGGCCTCGCGCGCGCCCGACGCGCGCGAGACCTTCTCTCGCCAATCGAGGAAATCGCGGCGGACGCGAGGATCTTCCAGCGCCGCCATCGGCATGTCGCCGAACTCGACTTCGACCGTCGTCAACATCCGGCGATAGTCGGCTTGCGTGCTGGCCGCCAGCGCGGCGAACTCATCCGAGCCGGTGTACTTGCGGATCAGGCTATTCAGCCGGCCGGCGTGGTAGTCGACGATCAGCTTTTCTGCTTCGGCGAAGTCGATCATGAATTCGGGCGAGCCCGGCTCGCCACGCAGCGGGCGCTTGGTCTTGCGGTGATACCAGTAGCGTCGCTCGCGCGGCGTCCCGCGGTGCTTGTAGGTACAGAAGACGCCCTTGAGATTAGCGCGCACCACGGCCGCTTCTCCATTCGTCCAGCGGTGAGCCGGCCGCGACGATAGGCCGATCGGTTTCGGCCTTGATGATGATCTTGCCGCCGGGCGTGATCTCGACGCTCTCGACCTTGATGCCTGCTGCCATCGCGCCCTTGACGGCTCGCGACACGTCGCCTTGCTTGAAGGTCTGTTGCAGCCGTGCCATTGCAGCGGTCCCTGGCGTTCGTTTCGGCCTTAGTTCAACGCCGCCACGGCGGCGCTGGTGGTGTCGAAATCTCCGGGCGCGCGATCGGCGGCGTGTCCATGAAGCGGACCAAGTTTCTGCGCGGCCCATCGGTCAAGCTCGGCGAGCGGGTACAGCGCGGTGCGGTTGACGCGATGGAATCGGGGGCCGCCGCCGCGGCTGGCGTATTTCTTCAGTGTCGTCGCCGCGCAGCGCAGGCCATAGCGTTCCCGCAGGTAAGCCGCCGCGCTGGCGCGGCGGAGGTTCTGTTTGTCGGAGTGCTTGGTACTATCCACAGGTCAAACCTCTGGTAAGGAGGAAGCGCGAGCTAAGCGTCCGCCTCTTCCTTGGCCGCAATCTCTTCGAACGCAGCGTCCACCCTTTCGGAAAGTCGATCGAGGCTCACGACGAAAGAGACAGTTTTGTGCGGGTCAGTGATCACGCGAAGTAGGTCGCTCTCGCGAACGACGTCGGAGCGATAGTGCCCAGGCGGCAACGCAACGCGGGTGCATTCATCATCCGTCGGAGCTGGCGAGCCTCTTTCAGTCGCCGGGATAATCAGACCGATCTCTCCTCGCGAGATCACAAGGAAAGCGCGCTCTCCTCTGAACCTGTGGAGGAACCGAATATCCCGATGGATGGCAGCGGCGTCGATCCCGGCGTCCACCAGTTCGACGAGCACCAGGAGTTTCAGCGCGTCGTCTTTGGTAAGCTCTCGGGCCCGGCCGGGGACGCCAGCTTCGGAGGGCTTGAAGTAGCCACGACTGATCCACTGTTCCGGGCGGGTAGCGTTGAAGCCGAGCGCGTAACAGAGAGGGCGAAGGCGAACGGTGTCCATGATCTCGAATCTCCGACATTGTGTCGGAGTAACCTTCCGATAGCTCTGACGAACTGTCAACAGAGATTTGACCATCGGGGCCGGGCTACTCGCATGAGCGACCGGCGGCACGCTAGGTAAATTATCGTAAAATGGCAGCGCGGCCCCGATTTGAAGCCGCGCCACCGCCCGGCTCAGGTGAAGAACGGAGCCGCGCTGATCGCGCGGTCGGGGTGTGACAACAGATCCACAGCGTCGACGCCGACCGCGCCGGCCAGCGACGGCGTCAAGGCTTCGATGACACGAATCACCGCCCCAACTTCCGGATTGAGGGCGGCCGCCTCTTCCATCGACTCCCCGGCGCGTCCGGAAAATTCATGCAGCGAAAGTAACAGCAGCGCACCGGTCTGATTGATCGAGGCAGGCAGTGCATCGATTTCGTGTTCGAAGTCCAAGACCGCGCGGATGATCGGGCGCACCGCGGCCTCATATGCAGCCCAGGCGGCGTCGATCACCGCCGGCGTGGCGCCTTCTGCTCTAGCGGTGGCGCGGGCGGCGGAGAGCAATTCCTGAACCTTTCCAGCCAACGCCCGCCGCCGGATCCACAGATCGTCGAGAACGATCTCGGATTCGGTCAACGGCCGGCTGCCGTCGGCGGCGATCGACGGCGTGGCGGCGATGGCGGCAACGGGGACGGCGGTGGCGGCAACGGCGGCAATGGCGGTGGTCATCAGGGTTCTCCTCGAAACGCTTTCACAAGCCGCAGCGGACGCGCTGGGCACGCTCATCGTGTCCGACGGCCGAGCGTCCGTCGCGGATGGAATTAACCCGTGGTTAACCACGGAAGGGACGGCGCGGGGCTGATCCATGACGCATCCCTCTAGACCGCTGCCGCGCGCGGCGTCGGATGTGGATCGGCCAGCGGCGTCACATCGGCGAGCGCAGCGAGAAAAGCGAGGTTGCGGGCTACGGCTGCTTTCGGGATGCGCAGCACGATCGCGATGTGCGAATCGTCCTCGGCGACAATCCGGGCTTCGGTAGCTAAGTAACTGTTAACGCCGCGCAGCGGCGGGCACATTGGGTGATGAAGGGTCATTGGTGGTGCTCTGGTCTGAGGGCTTGTCACGGCCCTTGCGCAGCGGATCAGCCGCTGCAGCCGGGGGGTGACAACGTGCCAGAGCGACACGCCGAGCGCTTTTAAGGGTTGCCCCTCTGGACAGCACGCCCGACCCCGGCCAAAATGGCAGGGTTCGGAGCCGCACCGCCAAGTGCGTCCGTCGAGGCCACGCCAAGTTGGCGAACCTCATTCAGCCGTCACCCCCGACGCCAATCGGGAGCATCCTGACCAAGGATGTGCGGCTATAGCTCTGGTCCGGGTTGTCACGCCCACGGACACGCTGCCACTGATTTGCTTAAAAATCCATCCCCACCTTGGGGGCGCCTCGGCACGCGGTGAATCTCTCAACCAAATCGCTAGACTTCGCCACGGTGCTCGATTCGAGCCGCAATGTGGAGCATGGTCATGAGCCACCCAAACTACAACCGCACGCACGTGCCGAGCGGGACGATGATTTCAGGAAGCCCCGATGGTTACTTGACCGTTGGCGACATCCGAGACGCGATCGCGCACCTTCCAGACGACGCCGAGGTGGTCTTTGGACCGTGCAGCCACGGTCAACCTCAGCAGTTCGGCAGGTTCAAGAAGCGCGGTGAGAAGCTGCTCTCGATTGAATTCAGTTAGGCGATACTCCAGATGCGAGCGCTTGGAGTTTTGCTTGCTCTCCTTGCTCTGGCCGGATGGTGGTACGAGCCATTGGTGTACGAGCGCTTCGAAGTCAAGGTGCTGTCCGGCTATGGTGATAAGCCATTGATGATCTCCCGGACCTGCATTTTCTTCTCTGGGCACTCGCTGGTCGAGCATCACCTCACGGGTGAGTATCAGTACAGCTGTCCAAGGCGGCGAGGTCAAATTGCGATTGGATCGACTGGCCTTCTCGTTGACTAATCGTAGCTGCGTTGGTGCGAACACCGACGTGCCAATTTGGCCTCACCCATCAATCCAACTCGACCTGATCACCCGCGGTCGCATTGCCGGAGCCAATGCGAGTTCGGGGCTGCGCAGCGCCTCGGCGCGCGCGGCCCAATTGATGTTGAGCAGATACCGCGCCGCCACCCCATAGACGACGCAATCCAGCGCCTCGGCGCGCCGGCCGGGGATGCGTTCGAATCGCCGCGTCGGCTGCCCGCGTGAGTAGCGGATGATCGCGCGCTCGCTGCAGAGCTGCTCGTACCAGCTCGCCGGCAGCGTGTCCGAGAACCGTATCGCGCCATTGCCGCCGGTCAGCTTGGCGGTGATGTGGTCCTTGATCGGATCGACGCCGACGATGAAGAGCATCCCGCCGCGGGCCTTGCTCGACGAAGAACGTTCGATGAATGGCCGCCGGAAGCCGCCGTCACCCTTGATCGCGAAGATCTTCCGCGCGGCGCGAGGAAAGCAGAACTTGTAAACCTGCTCCATTGTTTCGCCGTCGCCAGAATCGATCGCCGTCGCGTCGATCCCGATCGTGCCGCCGAGCGGGTGCGGAAAACGCCTCTTCAGAAGGTCGTCGAGTTCTGCCCAGGTCGAGTCGTCCTCTGGACGCCCCCAGATCACGAACGCACCGAGCGCCAGCATTGGGCCAGCTTCAGTCCAACCGAGTAACGTGACTTCGAGCCGATCGCGCTGCACGTCGACACCGGCAGTGATCGCCAGCACCTCTTCGGGCATCGCCTCGCAACCGAAGGGCTCTGCCCGCTTCGCCAGGGCTTCGTCGTCGATCTCCTCGCCGCCATCGACGCGGAAGCCTTCCGCCAAGATGGTGTTCACAAACACCTGCAGCGTGGTGCGATCGCTCTTCGCCGCGACAAATTCTGTAGCCAGCTTCCCCCAGCTCGCGTTCGGCAGCAGCGACACCAGCGCGTTGAGCCGAAAGCCGGCGTGGCCGATCACCTCCGGCGCGGTCGCGCGCCAGGCGCCGCCGTTCACCATCTCTAGCTTGTGTCGTTCGGATACGACACAGCCGCACGATGGGCAGACGTAGTAAGCCTCAGCCGGCCGGCCCTCGGGCCATTGGATGTCGCTCCAAACGATTTCGTGCGGCGCGCGGCAATCGAAACACGGCGTCTCGAATATCCGCCGATCGCTGAGCGAGTAGCTCCGCAGAATATAGCTGGTGCCTTCGAAGGTCGGCGTCGAGCCGATCACAATCTTACGGTCGGCGAACGACAGGGTGCGCTTTTCTGCCAGCGCGATCGGCGGACCTTCGGCGGTCACTTCCATTCCGTCAGCTTCATCGACCAGCAGCACCCGCGCGGTGTGCCGGCGAAGATTGCGCGGCGCTTTGGCGGCGACAATCTTAAGCGAGCCGCCAGGGAAGCGACGGGACAGGATGGTGTTGCGGCCAGACTCGTCCTTTGCTTCGCCGAGCGCATCGGCGAGCACCGGCGAGGCCGAGAAAATCGGTTCGATCTCCGAAACCATGTAGTCCCGGCAATCAGCCTCGGTCGGCAGCAGCGCCAGGATGGGCGCCGGGTCGTTCGCGACGAAGGCGCCGAGCGCGCCGGTGAGAAGCGTTGTAAACCCCACGCGCACCGGCTTGACCAGCGTCACCCGCTCGATCGCGGGATCTCCGATCGCGTCGGCAATCTCGCGTTGGAAGGGCCAGAGCTGCACCAGGCCCGGCAACGACGATACGCCGTGCGGCAGGTAAATGTTATGCTCAACCCAGTCGGACAGCGTCAGCCGCGGCGGCGGCCGCAGCGATTCGAGCGCGCGGCGCTCCACTTCCTCGAGCGTGTCGCAGGCGTCAAGCATCGGCCGGCCCCGCCATTTCCTCGAGCGCGGCGCGCAGCTCGCTATCGATCGCCGCGACATCCTGAGCCGAGAGGTTCGGGCAGGCCTGCCGCACCCGCGACGGCACCGCGAGGATCTTCGAGCGCAACCGCCGCAGCACGTCCGCCCACCGCGCCTCGACCTCGCTCGCCTTCACGTATTCGCGGCGCAGGATCTGGTTCTTCAGCGCCGCGTTATCCGCTTGCTCGCGCAGCAGCCGGTCGCGATGGCTTTCCTTATTCCGGCTGCCCAGCGGCAGTTCGGCCTGGCGCTGCGCCACGCTGCGACGCTGGTCTATATTCTCCTGAACCCAAAGCTTTCCGCGGGCGACGTCGATCTTACCGTTCACCTCGACAGGCAAGCCGTCCTTGATCATCTGCGACACGCGACCGGGCGAGACGCCGATCAGGCTTGCGAACCCGCTCTTGCTCAGCTCCCGCGGCGGCCCGATCGGCCGATCAGTATCGAGCGCAGCCCCCACCATCATCACCGCCACCTCGCAACCGACGGCCGGGGCGTTGCAGCACCCCGGCCGTCCTATCGCGCCGCGGTTTCATCCGCCGTCGGCGCAAATTGACCGCAGCTGCTCGCCTACGATCCGTACGCGTTAATCTGTTGTTCGATCAGGTCGATCTCGTCTTGGATAAATTGCTCAATGCGCAGTTGCCGCAGCGCCACGTCCGGATCAGCAGTCTCGGACTCATCGACCGCCGACACGATTGCTTTTGTGCTGCGCAGCGCTCGAATCACGTCGCGGGGGGACACGTTCATTCCAGCGATCAGAAATCCGACCGCTACACATGAGACGACGGAGGCCGCAGCAGCTCTATCTTCAAGCAAAGCCAACCGCTTTGTCAGAGCATCCACGCGTGATGATAGTTCATCGATCGACATAGGGAGACTCCATCACCACCCGCCCGTCGCACCCGATCCACCAGGCGCTACGTCGGGGGACGAACGGCCCTTTGAGCCAGGGCCGTTAGGACTGTTTCCGCGAAGAGGGACCTTCGCGACCTCAGATTTGACAATGTCCCGCACCTCAGCGCGGAACAGCTCCGTATTGAGCTTGAGATCGACGTTGACCTTGTTAGTTACTGTCGCTTCTCCGGTCACGTTCACGTCGCGAGGCGCTGTGCGAGCGGGAAGGTCAAGGATGTTGTTTTCCCAAGGCCGCTCCTTGCGCGGGTCTGACCGGGGCAGCGGCACACCCGGGCGAACGTCCTTCGACTGCTGCTTCGCCGCCTCTGCCTCAGCCCGTTTTCGCAGCTCCTCCTGCGCCGCCTTGAACGCTTCGATCTCCTTCTCGGACATGATCGGCGGGAGATCTTGCGGAGACGCCGCCGACATCGCTCCACGAATGCCGAATAATTCCAACCTCAAAGCTTCGAGTAGCTTCTCGCGATCGGCACCAGGGTGCCCATTCAGGCGTTCCCAAATCGTTGGATCTTTCGACCCATCGAGAGACTCGTAGAACTTGATTTTCCCCTCAAGCGCCAACGCCTGCCACTTCAGGGCGGTGCGTCGTTCAACGTCCGCACGGATTCGATTGCGTTCCTCCTCCGGCTTGTTCTTATAATCGACCGCCTCATCGATTACTTTTGCGACCTTATCCATCCCCTTCGACGCACCAGCCGCATCCAGGCCCCGGCCGGCGGCCTCCCAAAGGCGGTCAAAGCTTTCGGACAACCTGTTGATCGCCGTTTGAGGACGATCCATCGCACGTTCGAAATCCTTCATCGCCGAGCCGGCCGACTTGCCAAGCTTTTCGGTGACCTCCTTCATCAGGTCGCGATATTGAAGCAGCGACAGAACTGCGCGCCGGGCCTCTTTGTCGCCGAACAACTGAGGGATCTTCGACAGATCACCTTTGGTGGCCTTCTCAGTCATTTCGAGAAGAACGTCGATCAGGTCCCGCCCCGACTTCCGCGCCTTATCCATCTGCGCGCGGATGTCGATACCGAATTTCTTAAACTTGTTTTGCGTCTCATCGGTCTCCATCTTGCCCAGCAAGTCGGAGAAAGATGACGCCGCCTCCTCAGTCGTTCCAGATCCTGCACGAATCGTCTGCAGCACGGCGACGATACGCTTCAAGCCTGCCTCGCCCTTGAGCCCGATCGCAGCAGCTTGCGGGGCCATCGACGCCATGTAGCGGGCCATATCCTTGAGTTCGAACTTTCCGGCCTTGCCACCAGTCACCAGAACGTCGAACGCGGTTTGCATCTTGTCGGTTGAAATTCCGAGTGCCTGGTTGAGCGCCAGCGTAGTCGTGGCCATGTCGCTGACTTCGGCGCCTGCAGCCTGCGCAGTCTGCACGATCGCCGGCAGCGCCGGCATTGCCTGCGGCAGATCCATGCCGCCGGCAACCAGGCTTTCGAGGCCACTGGTAACCTCATTGAACGATTTGCCCGAGGCGAAGGCGAGATCACGCACCGACTTATTGAGCTTGCCGATCTGTTCATCCGTCGCATCGGCGGTGATGCCGATCCGGGTTAGCGCCATGTCGGTTTCAGCGAAGCGCTTGACCGACTTGACGCCACCATAAGCGACGGCCGCCGGCGCCAGCACGCGCGAGGCAGCGCCGACAGCTAAGCGCCCTGCCGCAAGCCCAGCCGCACCACCGACGCGCGCGCTTGCCGAGGCGGCCCGCTCGGAGGCCGCCGCGACGCTTCCCGCCGCCGCGACCCGACTACTCGCCCGCGTGGCAACACTGGAAAGGCGTTCCAGCTTCCGGGCAATCGCATCGAACACACCGCCAGACTTGTCCGCGGCGCTGATGATTGCCTTAGCCTCGATTACTTTCATCGCGCTGCTATCCTTCGGTCTTTACTTCGCAAGAACTCGATAGAGCTCGTGAGCAATTCGGTTCGGCAGCTCCCGCTCGATCGTCGATCGAAAGGCGTCCGCAGATCTGCCGGAGATCATCTCCTCCGGAATGAATAGGCCGGAGCGCCCGCCCTCGATCGGCAAGCGGTTCTTGCCGATGCGCTTGTACACGTGGCCGCCCATATTGAGGGGCACCCGCTTCGGGAACGCTCCTCCCTTGATGAACGTATGAGGAAAGATCCTGCGCACGCCCCACGGCGCGGCGCTGACGCCGCCTTTCGTCTCACGGGCGCCGAAATGCTTAAGGCGAATGTTTCCGCCTTTGGAACGGATGACGAAGTCGCCGCCGTTGAACGCCTTCTTGGACGCCACCGCGCGACGTATGGTCTTGCCCTTCAACCCGGTCTGTGGAACGAGGACGCGGCGCATCTGCGTGAGCGCCTTTGCACCCGTATGGTTGACCGCGCGCACCAGCACCACGGTGCGCGTCTGGCGGCCTACAGATGCGAACGTGCGCGCCATTCGGCTGACGGACGAGGTGTCGTACTTGATTTCGAGAACTCTCACCGCAGCCTCCCTTTCCGACGCTTTCCGGTTGCTTAAGGAAGAGGATGCCGGCCGCGGGTTGCTGAGCCGCGGCCGGCGAACGCGCTTGGAGGCACGGAGGAGGACCGTGCGGGATCTGCGCCGTGTGGGGGCCAACCCACCCCTGACCGTGTCGCAACGCGCCTGATATCTTCAGGTGGCGGGAGCGCGTTGGACTGAAAGACTGGCCTAGCCTTGCACCGTCACCCGCCGCTTGGACGTTCAGCCGGTGCTATCGACGCACCGACGCAACTCTTCGACGTTTGATCGCCGGCAGCGATCAGACACTGAGGCGCACGACGCCGCTTGCCGACGGATTCGCAGCAGCCGCGACAGCGTTGCCGATCAGGGTGTGTGCCGTGGCGGGCGTTCCGCCGTCGTCCTTCGCGGTGGTCGCTTCGCCGTTGGCAGCGTCCCAATAGATCGCCGCCCCGACGGTCCAGGCCTGCGCGCTCTTCTTCGGAAGGCTGAATACGCCCTCGGTCGAAAGCACCACGTCAGAGCCGCTGTCAGCGTCCGCATTCGCGACGCCGAACAGCGATCCAACGAGCACGCCATCACCTGATAGGACGTCCGACGGGGCAGGAACGGTGATGCTGTCACCGGGTTGAACGAAGTTCTTCATCAGTCAAATCCCTTGCTGAACGATGGAAGGAAGGTGTGGACGCGGCGGGGATTGCATTGCCGATCATACTCAGCGATCAGCTCGCGCAGCCGCTTCACGTTCGAGGCACCGAACTGAACTTCGTGGTCCTCGAACTTCACCGACACGGCGTTTTCACCGGCGGCGACCCGCAGCTCGACCTTGCGAAGCGCTTTGGCGACTTCGCAAGGGTTGCTGGTGTCGATCAAGACGCCGCCGATGGTCACCATGTCGGTCATGATCAGGCCCCGGCGTTGGAGTAAGCGCCGCGGAAGTCGACCGCGCCGGCGGCGAAGTCGAGCCCGGCCGCGACCTTCACGGCCTGCGTGTCAAAGTCGCGCTCGGTGCGAACCTGCGGACCTTCGGCACCGCCGACATAGCCAAAGACCACCACAGGTGCGCTGCCGGGCGAGGCGAAGATGTACCAGCGATTGTCGGTGATCTCCGCGTCGACGATCAGTTCGGCGAAGCCGGCCCAGACGTTCACATCGGCGGACTTGGTGGCCATGATCGCGGTGAGCAGCTGGCGGGCAGCGACTTCGCGGGCTGGGCCCACCACCAGGTAAGCCGGCTGGAGGTTGAGCGCGAGACCATCGAGCGACTTCTGTCTGCGAAGTGCCACCACCGCGGCGCTGACGTTGGTGCCGTCGAGCACCGTGCCCGCCGCCGCTTTGTTGCCGTGATCGGTGTGGAACAGCTCCTTGCCGTCGGACAGGTTGCCGTTAGCCTTCAGCACCCCGTACGCGATCCGGTTTTCATCGACCGCCGCACGCATCGCGATCATGCTGGAGAAGTCCGACAGCGCAGACAGATCATCGTTGATCAGCGCGCGGCGCCCGATCGCGATGCCGGTGCCGTATTCTTTGGCGGCAACCTTCTCGGCGTTCTCCGAGATACTGCCGTACTTCACCTCGCCGTTCTCGGCGATCTCCTTAAACGCGGGGAAATCGCCGACGCGAAGGAATTGATGGTCCTTGAAATCGACAAACGGCTTGCGCGCCGCCCATTTGCGGTACGTCGGCGCAGCGATTTGATACTGCGCCAGCAGCGCCTTGTTCGCCGCTGCCGCCAGCAGCAGTGGGAAGTCGCTGGTGCTGTGCGCGCCGACTGCACGCTGCAGCAGCGCGTCCTGATCGCGGAGGTTGAGCCGATCGCCGTTCGCGGTCGCCAGTTCGCCGACCATGTCGAGAATCCGGCTGCCGCGATATTCGATCGCGCGGCCTTCGATCTTGCACAGGGCGGGCGCCAGCCGATGCGCCAGCGCATCGGCCATCGCCGAGCGGATCGCGACCGGATCGGTGTGGTCGGTGATGATCGTGGCGCCGGTGCTGCGGATCGAGTTCGCCGCCACCGATCGCTGCGCCATCGCGGCGAGCGCCGCAGCGCGGACGGTGTCGAGCTGGGCCTCGTTGTCGATGTGCTGGTTCGCCCAGGCATCGCCGAGGCCGGCGGTGTTGGCGATGCTCCGGATCTCGACGTTGATCGCCGCGCGGGTCATGGTCTGTGCCGGCGTAGTGGTCGGGGCCGGCGGCGGGATGGTCACCGCCGGCGGCGGATTGGTGATGGTGGTCTCGGGTTCCATGATCGGAAGGCTCCTGGTAGTTGCGACCTGATCGGCCGGAATGGCGACGAGGGAGGCTTCGAGCACTTCGAAGGCCGTCGCCACCTTCTCGCGCCGCTTATTTCTCGTGTTCATGCGCTCCGCCCAGGCGGTCACGCGATATCCGATCGACACGCCGAACTTGACGCCGTCGCCCAGTTCGGCCGCAACGCGCTGCGCCATCGGCGAGTGGCGCGACAGTCGCGCCAGGCCGATCAGCTCGCCACGTATCAGTTTGACGTTGCTGACTTCGCCGAGACGGCCGTCGAGTGCGAACCGATTGTGATTATCGAGCAGCGGCAACAGCGGCGGCGCCATCGCGCCCCGAAGATCGAGCACTTCGTCGAAGGCGCCGGCGTTGTCGTACCGCTCGACGGAGCTTCCGGCCGACAGCACCAGTTCGAACGTGCGCCGCTCCGCGTTCCAGCTCGATGCGCGGATGGGCGCCTCGCGCGTCAGAAGGTCCGGCGACGGCGCGTTGCGGGTTAGCGTCATCGTCATGGTTGATCCTCGCTCGCCGACGCGATCAGCTCGGCTGCCGTCGGCTTGGGTTTGGCGGTGAACACAAGCCCGAGGGCGTCAGCGCGCGCCTTGTCGGCGGCGATCTCAGCGTCGAGCGCTTCGATGTCGAGGCCGCGGCTTGCCACGGACTCGCGGCGGGACATCAGCCCGCCCGAAATGGCGTCGAGCTCAGCCTTGACGTCCTTGGCGGGGTCGACCCACTGCTGCTTTGGCGTGATCGCCTTCATCGGCAGCGCCGCGGCAACCGTACCGGTGATACGGCCGGACAACACCTCAAGGGTCGCCCAGCGCCGCCACACCGGCCGGATGAGCTGGAATGACACCACGCCGTGTTGCGTCGCTTCGATCCGCCGCCGCCATTCCACCAGGCCGGCGCGGATGCTCGAATAGTTCACGTCCGATAGGTCGCCGGTCATCACCGCCGCCGGCACGCCGAGGCCGACCGAGATTTCGCGTTCGGTGATCTTGGCGAAGTCGATCACTTCCGCGCCGATGTCGGCGGGCGTCGAAAACTTGATGTCCTGTCCAGGGTCGAGAAACTTGATCGTGCCGGGCTCCAGGCCTCCGATCAGCGCTGCACCTGTTTGTTCACCTTCGAACGGTGCGCCCGTGCCGCCGCTGTTGGTGACGAAGCCGGCGAGAGCCGCGGCCACCCTCTGGCGCACGAGCTGCGAGTCGCGCCAGCTATCGAGATCGGCGATCCGCAGCAACACGGGAGCGAACCAAGAGATCCCGCGGACCTGACCGGGCACCTCGGGGCGGAACATGTGCACGACGTCTTCCGCCGGGACGCGCGTGGCGTTGAGCGGCAGATGCGCGAACGGCATACCGGGCCGTTCGGGCAGAATGTGGTAAGCGACCCGGCGGCCGATGGCGTCGAACTCGACGCCTTGAACGATGCGCCGGCCACCTTCCAGTTCACGGTTGAGGGACGGATCGACTTGCTCCGGATCGACCAACCGAACACGCAAGCGACCGTCGATCGTGCCGAGCACCGCGAAGGCTTCACCGTCGATGACCATCCGGCGAACCATTATCGCCTGCAAGCCATAGAAATCGGTCAGCCCGTCCGCGTCGGCGTCATCGGTCCAGTTTTCGAATGCGAGGTTGAGCGCTGATCGGATGGACTGATCGGCATGTGATGATTGCGGTTTGATGCCGGTGCCGATCAGGCCGGACACCCACGCCTCCACACCGGACGCCGCCAGCGGATTGCTGCCGGCGAGATAGCGCGCACGTCGCGCCAGCGGCCCACGTGCGGCGTGCATCGCGGACAACATAACCGGCATCTCGGATTGACCGCGCCAACGGCGCCCGCCGGCCGCGCCATCGTACGCGCGGGTGATGAGATCAGTGAATTTTCGCAGAGCGGCTTTTAGCATTCCCGCAGCGTTTGCGAGAAACGGCTGCGTCGCAACGGCTTTTCGAACTGCCGAGCGTTTTAGTCGGACCCTTTGGGTGACGGAGGGTGATTATGGGTGACGCTGGGCGATCGAAATCAGAGGATGATCCACAGCGCCGCTACTACACTGCTGAGGCGCCCCCGCGCCCCCTTCCCGCAGGGCTGCCGAGGTGTGAACCCTCGCAGGGGAAAAGGCTGATCATGCCGGCGACTGTCGGCTCGGCAGAGAATTAGTTCCGAGCAGGAACCAATTCGGTCCAACCGAGCGAGCTATGCAAAAGCTGCAGAAACAACCACTTCTAGCACTTTGATCTTAGCTCTAAATTTGATCTCAGCGAGCGAAATTTCGGGGTCGCCTCGACCCGCGATCGGCCTTGGCGGGAAAGGACCCGTCAAAGCAGCCGGCCCGTGGCCTCGCCGGTCGGCACCGCAGCGAGGTGGTTGACCAGGGTCAGGCCGGTCCAGAACATTACGCTGGAGCAGCGCTTCGCGAACCCGAGGCGGCCGATGATTAGCGAGAACATGGTCTGAGTGAGCATGACATCCGCCCCGGTCGAATCGCACCATGTGCGATAGGCTGAGTAGAGTACGCTCGATTGCACCTGCGCCCCGGGCCGCCGCGCCGTCGCCGCAGCGAGGAAGCGCTTCACCTGATCGACATTGGCTTCGCCGGCGCGCGAAGCTCGCGCGGCCGGCTCGTCTCCCGCCACCGCAGGCAAGCCAATTTGGCGCCAGAATTTCGCCGCGGCTCTCCGGCCGAAGATTAGACGGCATTCACGCAAGAGCGTGAGCCGATGTTGCGCGAACAGATCGATCAGCTCGCGGTGGACTGCTGCTGAGTGAGTGCAGTTCGCGAGCACGCACACCACCAACGCTTGTTGTTCGTTCAACCAGAATTCCGCGTCGGCGGTCCGTTTGCCGGGTGCTGGCGCACCAACGAGCTGACCGTAAGCAGCGAGCTCGACCCGGTGCCGATTGATCAGTTTCCGGATCTCGATCGGCTTTCCAATGCCGAGCGCGCGCGCCAGCCGCAGATCCGCCACCCTCACGCTTCCTTCGATGATTTTCAGATCGTCCGTCGTCAGCGTCATTTCGCACCTACCCAAGCAGCCAAATCATCATCTCCTCAACAAAGCAGATTCGCTTAGCTCAGGGAGGCCTCGCCTGCCTCTTGCGATAGTTTGCGATAGTTATGAGATAGTTAGTTGTCGTGGTAGAAAGGTAGTTTGAGAGATATATGAGATAGTTACTTGTAATTGAGAGACAGTAGAGCGGGTAGAGATAGTTTTTCCGTAACGCGCATGAGAAATTGTTCGCCAAGCTATGAACGACGCTGGCACTCTCCCATGCCCCTCTCTCACGCGTATACGCGCGCGCGAAACTCTCTCCACTCTCGCAACGACAAGAAAACGCATTGTGTCGCAATGACATCCGGCGAGAGACAGTTAGTTGCGTACTCCCGCAAACCCCCGCGACTATCGGTTGCCGATCTGCAACAGGTGGCGGGAGATCGGTAATTGGTGGTGGTCTTCGCCACCGTGAGAGGGTTCGGACCGCCGCCACGCCGATGCGCGGGGGAGCGGGGGACGCGCCCGTGAGGCTGCGCCGAGAGATTTGCCCCATGGCGGGGCAAATCAAATGCGGGCCAGCTCCAATCCTGATGGGGGTTTGCGCCACCGTGGCGCGAACCACGATGCGACCGATCTTTTCCACCGTGGAAAAGATCTTTCCGCGCAGATCGAGGGCCACCAATCGCAGAGGTTTTCGCCACGGTGGCGAAAACCCCCGATAGGTTTGCATCACTTTGCAGCAAACCTCCAGCCGCGTCTGAATGGGCCGCCGCTCGTCCGCGATCACCGGATGCATGGGTTTCTCCCAAACTGAGAAGAACCACTCCAAGTCGAGCGGAGGCGACGTCATGGTTCGCCTCGCTGGTGAACGATCACGACGCGCCGGAAATCGGGCGTGGCACTGCGCCAGGCGTCCTCAAGCTCCATTCTTGCTTGCCAGCTCACTTGGGAGTCTCAACATCGATCGTCGGCGGCTCAGCTTCGCTGAGGCAAACAGGATCAATCAGCTCGCTGATAAAGCGCCTACGAGCCCAGGGGCTTGCGGCCGTCCACGCGCGTCGAAGACCCCGAATTGCTTCCAGATCGTTGGATATCGAAAACCGATTTGGCGGGCATTGGTGCTTGCTCACGACAGCACCAAACAGTTTGCAATCAACCATCTAACCCATTGAAAAGCCGTCCGCAGCTTCCTACCAAGTTTGCAGTTTTGCCGCGTTGAAACAAACGTGCATGCTAGACTACGAATCTGGGGGTCAGAGGTTCGAATCCTTTCGGGCGCGCCATTTCGAATTTTCCCGAACTCAAAATTTGACTAGGCGGCGACACGCCGTGCACTCGCGCGGTCCAGCGCAGCGCGGGGCCGGCCCAGCGCGCCGACCTGCGTCCGAACGTCCGGGTAGGTCTGTCAGTTGAGACGGGTGCTGCGCGGCTCCGCGGGCATGCTTTCGCAAGCGATGGCGTGCGATAGGCGCCAGAACATCCGGGCGAGACGGGTGAAGGCGATCAGATCGCGCTGTGGGGCCTCGATGTTCGGCGGCAGCGTGACGGTCTCGATGTCGAGGATCTGATCGAACGGCGCGGCGTCGCCGATCGATTGCGCGATCACCGAAACGCACGGCCCATCATCTTCGGCCTCCTGGGCGGTGGTGGGCGCCAGCCCCGGGTACTGCAGCGGCGCGTAGTAAAACTGATAGGCGCCGTGGCCGATCTGCTTCACCACATCGCTCTGCAGAGTCAGCGGGCCGCCGAAACAGATCAGTCGCGACTCCTGCAATTCCTCGGGCTCAAGCTGCTCCAGATCGCGGAGTTCGAGATCATCACTAACGGTCAGTCCGGGATTGTGCTCGCGCAGCAGCGCGGCGAGCGCCGGCCGGTGTTCGGCATTGGCGGCGAACAGGATCAGGTTTTTCAGCATGACGAGCTCCTGGAGGTGAAGGCGACCTAGCGACCGCGAGCGATCAGGGAAGGGGTACCGGCGTCTTGCCGATCGAGCTTGGCGAAGAAGTCGTGCGGGATCGGCTGGCCGGGCACGATCTCCGCCACGCGCAACCGCGCCGACGTTGCCGCTTCGCGAGCGAAGTCGACCTCATCTCGCCAGGCGCACAGCATCAGTTCGAGCCGGCCGAATCCGCCATTGTCGGCTGCGAAGGCGCTTGTCGTGGTCTCGACCGTCGTGGCCACCACCCGGCTGTCCGCGGCCGCGATGTCCCGCAGGATGACCGCAACCCCGTCGCCGGAGGCTTGATGTGAGGTCATCACCACCAGCGCGTCACGTCCGCCGGTGCGGCCGGCACGGCGTGCGGTACGCACCAGCGATGCGAAGCCGGGATCGGGGCCGAGATCGGCCGCGGTGCCGGGCAGGTCGTGAACGATCGTCGCCGAGGGCTGCGCCGGATCGCCGTGCAGCGTGTGATAGCTGCGCGGCAGCCACACCGTGTCGAGCGCGCTGCGCGACAGCGCAAGGCTCCAGGCTTGATCGAGCAGATAGCCGTCCCAGACGGTGGGGTGGGCCTTTGCCAGCCGCCGCCAGCCGAGTAGCAGCGCTTTCGCTGCCTCTGAACGTCCGAAATACAAGGTCCGCGCCGACAGTTCCCAGCGATTCCATCGGTGCAGGGCGACGTCGCAATCGAGCTGCGCCGGCAGGAACGGCGGCGCCTGCAACAACGCGCCGGCCTCGATATAGAGCAGCGGTTCGGGAAACTGCTCCCAGGCCTGCAGGATGAACTCGGCCTTCTCGTAAGCGAGCAGACGGTCGTCGCATTCGCTCATCAGCGGGCTGATGTGCGCGGCGAGGCCGAGCGACTGAGCGGCGTGCTGCAGCGGCCAGACCAGATCGTCGCAGCCGTGCTGATAGCAGGACACGATCCGAGGCCGGGCTGTCTCGGACGCATCGGCCGCGAGCGTCTCGGCGTCGCCCACTCCGCCCCACCACATTTCGTGCGGGCCCTCGGCGCCGCATGGTCCGACGGTGCCGAACTCGGTGAGTTTGGACTTGAGGAAATCGAAGTCGGGATTTTCCCCGAACGGCAGCACCACCACGCAATCGCGCGGCAGCGCGCTGCAGAACAGCTCGGCGCCGGCGCCGCTCATCGGCTCGATCACGATCACCAACGCGGCGTCGGGGTCCGGCGTTTCGCCGGGGCGTTGCAGCTGTGCGGGGCCCGCGCGATTCGCCAGCCAGTCCAGCCGTCGCCGCTGCGACGTCCCGAGCCGCAGTCCGGTTGTTTGCAGCAGGTTGGTGAGTTCGGCGGAGGGGGAGGTCGGCATCATGGCGCGCTCGTTGAAGGCATGGTCTGGACTTCAACGCACCAGGTCGCCGGATCAGGCGCGGCCGGCCCCCGGATCCGCTAACCGCCGAGCGGGGTGATTGCGACGGTATAGATGGTGATGCCGTCCGCCGGCTCGACCGGTATCAGCAGGCAGCCGTCGTCGTCTGGGGCGAGGTAGTGCCGTCCGCTGCGGGTCAGCCCGGCGGCGCCAAGACGGTCGGCTGCGACCGGCGCGAACGCTTCGGTGCGCATCGCCTCGGCGGCGGTGCCGCCGCGCTGGATCATCACGCCGTCGATCACGCCCTCCCGCGCCAGCCGCCCCAACGGCACCGCGATCATGGCGATCCGCATCGCGCCAGACAGCGGAATGCGCAGGCGCAGGTCGCCGAAACCGGTGCGCAGCACCGACACTTCCTGCAGCGATCCTGCGCCGTCCGCACCGAACAGACCGATCCGGACCGAGCCGTGAGGCCGGTCGCCGACCATCTCGCCAGGAAGCTGGCCAGCGCCGAACAACGCATACAGATAGGCATGCGACGGCGAGCGTGCGGCGAAGCTGCCCGCCATCCACATCGGCGGCGGCGACAGCGCACAGGTTGTCGGCAGGCCCCGCAGCACGATCTGGTCGCCGATCGCGGCGCTGTGAATCATGGGCGCGAGCGTCTCGGTGCCGAGATTAACGTCGTGCTGAAATGAGCCGAACAGCGCCAGTTCTTCTTCGTCCGGCAGCAGCAGCAGGCGGCCGAGCGTCGCCGCCGCGGCGCGCGCGGCGACGCCGGGATCCTGATAGGGATCGAGCCCAACATCGCGGGCGACACCGCGTGCGGCCGACGCGTAGGTCAGCACCCCCGCTTGAATCTCGGATGTCACCTCGATCTGCGCGGGCGGCCGCGGATCGGGTTCGCGCAGCACGTGACCGTCCGCATAGTCGCGCACCGAACCGTCCGCCGAGCAGCAGATCTGCTCGAACATCGGCGCGTTGCGGATCAGCGTCCGATTGAGATGCGGCGTCAGAACGAGGTCGTCGATCAGCCCGGAAACGGTGTCCTGCTCGGCGAGGTCGTCCCACGCGTCGCCGAGGGCGAGCAGATAGCAGCCGTGAACGCGCAGCTCGAGGCCAGCGAGTTTGAATACGCGGCTCAGCGCCTTCTGCACGCTGGCCGAATAGCCGAGATCGACCAGCAGCAGATCGGTGCAATCGTCGAGGTCGGGAATTTGCTGCCGGATGTAATCGAGCAGGCGGCCGCGTAGGCCGGCTGCGAGCGTTTCGATCTCGTGTGGCTCGATCAGGCTTGGCAGAGCGTCGGCCAGCTCGATGCCGGTGGCGATTCCGCCGTCGCAGCGTCCAAAATAGTCCGCCAGCGCCAGCGGCAAGATTTTGAGCATGTCCTGCAGCTTCGCCGCGTCGATCCTTGGGATCTTGCGGATCAGTTCGCAGATCGGCCCGATTGTATCGGCCGAGGCAATCAGGCTGACGCGGCGATTGATCTCCAGATAGGCGGCGGGCTCGCCGCGGGTCTGTTGCCACAGGCGGTGCGACAAGAAGCCGTCGCGGCCGAGAAACCCGATCGCGACACGGCGGCCATCGGCTGCAAGTTTGGCGCTGCGCGTCGCCACGAATTCGTCGAATGCCGTCAACACCGGTCCGACCACCGTGGCGCCGAGATGATGTGCCGCAGATTTTTCGGCACTGCGCGCCGCCACCATCCGCCGCAGCGTGCGTGCACCGTGGTCGAGCCGCGTCGGCTGTCCTTTGAACATCAGCTGCTGCAACGAATCTTCGCGCAGCAACCGCGTTGCGAGCCGCGGGCCAGCTTGCGGATAGTGCCGTGGGCGGATGCCGTGCCGCTTCGCGCCGCGAACGTCGGCATGCTCATTGTCGCCGATGTGGCACGCGGAGCTTGCGTCGATACCTTGTTGGCGCAGATAGGTCGCGAATAGATTTTCTGCCTTGCCGCTGCCATGGTCGCAAGACGCGTACAGAAAATCCCACGTCAGACCCGGGCTGCAGGCGCGCAGCAGCCGGCCCAGCTGCTCCGTATTCCAATAGGTATCGGAGATAAAGCCGACACGATTCCCGGTGCGGCGGCGCGCGCGATATTGCTCGAGCATGTCCGGATTGATTCGGCACAGTTCGAGTTCGGCGCTGAATTCGGCCTCGATCAGGTGGTCGAGATCTTCGCGCTTCAGCCCGAACAGCCGGAAGGGAAAGCGCGCGTAGATCTGGTCGATGCTGATTTCTGTCGCCTGTCCCCGCGAACGCGCGGCCTCGCGGACACGCGACTCGGCCAGGATGCGATGCTGGACGAAATGTTCAGACATGTTCGGACACAGAGTCGAAACACGCGACAGCTGATAAGTCCGCTCGAACACGCCGGTCGGCGTGGTACAGGCGCGGATCAGAAATGTATCGAAAACATCGAACGACCAGGCGAAACGATTCTCGGCGCGTGGTGTGTGAGCGATAGAAACAAAAGACATAAGGCGAAACTCAATTGTTTGCCTTTGTTCAACGGACGCATGGTACAAATCAGGCGCGTCGATACAGAAAGTCGTCGTGCGATCAGTTGATTGCTTTCACCGAGAACTGACAGATTCGAACATGTGTGATCGTCGGATCGATGAGTTGGAAATTTCTGCGGGCGGAGATGCCGCCTTTGTCGACAGTTCTTCGGCGAATTGATCGCCCCAAGGTCGCTCAGCGGCGGCTTCGACTTTCTGCGCTTCTCCGTCCTACCACCAGTCCTGCTGTCCTGACGCCGTCGTGGCCGCGCGCGGCGCGCGGAGCGGCTGTTTGCGGCTCGTGGCCGCGACCAGGGCGGCAAATTTTGCCCGGCGGTGGGCAAATTATTCCATCTAAGTATCTGAAAAAATTGCAAAATCTAGCGCCTGATCGGGAGCGGTGGCGCGTTCAACTCGATGAGCCCGCGTTGGCGGAGTTTTGCCGGGGCTGCGAGTTGGAGGATGCGAGATGAATGGCGCGCTCGATGTTTTGGCCCCCGCCGAAGTCATAGTCGCCGCGACTGCCCCGGCTGATAACGAAGCGTCGGACATGCAGCCGGTCGAGATCGTGCTCGATAGTCCGCCGGTTAGTGCCGAGATGGTGTTCGACGAGGATGCCGATCTGCTCGACCGGCTTGCGACCGACGACGAAGCGGCCTTCAGGATGCTGGTCGAGCGGCACATCGACCGCGCTTATTCGATCGCGCTCCGCATTCTCGGCAATGCAGCCGATGCCGAAGACGTGGTGCAGGACACCATGTTGAAGGTGTGGACGCATCGCGGGCGCTGGCAGCACGGCCGCGCCAAGTTCTCAACCTGGCTGTATCGCGTCGTCAGCAATCGCTGCATCGACCTGCGCCGCAAGCCGCGGACCGAAAACGTCGAAGCTGTCCCCGAAGTGGCGGATACTCAGCCGGATGCGGTTCGCGTGATCGAGCGCAACGAGCTCAGCAATCTGCTCGAAGCCGCGATGCAGCGGCTGCCCGAACAGCAGCGGATCGCGGTGATTCTGTCGTACCACGAGAACATGAGCAACGCTGAGATCGCCGAGGTGATGGACACCACCATCGCCGCTGTGGAGTCGCTGCTTAAGCGCGGGCGTCAGCAGTTGCGCGCGCGGCTCAGCGGCGACGAGTCCGAGCTGCGGGCGGCGTTTACCGATTTTTGACCATAACTTTCGCTGCGTCCGCGCTGGTCGCCTGATCGCGGCCGGTCCCTCCGTTTGAGCACTCAGACGGGGACGATCCCGCGTCGTCAGGTGTCATCGCCGCGATGCGGCGGGTTATGCCGTTCAGCACAGGAGCCTTGATATGCCCGCGATCTCGACCAACACGGCGGCCAACTCTGCGGTCCGCTACCTCAACATCAACTCCGCCCAGGAGACCAGCTCGCTGTCGAAACTGGCGAGCGGCTCGCGCATCACCTCGGCGTCCGACGACGCTGCCGGCCTTGCGATCTCGACGCGGATCTCGTCCGACGTTACCACGCTGCAGCAGGCCGCCACCAACGCCTCGCAGGCGGTGGCGATCCTGCAGACCGCCGACGGCGGTGCGTCGAACATCAGCGACATTCTCGCCCGGATGAAGTCGCTGGCTTCGGAATCGGCCTCCGGCACCACCACCGACTCCAGCCGCGCCTATATCAATTCGGAATTCTCTCAGCTCTCGAGCCAGATCGATTCGATCGCGAGCGGCACCCGCTATTCGAGCCAGAGCCTGCTCGACGGCACCAGCGTATTCGCCTCCGGCGTCGCCGTGCTGGTCGGCACGCAGAGCAGCGACTCGATCACAATTACGCTGTCGAACCTGAAGGCTTCGACGCTGGGTGTGTCGACGCTGGACGTCAGCAGCCTGTCCGGCGCCACCACGGCGCTGAGCGCGCTCGATACCGCGATCAACACCGTATCGTCGGCCCGCGCCAGCATCGGCGCGCAGGAGTCGCGGTTCAATTTCAGCGCCGACTCGATCTCGACCCAGACGCAGAATTTGCAGTCGGCGAATTCCGCCATCAAGGACGTCGACATCGCGGCCGAGCAGGCGAAACTGTCGTCCGCCGAAGTGAAGACCCAGGCGGCGGTGTCGGCCGAAGCCGCGGCGAACCAGATGCCGCAATATCTGCTGAAGCTGCTCGGCTGATGACGTCTATCCGGGCCGGCACCTGCCGGCCCGGCCTCCTCCTGTGATCGGACTTTGGTCATGACCTCGGTCAGCAGCACGACGTCGAGCACCGCCACGACCAGCAGCACGAGTTCGTTGACGTCGTCATCTGGCGCCTCGGTGACGACCTCGGGCAGCTCGACCACCACCAGCGTCGACTGGGATTCGCTGATCGCCTCGGCGGTGAACGCCAAGCTCGCCGCGGCCACTTCGATCTCGACCAAGATCACCGCCAACGAGGCGAAGATCTCGGCCTATCAGACGCTGCAGACCGATCTCTCCAAGCTGTCGTCGGGATTGTCCTCGCTGGCGACCGCGGTGGTCAATTCGCTGGCCACCAACGTGTTCGCCACGCGTGCCGCAACGCTGTCGTCGACCGGCGATGTCAGCGCCTCCTCGGCGCTGTCGATGAGCGTCAGTAACGGTGCCGCGACCGGCGACCATACGCTGACGATCAGCCAGATCGCTACCGCCCACAAGGTGATGGGCACGACGCAGTCCAGTCAGACCGACGATCTCGGCTATTCGGGCGTGTTTTCGCTCGGGCTCGCGGGCGGATCCACCGCAGACATCACCGTCACCAGCACGATGTCGCTGCAGGATATCGTCGATGCGGTCAACGCGCAGACCTCGACAACGAACGTCGAGGCGTCGATCGTCCAGGTGTCCTCCGGTGCCTACGAAATGGTGCTGACCGGCACCAAGGACGCGGCCGATATCACCTATTCGAGCAGTTCCGGGACAGACATTCTGAATTCGCTCGGCTTCACCGACAGCTCCGGTGCGTTCGCGAACGTGCTGCAAACCGCCCAAGCGGCGAAGTTCTCGCTCGACGGCATCTCGATGACGCGGGACACCAACGACATTACCGACGTGCTCGCAGGCGTCACCTTCAATTTGCTGCAGGCGACGCCGACCGGCTCGGCCATCAACATCAGCATCGGAACCGACACCAGCCAGATCCAGTCGGCGCTGACCACCTTCGTCACCAATTACAATACGTATCGGGACGAGGTGATCGCGCAGCAGGCGACCAACTCCGATGGCACGGCATCGGACAGCGCGGTGCTGTTCGGCGACGGGACCATGCGCGATATCACGACCCGGCTGGAAGCCGCACTGAACACGACGGTAGGCGGGCTGTCGATGAGCGACCTCGGCCTTTCGTTCAACGATCAGAACGAGCTCGAACTCGATACGAGCACGCTGTCGACGATCCTCTCGACCAATCTCAGCGGCGTCACCAAGCTGCTGTCGGCGCAGACCACCACGTCGTCCAGCCAGCTCAGCGTCGTCAACACCGGAACGTCCCCCCAGTCGTTCACGCTGGATCTGACCGTTGATTCCAGCGGAACGCTGAGCAGCGCTTCGGTCGGTGGCGACAGTTCGCTGTTCACGATCAGCGGCAACACGATCATCGGCGCGTCCGGCAGCATCTACGCCGGCATGGCATTCACCTATACCGGCACCACCTCGCAGTCGATCACCGTCACGTCGACATCGGGCATTGCCACGCAAATGTACCAGATCGCCAAGACGGCCTCGGCCAGCACCGGCTCGCTGCAGACGCTGATCACCAATCTGCAGAGCCGCGACAGCGAGCTGCAGCAGCGGGTGGACGACATCACGGCCGCGGCTGCCACGTTCAAGGCGCAGCTGCAGACCCAATACGCCAAATACCAGGCGGCGATCGCGAGCGCCGACAACACGATGACCTATCTCAAGGCCCTGCTTAACGCCAGTTCGAGTAATTGATGACCCAGAATGCAATGGCGCACCGCGCCAATCAGGCTTATCGCGGCACCGCCGTAACCGTTCCTCCGCTGAAGGCCGTGGTGATGTTGCACGGCGGCGCCATCACGCTGCTGCATCAGGCGATCGAGGCGCAGGAGGCACGCCGATTTGAGCATGGCCACGATTGCCTGGTGCGGGCGACCGCAATTCTCCGCGGCCTGAGCCATCATCTCGATTGCAACCGTGGAGGCGCCGTCGCCGAGCGGCTGTATGAGACCTACAATGCGCTGGTGCTGGCGGCGCTGCGGTCCTATGGCAGGCCGCATGCCGCCGCCAACCTGCGGCGGATCATCGCGAGCATCGCCGAGTTGCGTGAGGCATGGGAGTATGTCGCGGTGACGACGCGGCGTTGATGACAATGATCCCCGTAATCGTCTCCACCGAAAACGGATTTCCGGCGGCACGCAATTGCTTTAAGAGGGAGGTGGTAGCCCTCGGCGAGCACAGCATGGACGTTGCGGAACTCGAAGACCTGATCGATCGGCTGGGGGAAGATCCTTCCCGCTGGCCCGATGATCGGCGTCTCGCCGCGGAGAGATTGCTGCAGGAGTCCGCCGCCGCGCGCGCTCTGCTGGCCCAGGCGCGTGCCGTCCGAGAGGCGCTGTCCGCGCCGCCGGTTCGGGCCCCGGCGGGCCTCGCCGACCGGATCGTTGCGGCTGCGATGCGCGCCGAAACGGCCAAGACAACCGCCAAGACCGAGCCTGCCGACGATCGCGCTCCCTCCGAGCCCGCGACTCCCCACGGCTAAGCACGCTCTGTTGCTCCGCCTGATTCTGGCGCGACCATTCCAATGAGCTGCCTCCGAATCAGCCAGCGCGGCGATGAAGTCGGCGCTCCAATTCATCCAACGTCTTTGAACTGATCCAGATGCTGCGCCGCTTCGTCAGCGGCGCGTATCGTCATTTGCCGCCTCGTACGCATGCTGATCGTGCCGGCGCAGCTCCGTCACGTCCTGCTACAGGCAAATTCTGCCGAGCAATCAAATCGTTCTGCCGCCGCGAACGCGCGCCTGATTTGGCCGCCTCGCCCGTTTGATCAGCAGACCACCTCGCGATCACCACAACGACGATCACCACACGACCCGAGTCCTCCGCCGCATCCGGCGAAGACAGGATGGCTGCGCCATGACCACGATCTCCAGCGCCGTATCGACGGCCGCCACCACGACCAGCACGACGAGTTCGACCAGTTCGGCGTCTTCGTCGCTGAGCTCGAGCGATTTTCTCAGCCTGCTGGTCAGCGAACTGCAAAACCAAGATCCGCTGAACGCGACCAGCACGACCGATTTCATCAATCAGCTCACCTCCTATGCCAATTTCAGCCAGCAGCAGGAGATCAACTCCAGCATGACGTCGCTGGCGAATTCGTTCTCCAGCCTGGTGACGCTGAATTCCGTCAACTACATCGGCCACACAGTCGAGGCGAAGACCGACACGGCGACGCTGACGGGCGGCTCGGCGACTTTCGGCTACACGCTGTCGTCAGCGGCCTCCGATGTGTCGATCAGCATCAAGGACTCATCCGGCAACACGGTATGGAGCGGCACCGGCTCCGGCAACGCCGGCTCCAACAGCTTCACCTGGGACGGCAAGAATTCGAGCGGTACCCAGCTCGCCGATGGCGGCCAATACACCATCTCGGTCACCGCGACCGATTCAGCCGGCAACTCCGTCTACAAATATTCCACCGTGAGCGGCACCGTGACCGGCATCGACACCTCGTCGAGCACGCCGGCCCTGCTCGTCAACGGCGTGTCGGTCAGCGCCAGCAACATCATCGGCGTTTCGTCCTGAGTGCCGCCGGAGTAGTATCATGAGTCTCACCGGCGCGCTTTCCTCGGCGATATCTGCGCTCAACGCGCAAAGCCAATCGTTGTCGATGATCTCCGACAACATCGCCAACTCCGACACCACCGGTTACAAAACCACCTCGGCGATGTTCAGTCAGCTGGTGACGGCGTCGAGCAGCGCGACGTCCTACGCATCCGGCGGCGTCACCGTGGCGGGGCGCGCCAACATCAGCCAGCAGGGACTTCTGGCTGCGACCAGCAATGCGACCGATGTTGCCATCCAGGGCTCCGGCTTTTTCGTCGTGTCGGACCAGACTTCGGGCGGCACAACGTCTTACACCCGAAACGGCGCGTTCTCGATCGACAACGCCGGCTATCTGGTCAATAGCGGCTATTACCTGGAAGGTTGGCGCACCGATGCCGACGGCAAGATCGTCGGCGACGCATCGTCGGCGACGCTGTCGCCGATCAACACCAACGTGGCCGCGACCAGCGGCAGCGCCACCACCAAGACCACCTTCGCGGCCAATCTGCCGGCGGATGCGGAGACGGGCGCGACTTATTCGAGCTCGATGACGGTGTACGACTCGCTCGGCACCGCCAACTCGATCCAGGTGACTTGGACCAAGACGGCGTCGAATGCCTGGACGGCAAGCTTCGCCAATCCGACGCTGTCGTCGAGCACCAGCACCACCACCGGTACCACCTCCGGCTCGGTGTCGCTGACGTTCAACAGCGATGGCTCGCTCGCGTCCACCAGCCCCAGTCCGCCGACGATCTCGGTGTCCGGCTGGACCAACGGTGCCGCAGACAGCACGATCTCGCTCGACCTGGGAACGGTCGGTAAGACCAACGGCCTTACCCAATATGCATCGGGTGAAGCGACGCCGACCATCAACGTCACCAGCATTTCATCCGACGGTCTGCCTTACGGCAAATTGAGCAGCATCGCGGTCGGCGATGACGGCACGGTCAATGCGACCTATTCGAACGGACAGACCATCGCGATTTACAAGATCGCAGTCGCGACCTTCAAGGATCCCGACGGCCTCTCGGTGAACAGCTACGGTATCTACTCGGCGACTGCGGCGTCTGGCGATGCATCGGTTCAGACCTCCGGCAGCAACGGGGCAGGCAAAATCTACGGCAGCGAACTGGAATCCAGCACCACCGACACCTCGAGCCAGTTCGCCAGCATGATCTCGGCGCAGCAAGCCTATTCGGCAGCCTCGCAGGTGATCACGACGGTGAACAAGATGTTCGACACCCTGATCTCCGCGATGAGGTAGCCGCCATGGTCACTGCCGTCAGCGATGAGACGCATCTCGAATTGCTGCTCAGCCGGCTAGCACGGCTCAAGCTGCTGTCGCAGGCAGTGGACCGCGGCGATCGCGGCCAACTGGTCGCGCTGCTGGACGAGGTCGAGAAGATCAAGCGTGAACTCGTCCGAGGCCGGGAGCGGGTCGGCAGCGAGATGGCCCGCGCGACGACGCGGACCACGGCGATCACGGCCTATGCGCGCAGGGCAGGCGCACCCGTGCGGCGTCACTGAATTCGAACAACGGGAATGATGAAGATGGCACAGATTGGCACCCCCACGGTTTCCCCGGTGAGCGATGAGCGCGCGCTGGCGATGATCGCGCTGATCGATGACCTGATCCTGGTGATCGACGACGAGAATGTCGAACTCGCCAAAGGATTGCCCGCGTCGCGGCTGAAGCAGGTCGACGAGAAGGCGCGGCTCGCCGAGCTGTTCGAGCGCTGGGTGGCTGAATGCACTGGCGGCAATGGGGCGATCCAGGTGCAGAACCGCCAGCTGCGCGACAGATTGCTCGACCGGATTCTTCAGCTCCGTGGCGCGATGGATGAAAACTTGATGCGGCTGCGCGCGGCGATCGAAGCCAGTAATCGCCGGATCGAGGCGGTGATGCAGGCGATCCGCGAGCAACTGGCCGGCAATGCGCCGTATGGCGCCGCCGGGACGCGCACCGCCCGGGCGGTGTCGTGCGGGACCAGCCTTCGCGCCTGATCCAAGCCCAGGGAGGCTCGCGTGTCGCTTAACATCGCCCGCAGCATCGCGTTCAGCGGCCTCGCGGCGACGCAGGTCCAGATCTCAGTGACCTCGGCGAACATCTCGAATGCCGACACGACGGGCTACACCAAGAAGACGGCCGGTCAGGCCAGCAGCGTCACCGGCGGGGTCGGCACCGGCGTCACCGTCACGGGCATCACCAGTTCGGTCGACAAGCTGCTGCTGAAATCGCTGATCGCGGCGAATTCGGGCCTGGGCGCGGCCGACACCACCAACAGCTACCTGACCTCGTTGCAGCAGCTCTACGGATCTTCGACCAGTGCGACGAGTACCTCGACCGGAACCTCGCTCGCCAATACGTTGGCATCGCTGGAATCGGCGTTGTCGTCGCTCGCCAGCACGCCGACCAGCTCGGCGCTGCAGTCCAATGTGGTCGATGCGCTCGACAGCGTGACGTCGCAATTGCGCGAGACCTCCAGCGGCATCCAGAAATTGCGGTCCAACGCCGACCAGGATATCGCTTCGGCGGTCAGCTCGGTGAACGACGATGTGCAGAAGATCGCCGATCTGAATGCGGCGATCAAACAGGCGGCGGCCGCGGGTCAGTCGACGGCGGATCTCGAAGACAAGCGCAACACCGCGCTGCAGGATCTGTCGTCTCAGATGAACATCAGCTACTACACCGCGTCCAACGGCGATCTGCAGGTCTATACCGCGACCGGTCAGGCGTTGGTCGACAGCACGGCGCATCCCTTGAGCTACACCACGACGGCGAGCGTCAGCGCCGCGACCAGCTACAGCAGCGGCGGCTTCAGCGGCATCATGCTCAATGGCGTCGATGTCACATCGCAGATCACGTCGGGCAAAATCGGTGCACTGGTGACGCTGCGCGACCAGACGCTACCGGCCGCCCAATCGCAACTCGACGAACTGGCTCAGCAGCTTGCGACCAGCCTCAATGCCGTGTCCAACAGCCAGACCACGCTGCCGCCGCCGGCGAGCCTGACCGGTCCCGCCACGGCCGGCAGTTCGGACGCGTTGTCCGCGACGGGCTCGGTGCGTCTCGCGATCACCGACTCCAGCGGCAAGTTGATCTCCTATAGCGATCTCGATTTGTCGTCCTATTCGAGTGTGGGTGATCTGGTGAGCGCCATCAACGGCGTGTCCGGGCTGTCGGCCACGATCGATTCCAGCGGGCACCTGAAGATCGCCACGACCGCGTCCAACACAGGCGTTTCGATTGCAGGGCTCACCAGTTCGGTCGGCAGCGCCGGTGAAAGCTTCTCCGACTATTTCGGCCTCAACGATCTCGTCACCGCCACCGGGGCCTCGGACATCGCGGTCCGCAGCGATATCCTGTCCGGCAAGACGTCGTTGTCGCTGGCGACACTGTCGTCGTCGGCAACGCTCACCATCGGCAGCTCGGTGCTGTCGTCCGATGGCGCCAGCGCTGCCAATGCGCTGTACGATGTGCTGACCGGATCGACCAGCTTCAAAGCGGTGGGGGGGCTGGCGGCCGTCACCGGCTCGTTTGCCGACTTCGCCTCGACCATCGTTTCCAGCGTCGCGGGGAAAGCGTCGCAGGCGTCCTCGACCTACAGCGCCAAGGAGGCTGCGCAATCGACCTACGCCAGTTCGCTGTCGTCGCAGTCCGGCGTCAATCTCGATGAAGAGTCGGCGCGGCTCAGCGAATTGCAGAATAAGTACACCGCCGCCTCGCAACTGATCCAGGCGATCAATGCGATGTTCACCGCGCTGGTCAGCGCCGTGAGCTCGACCTGACGCTGGAGCCGGCGCATGACGGTGATGCGGGTCGCGACCTTCGCGCAGTCCGGGCAGATGATCGCAGACGCGCTGCGGGTGCAGTCGCGGATGGCGGAGCTGCAGATCCAGGAAGCCTCGGGCGTGAAGTCGGAGAGTTTCGCCGGCTACGGCGCTGACGCCCAGCACGTCGTCAATCTGCAGGTCGGGGTCACTCGCGCGCAGTCTTACATCGATGCGGCGACGCTGGCCGGTGGCAAAGTCCAGGTGATGTACTCGGCGGCCGGCTCGATCGCCGACATCGTGACCCAGCTCCGCTCGCAGCTCAGTGCGGCGTCGACTGGAAGCACCACTGAAGCGACCTCGGCGATCAGCTCGGCGCAGCAGATGCTGCAGCAGGTGGGGTCGCTGCTGAATACGCAGTACGACGGCCAATACGTGTTTGCCGGCAGTAAGACATCGACGCCGCCGGTCGATCTCAGCAGCTTTGCCTCGAGTGCCGGCAGCACCACCACTGCCGACACCAGCTATTACGTCGGCGACGACGCGACCACGTCCGTCCGGGTCAGCGCCGACCAGTCGGTGGCCTACGGCGTCAATGCCGACAACTCCGCGTTCGAGCAGGTGATGCGCGTGCTGCGCTATGTGGCCAACAGTTCGTCGTTGTCCTCCAGCCAGATTGCGACGGCGCTCGATCTGGCCAGTTCCGCGCTTGATGCGACAGCCTCGGTGCAGGAGAGACTTGGAAACGCGGCGTCCGCGATCGAGAACGCCAGCGCTCGGCAGAGCGACTACAAGAGCTTCGCCTCGACGCTGGCGAGTGACCTGACCAGCGTTGACGTCGCTGCGGTCACCGCCGAACTATCGACCTACCAGTCGCAACTCACCGCGTCGTATTCGGCGATCGGCAAGATCTTTAGCCTCAATCTTGCCAGCTATCTGAAATGACGAGGCGGCGCCGCACCGCCTAGCGGTGGGTGAACTGTGGTGCGCGTTTTTCGAGGAAGGCTTGAATGCCCTCGCGGGCGTCGGCGCTGGCGAAGCGGGCATGCAGCTCGCGGCGCTCGAACAGGATGCCTTCGGCGAGCGTGCTTTCGAATGCGCGGTTGAGGCTTTCCTTCAGCGCCATCAGGGCGGGGGCGGAGAACGCCGCGATCGTGGTGGCCAGTGCCACGGTCTCGTCGCGCAGCCTGTCGTCATCGACCACGCGCGACACCAGGCCGTAGCGATCGGCCTCTTCGGCGTTGAGCGGCCGTGCCGACAGGCACATGTCCATCGCCTTTGCCTTGCCGATCGCGCGCGGCAAGCGTTGCGTGCCGCCCGCGCCGGGCAGCAGGCCGAGCTTGATTTCCGGCAGCGCGAATTTCGCACTGCGGCCGGCGATCACGATGTCGCAGGCGAGCGCCAGTTCGCAGCCGCCGCCATAGGCGAGGCCGGCCACCGCGGCCAGCACCGGCTTTCGCACCTGGCGGATCGTCTCCCAATTCCGAGTGATGAAGTTCGAGCCATAGACGTCGCTATAGCTCCACGCCGCCATCGAGGCGATGTCGGCGCCTGCCGCGAACGCGCGGGCATTTCCGGCGATCACGATCGCGCCGATGCCGTCGTCGGCGTCGAACGTCAGAAGGGCAGCGCCGAGCGCATCCATCAGCGCGTCGTTCAGCGCGTTGAGGACTTCCGGCCGATTGAGCGTGATGATGCCGACCCGGCCTTGGGTTTCGGTGATAATGGGATTGGACGACAAGGTCGTGCTCCGTGGTCGGTGTGCGCTTTAAAGATCGTCCTGCTGCAGCATCTCGCGCAGCCGGAATTTCTGGATCTTGCCGGCCGGTGTTGCCGGCATCGCGTCGCGAACCACGAGGCGCTCGGGGATGTATTGCAGCGCCAGCTTTTGCGCCTTGAGAAACTCGACCATGGCGGCGAAGTCGATGCTCGCCCCGGTCTTCGGCACCACCACGGCGCAGGCGCGTTCGCCGAGCCGTTCGTCCGGATAGGCCACGATCGCGACCTGGGCGACGGCGGGGTGCTTGTAGAGCAGCGCCTCGATCTCGACGACCGGGATGTTCTCGCCGCCGCGGATGATGACGTCCTTGCTGCGGCCGCTGATCCGGATGTAGCCGTCGGCCGTCATGTAGGCGAGGTCACCGGTGTCGAACCAGCCATCGGCATCGGTGCCGTTCCAGTGCGGCCGCTTCAGATAGCCGCCGAAATTCGAGCACGACCGCACCACCAGCCGGCCGATCTGGTTCGGCGGCAGCGTCTTGCCGTCGCCGTCGATGACTTTGACCTCGACGCCGGGCAGCGGACAGCCATCGGTGGTCGAGGCGAGCTTGTCATCGTCGTCGAGCTTGATCAGCGTCACCGCGCCATTCTCGGTCATGCCCCAGGCCGAGACGATCTTGGCGCCGAGACCTGCCTGAGCCTGTTCGACCAGCGGCCCGGGAATGGGCGCGCCTGCGCACAGGAAAGTCTTCAGACTGGGCACCGGCTCGCCGCTCTCCTTCACCACGCGCGTCAGATCGGTGAGGAACGGCGTCGACGCCATGGTGAAGGTGACGCGCTCGGCGCGGATCAGTTCGGCGGCTTTCGCCGGATCCCAGATGTCCTGCAGCACCGCGCTGGCGCGCAGCATAATCGGCATCATCAGCCCGTACATGAAACCGGTCTGGTGTGCCATCGGCGATGCCATCAGGATCACGTCGGACTCGCGAAGCGCGAGCCGCTGCGCGTAGGGCAGGATATTGGCCATCAGCGTGTTGGCGCTGTGCATCACGCCTTTCGGCTCGCCGGTGGTGCCGGAGGTGTAGATCAGTTGTGTGATGTCGTCAGGAGAAGGACGGCTACCTTGCAAGATTGCCGCGGCGTCCGGCTGCTTCTCCCATTCCGGCGTGGTCAGCAGCGTGTCGAAATCGTCCGCGCCGCCGCCATCGACCACTACGATGGTTCGAAGCGCCGGCAGATCAGGCTGCAGGCCGCGCGCCATGGCTTCATGATCGAAGCCACGGAAGCTCTTCGGCACCACCAGCACCTTGGCTTCGCCGTGCTTCAGCATGAACGACAGCTCGCGCTCACGGAAGATCGGCATCAGCGGGTTGAGAACCGCGCCGATCCGCGAGCAGGCGAGATACAGCACGGTGAACTGCCACCAGTTCGGCAGTTGCATCGCGACGACGTCGCCGCGGCCGACGCCGAGCCGGCTGAGGCCAACCGCGACGCGATCGGCCAGCGTCGCGAGCTCGCGGTAGCTGAAGCGGCGCACCGCGCCGCCGTCGAGCCGGACCGCTGTCAGTGCGACCTTGTCGGGGCAATGCGCCACACAGGCGTCGAGGTCGTCGTTGATGGTGCGGTCGTGCCACAGGCCGGCGGCAATGCTCGCGGCGCGGCGTGGCGGCAGCAGAACGGCGTCGAACTCCATGTTTCCCCCCGGACTAGTTATTAGTTATGGACGCAGAATGTCTTGGCGGTGCCCCCCCGCTCAGGCCGGCACTGCGGCGCGGCCGGCGCGGTGGCGCGCGATGATCGTCTTCATGATCTGCGCGGTGCCGTCGCCGATCTGAAAGCCGAGCACGTCGCGCAGCCGCTGCTCCATCGGGCCGCGGTCATAGCCGCCGTGGCCGTGCATCAGCAGACATTGATGGATCACGTCGTAAGCGAGTTTCGGCGCCCACCATTTGCACATTGCGGCCTCGGCGCTGTGCGGGGCGCCGTGGTCCTTCAGCCACAGCGCCTGCAGGCAGAGCAGTCGCGCGGCCTCGACCTGGGTGTCGAGATCGGCGAGTGGATGCGACACGCCCTGAAACGCCGACAGCGGTTTGCCGAACGCCTGCCGCTCGGCGACATGCGGCCAGGTTTCCTCGAGCGCGGCGCGGGCGACGGCGAGCACTTGCAGGCCGATCAGTGCGCGGGAGAAGTCGAAGCCCTGCATCACCTGGACGAAGCCTTTGTTCTCGTCGCCAAGCCGATGCGCGGCCGGGACGCGCACGTTCTCGAAGAACAGCGAGCCGCGGCCGATCGCGCGCTGGCCGTGGCAGTCGAACCTGTTGCGGGTGATGCCGGGCAGGTCCATCGGGATCAGCAGCGCGGTGACGCCGTGAGCGCCGGACTCGATCGAGCCGGTGCGGCCGAACACCACCGCGGCGTCGGCCTGATCGGCCGCGGAGATCGAGGTCTTCTCGCCATTGACGATGTAGTCGTCGCCGTCGCGCTCGATCCGCAGCCGCAGGTTCGCCGCATCCGAGCCGCCGCGCGGTTCGGTCAGCGCGATTGCGAACAGCGCGTCGCCGGCGATCAGCCTCGTCAGCCACGGCTGCACGATCTCGCGCTGGCCGTGCTGCGACAGGATCTGCCCGTTCAGCGAGGCGAGCAGATTGACGTAGGACATGCTGAGGTCGGCGCGCGCGATCTCCTCGTGGATCACGCCGGCCGCGAGGCTGCCCATGCCGAGCCCGCCGCAAGCTTCCGGCAGTTCGGGCGCGATGAAGCCCATTTCGCCCATCGCCTTCATCAAACCGCGGTCGAGCACCCGCGTCCGGTCGCGCTCCTGAAATCCAGGCGCGATCCGGTCGGCGGCGAACCGCCGGGCCTGCGCGGCCAGCGCCACGAAGTCTTCATTCAAATATGGATTCATGCCTCGCCCTCCTTGAGAATTCGAGCGCCGGTGTTGCCGGCGCCGTCGTCGGCGGGAGAGCGGTTATTTGATGTACTTGCGGAATTCGGGCTTACGCTTCTCCTGCAGCGCCTTGACGCCTTCGCGCGATTCCTCTGTGTCGTAATAGAGTTTCAGCGCGTACATCCCCATGCCGGCGATGCCGGCTTGATGCGCGGTGTCCATGTTGAAGCTGCGTTTGGCGATGGCGAGCGCGGTCGGTGACCGCTCGCACAGTTCCTCGCCCCACTTCTGCACCTCTGCGTCGAGCTCCTCGTGCGGCACGCAGAGATTGGCCAGCCCCATCGCCTCGGCTTCCTTGCCGGAGTAGCGCCGGCACATGTACCAGATCTCGCGGGCCTTCTTTTCTCCGACGATGCGGGCCAGGAACGCGGTGCCGTAGCCGGGATCGACCGAGCCCATCTTCGGGCCGACCTGGCCGAAGATCGCCTTCTCCGAGCAGATCGTCAGGTCGCAGATCGTCGCCAGCACATTGCCGCCGCCGATCGCATAGCCCTGGACGCGGGCGATCACCGGCTTGGGCACGTCGCGGATCGCTGTGTGCAGTTCCTCCATCGGCAGCCCGACGGTGCCGCGACCGTCGTAATTGCCGTCGTGGGTGGACTGATCGCCGCCGGTGCAGAAGGCGCGGTCGCCGGCGCCGGCCAGTACGATCGCCCCGACGTCCTTGTCGTAGCCGGCTTTGTACAGCGCTTTGATCAGCTCGTCGCAGGTGGTGCCGCGGAACGCATTCATCTTGTCCGGACGGTTGATGATGATCCACGCCACGCCGTTGCGGATTTCATAGATCAGGTCTTCGAACTGCATCGGAATCCTCCCGTTATTGTTGATTGGGCTCAGCCGTTCATCGTCAGGCCGCCGGAGACGCTCAGCACCTGGCCGGTGATGAAGCCGGCGTCATCGCTGCCGAAGAACGCGATCGCGCCGGCCAGATCGTCGGGCTTGCCGAGCCGACCGAGCGGGATCGCCTTGGTGAAGGCTTCGATCAGCTTCTCCGGATTGGCGGCGCCGGAGGTCACGCCGGCGAGCAGCGCGGTGTCGGTCGGCCCCGGGCAGACGACGTTGACGGTGATGCCGTGGCGGGCGTGTTCGCGTGCCAGGGTCTTGGAGAATGCGACGAGGCCGCCTTTGCAGGCGGCGTACACCGCTTCGCCCGACGAGCCGACGCGCGCTGCGTCAGAGGCGATGTTGACGATGCGGCCGTAGCGCCGCTCGACCATGCCGGGCAGCACCGCGTGATGCATGTGCAGCGCGCCGGTGAGGTTGATGGCGATCAGTCGCTCCCATTCGCCCGGCTCGCTCTTGGTGAACGGCTTGAAGATGTCCCAACCGGCGTTGTTGACCAGAATGTCCACCGGCCCAAGTTTGTCCGCCGTCGTCGCGATCGCGGCGTCGACACTTTTGCGGTCGGCGATGTCGCAGCGGATCGCTTCGGCCGCGCCACCCGCGGCGCGGATCTCGCCGGCGATCTTCTCGGCGGCGTCGAGATTGAGGTCGAGCACCGCGACCTTGGCACCCTCCTGCGCAAACCGGCGACACGTCGCCCCGCCGATGCCGCCGCCACCACCCGTGATCACCGCCGTTTTGTTCTGCAGCCGCGCCATCCTCGCTCGCTCCTCTTTGATTCTGATCTCTTTTTCCCCAGGAAGCCCGCGGTCGAAGCTGGCAACTAGGACAATATATTGCTATATTTAGTCAGCCTTGCGGATGCGTCAAGATGGTCGATGATGGCAAATAAGCGCACGAGTGCCGATAATGCTGCGGATGCGAAGATGGAGTTGGCCAACCGGCTGTTCTTTCGTCTCTATCAATGCGCAAATATGTTGCATAAAACCGGCACGCGGGCGGTCGAAGCCGAGGGGCTGACGACGCAGCAATGGGCGGTGCTCGGAGCGCTGTCGCGACCCGCTGTGGCGAACGGCATGAGCATCGGCGATCTGGCTCGCTATCTGATGGTCAGCCGGCAGAACCTCACTGGTCTGATCGGACGAATGGAGCGCGACGGTCATGTCGCGGTCGTTCCAGACGAGCGCGACCGACGCTCACGGCTGGTGACGATGACCAAGTCCGGGCGTCACGTCTGGGAGGTGCTCGCGCAGCCGAAGATCCGGGCGTATTACGGCGAAGTGCTCGGCGATTTTTCGATCAATGATGTCACCCACACGCTGCACTACCTGCTCAAGATCCTCGACAACATGAAGCGTCTCGACGATGGCGCTGCGGGCGAAGCTGTGGCGACGGAACTGGAATGACTTTGGTCAAGGCGCGCGGGCGTCATCCAACGTCTATCGGGTGGAAGCGATAACAAGACCAGGGGGCGGAGGCGATGAAGGCGGCATTCATGACCGGTCACGGCGGCAACGAGGTGATCGAGGTCGACGATCGCCCGACGCCGCAGCGCCGCCCGGGTGAAGTGCTGGTGCGGATGCGCGCCGCGACCGTCAACCGCGTCGACCTCTACATGCGCGACAGCGGCGCCGGCATCACCCACAGCCTGCCGCAGATCATGGGGGTGGATGGGGCCGGCGTGATCGAGGAGGCGGACACGCCGGAGGTGATCGGGCGGCGGGTGACGCTGTATCCGGGCATTGTCTGCGGTTCTTGCGAATTCTGCCGCCGCGGCGAGCCGGTGCTGTGCGCCAAGATGAGCCTGCTCGGCGAGCATCGCGACGGCACCATGGCCGAGTATGTCTGCGTGCCGGCCGGAAATGCACTGCCGATCCCTGACCGGCTCGATTTCGCCCAGGCCGCGGCGCTCGGCGTGAACTATCTCACGGCGTGGCGGATGCTGTTCACCAAGGCGAAGCTGCAGCCGGGCGAAACCGTGCTGGTGTTCGGGGTTGGTGGCGGCGTGTCGCTCGCGGCGATGCAGATTGCTGCGGCCGCCGGCGCCCGTGTGTTGGCGACCTCACGCAGCGCCGACAAGCTGGCGCGGGCCCGGGCGCTCGGCGCCGATGCGGTGATCGATGCGCCGGCCGACAAGATCCCCGCCGCGGTGATGGACTTGACCGGCGGCCGCGGCGCCGACGTGGTGATCGAGAATATCGGCGGCGCGATGTGGAGCGCGGCGCTGAAATCGCTGGTGCGCGGCGGGCGGGTCGCGACCTGCGGTGCCACGATCGGCGATCAGCCTCCGGCCGATTTGCGCCGGGTATTCATCCGCCAGCTTCAGATCTTCGGCTCGACCCTGGGCAACCCGAGTGAGCTTTCCGAGCTGATCGCCTGGTGCGATGCCGGAAAGCTGACGCCGCCGATCGATCTGCACTATCCACTCGGCGATATCCGCGCCGCATTCGATCATCTCGAATCCGGTAGCCAATTCGGCAAGATCGCGATCGACATCTGAGCCTCGCGGCGGCGGAGCGCCGTCCGTCGCATGTCGGCTCTCCATCGCCAAATTTGATCCGCATCAAATTAATTTCCGCATTCCAATACTAGATTACGTTTAAATCGCCGGACCGAAAATTGGCCGGCAGCGCGACCCCGGCAGAGCCGCCGGGCAGGGAGGACGACCGGCATGCTCGACAGGCCGCATCACACCACGGCGGACATCATCGCCCGTTGCGAGGCGCTGTTCTCCGACCTCAGCTTCACTGCCGCCCGCGAATGGAAGGCCGCAGAGCCCGGCCGCATCGTGGTCGGCTTTCTGCCCTACTACGCTCCCCGCGAACTGGTGCACGCCGCCGGCGGATTGCCGCTCGGGATCTTCGGTGGCGGCGACCAGCTCGAAGTCATCCACGGCGACGCCTACTATCAGAGCTACATCTGCCGAATTCCGCGTTCGACCATCGAGCTCGGCGTCTCCGGCCGGCTCGATTTCGTCGACGGCATGATGTTCCCCTCGATCTGCGACGTGATCCGCAATCTGTCGGGGATGTGGAAGCTGATGTTCCCGTCCAAGGGCGCGCGCTACATCGACCTGCCGCACAATTTCGACGACGATCTCGGCGGCGATTTCTATGTCAGCGAGTTGCGCGAAACCTGCGAATGGTTGTCGAGCCTTACCGGCAAGCCGATCACCTCCGATGCGATCCGCGCCTCGATCGCGGTGTTCAACGACAACCGCCGGCTGGTCCGTGCGCTGTATCAACTGCGCGCCGACGAGCCGTGGAACGTGCCGTCGGCGGAACTCTATTTGCTGCTGCGAGCCGGCATGGTGATCCCGGTCGAGGAGCACAACCAGATGCTCACCGATTACCTGGCGGCAGTGCGGCTGCAGCAGCGGCCGATCAAGGATAATTCGCGCGTTGTGATCTGCGGCATGTTCTGCGAGCAGCCGCCGCTGAACCTGATCAAGTCGATCGAGCTGTCCGGCTGCTACATTGTCGACGACGACTTCATTCTGGTGACGCGCTGGGAGAATTCCGACGTCGCGCTCGACGGCGATCCGTTGCGAAATCTCGCCCGCGCCTATCTGCACGATTCCAAATCGACGCCGCCGAAATACGAGCCGGACGAGGCCAAGAAGGGGCTGTATCTGGTCGACAGCGTGCGGAAGAACCGCGCCGAAGGCGTGATCTTCGCCATGACGTCGTTCTGCGATCCCGGCCTGCTGGAGCGGCCGATGCTGCAAGCGGTGCTGAAGAGCCACGGCATCCCACAGATCGCATTCAAATACGCCGAGAACTCCGGCCAGATGCAGCCGATCCGCGAGCAGGCCGGCACCTTCGCCGATTCGATCAAATTGTGGAGCGGAGCATGACCGTCATCGTCGGACCGAAGACCAAGCCGCCGGAAGCCATCAAGGACGCGTCGATGGCGCGGCAGAAGCAGATGGTCAACGCCCACTACGATCGCCTCGCGAGCGCCAGGGAGCGCGGCGAGAAGGTGGCCGCGACCTTCGTGCCGGGCAATCTCAACGAGCTGTTGATGTGCTTCGACATGGTCAACAACCTGCCGGAGGTCAACGCGATCCAGAACGGGCTGAGGCGGCAAAGCGGCGGCTACGTGATGGAGGCGGAAAAGCTCGGTCATTCCGAGGACGTCTGCACCTACGTCAAATCCGATATCGGCATGATGGCCAAGGGCAATATCGGCCCGAACGGCAAGCCGCTGCCGGATCCGGACGTGCTGCTGCTGTCCTACACCGGCTGCTTCACCTTCATGAAATGGTTTGAGCTGCTGCGCCGGCAGTACAAATGCGAGACCATCATGTTCCAGACGCCGTATCTGGCCGACGGCCGGATCACCAAGGACATGATCAGCTATATGGTCAAGCAGCTCCGGCAAGACGTGATCCCGAAGCTGGAGCGGATCTCAGGTGTCAAATTCGACATCGACCGGCTGCGCGAATATTTGCGCAAGTCCGCCAAGGCCGAGGACGATCACGTCTGGGTGCTGCAATCGGCCAAGCATAGGCCGTCGCCGATCGACGCCTATTTCGGCGGGATCTATTACATCGGGCCGATCTTCGGCGCCTTCCGCGGCACCGACGACGCGATCGAGTACTACAAGTTCCTGCGCGCCGAGGTCGAACAGCGGATCGCGCAGGGTAAGGGGCCGGTGACGCCCGACGGCGACATGGGGCAGGAGCGCTACCGCCTGGTGGTGGAAGGGCCGCCGAACTACACCAACTTTCGCCAGTTCTGGAAGATGTTCTACGACGAAGGCGCGGTCGTCGTCGCCTCGAGCTACACCAAGGTCGGCGGCACCTATGATTACGGCTTCCGCCACGATCCGGATCGGCCGCTGGAGTCGCTCGCCGAATACTGCCTCAACGTCTACACCAATCGCAATCTGCCGATGCGGGCGGACATGCTGGAGAACTACATCAACGAATACCAAGCGGACGGCCTTCTGATCAATTCGATCAAGAGCTGCAATTCGTTCTCCGCCGGCCAGCTCCTGATGATGCGCGAGGTCGAGAAGCGCACCGGCAAGCCGGCGGCGTTTATCGAGACCGATCTGGTCGACCCGCGCTATTTCTCGGCCGCCAACGTCAAGAACCGGCTGGAGAGCTATTTCCAGATGATCGAACAGAAGCGCGCGGGCTTCCGCGGCGCCGCCTGAGGAGCACAACGATGCGGACTTTCGTTGGAATCGATCTCGGCTCCACCACCACCAAGGCGGTGCTGATGGACGACAACAAGGAGGTGATCGGGCGCGGCATCACCAATTCTCGCTCGAACTACGCCACCGCGGCGCGCGTCGCCTCCGAAGAGGCGCGGATCGACGCCCGCTTCACATTGTTCCGCCGGGCTCTGCATGTCGGCGAGGCCGGCCACGACCACAGCGCCGAGTTTCTGGCGGCGCTGGAGCGCAACTTCCGGCTAATTCAGTTTCTCGAGCAGCTCGACGATCTGGAGGAGACGTGTCATCGCCAGCTCGAGGCGGATCGCTTCAAGTCGATTGCCGGCCCGCTGCAGGAGGCGCTGCACGTCATCTTCGCCCGGCTGCGGGAGGAGGCGGCCTCGCTCTATGCCCCCGGCGCCAAGCGCAAGTCGGACTTCTTCCGCGACATCGCCGGCTCGCGGTTTCATGTCCACGCCGAAGCGGTGGCCCGCGAGATGGGCATCGCCCTCGACATGGTGCTGAACGCCTACGACAAGTCGATCATCGAGGTCGAGAACCGGCCGCCGGGCGGCGACCTCAGCGACAAGTTTCGCCGTGCCGTGGCGCGGATGCTGGCTGCGGATTCGCACGCGGCTGATGGCGAAGGCGATTTCGCCGCGATGATCGAATCGGCGCTCGGGATCGAGCTGGAGGAGACCTATCTGGTCGGCACCGGCTACGGCCGGGTGACGCTGCCGTTCTCCAAGGAGCATATTCGCTCCGAGATCCTGTGCCACGGCCTCGGCGCCCACATGATGTATCCCGGCACGCGCACCGTGCTCGACATCGGCGGGCAGGATACCAAGGGCATTCAGATCGACGGCCACGGCATCGTCGAGAATTTTCAGATGAACGATCGCTGCGCTGCCGGCTGCGGCCGCTATCTCGGCTACATCGCCGATGAGATGAACATGGGGCTGCATGAGCTCGGCCCGCTGGCGATGCAGTCTAATCGCCCGGCGCGGATCAACTCGACCTGCACGGTGTTCGCCGGCGCCGAACTGCGCGATCGGCTGTCGCTCGGCGAGAAGCGCGAGGACATTCTCGCCGGCCTGCACCGCGCCATCATCCTGCGGGCGATCTCGATCATCTCGCGCTCGGGCGGCGTCACCGATCAGTTCACCTTCACCGGCGGCGTCGCCAAGAACGAGGCGGCGGTGCGCGAGCTGCGCAAGCTGATCCAGGAGAACTACGGCGAGGTGACGATCAACATCAATCCGGATTCGATCTACACCGGCGCACTCGGCGCCTCCGAATTCGCCCGCCGCGCCGTCGCGGCGTGAGTGGTGGGCGCTTGGTTGATCGAACGTCCGGCCGGACTATTGAGGAGGAAACGATGACCATCACGTCGGGAATCGATGTCGGGACCGGGGCCATCAAGGTGGTGGCGTTCGCGGTCGAGGGCGACCAGGAGCGTTGCCTCGGTAAGCGGGTCGAGCGGGTGCGGCAGCGCGATCCCTTAAAGCTCGCCGGCGACATCTACGATGATCTGCTGAAAGAGACGGGGCTGGCGCGTGCCGACGTCGCCTATTGTGCCACCACCGGCGAGGGCGAGGCGCTCACCTTCCACACCGGCCACTTCTACTCGATGACGACGCATGCCCGCGGCGCGATCTATCTCAATCCGGGCAGCCGCGCGGTGCTGGACACTGGCGCGCTGCACGGCCGGGCGATCCGCATGGACGATCGCGGCAAGGTGCTGGCCTATAAGATGACCAGTCAATGTGCCTCGGGCTCCGGGCAGTTCCTGGAGAACATCGCCCGCTATCTCGGCATCGCGCAGGACGAGATCGGTTCGCTGTCGCAGCGTGCCGACAATCCGGAGAAAGTCTCCGGCATCTGCGCCGTGCTGGCCGAGACCGACGTCATCAACATGGTGTCGCGTGGGATTTCGTCGCCGAACATTCTGCGCGGCATCCATGAATCGATGGCCGACCGGCTGGCCAAGCTGCTTAAGACCCTCGGTAGCCTCGATGGCACGGTGCAGATGACCGGCGGTCTGGCACTCGACGCCGGGCTGGTCGAGGCGATGAAAGACGCCGTGGTCAAGGCCAAGGTCGACGTCGCGATCGAGAGCCATCCGGACGCGATTTATGCCGGGGCGATCGGCGCAGCGCTGTGGGGAGCCTTCCGTCACAAGAGGCTTGCCGACATGGCCCACGCCGCCTGATAATTGCGATCAGCCTGAAGCCGGGTGGATGCCGATATCGACATTCACAACCGGCGAGCGGAAAGCGGCGTCAAGATCGCTTCCGGACAACCATAAAGGCGATCAGGAGGAAACCATGAATGCCGCAGCGGTCCCGCCGCCACCCGAGAAATTCAATTTCGCCGAACATCTGCTGCAGACCAACCGCGTGCGGCCGGACAAGACGGCGTTCGTCGACGACGTCTCGTCGCTGAGCTTTGCGCAGCTCGAAGTAAAGGCGCGTCAGCTCGCAGCTGCCTTGCGCGCGATCGGCGTCAAACGCGAAGAGCGCGTGCTGCTGCTGATGCTCGACGGCACCGATTGGCCGGTGTCGTTTCTCGGCGCAATTTACGCAGGCATCGTCCCGGTCGCGGTCAACACGCTGCTCACTGCCGATGACTACGCCTACATGCTGGAGCATTCGCGCGCCCAGGCGGTGCTGGTCAGCGGCGCGCTGCACCCGGTGCTCAAGGCGGCGCTGAACAAGAGCGATCACGAGGTGCAGCGGGTCATCGTCTCGCACCCCGCGGCGCCGCTGGAGCCGGGCGAGGTCGATTTCGCCGCGTTCGTCGGCGCCCAGGCTCCGCTGGAGAAGCCCGCCGCCACCCAGGCGGACGATCCGGCGTTCTGGCTGTATTCGTCGGGGTCGACCGGGCGGCCGAAAGGTGTGGTGCACACCCACGCCAATCCGTACTGGACGTCGGAGCTGTACGGCCGCCACACGCTGCATCTGCGCGAAGACGACGTTTGTTTCTCGGCGGCAAAACTGTTTTTCGCCTACGGCCTCGGCAACGCGCTGACGTTTCCGATGACGGTCGGCGCGACCACGCTGCTGATGGGCGAGCGGCCGACCCCGGACGCGGTGTTCAAGCGCTGGCTGGGCGGTGTTGGCGGAGTGAAGCCGACCGTGTTCTACGGCGCGCCCACCGGTTACGCCGGGATGCTGGCCGCGCCAAACCTGCCGTCGCGCGACCAGGTGGCGTTGCGGCTCGCATCCTCGGCGGGCGAAGCGCTGCCGGCGGAGATCGGGCAGCGGTTCCAGCGTCATTTCGGCATCGACATCGTCGACGGCATCGGCTCGACCGAGATGTTGCACATCTTCCTCTCGAACCTGCCGGACCGGGTGCGCTACGGCACTACGGGATGGCCGGTGCCGGGCTATCAGATCGAGCTGCGCGGCGACGGCGGTGGCCCTGTCGCCGACGGTGAGCCGGGTGATCTCTACATTCACGGTCCGTCGTCGGCGACGATGTATTGGGGAAACCGGGCCAAGAGCCGGGACACCTTTCAGGGCGGCTGGACCAAGAGCGGCGACAAATACGTCCGCAACGACGACGGCTCCTACACCTATGCGGGCCGCACTGACGACATGCTGAAGGTCAGCGGCATCTATGTGAGCCCGTTCGAGATCGAAGCGACGCTGGTGCAGCATCCCGGCGTGCTTGAAGCCGCCGTGGTCGGTGTCGCCGACGAGCACGGCCTGACCAAGCCGAAGGCCTATGTGGTGGCCCGGCCAGGTCAGACTCTGTCGGAGACCGAACTGAAGACTTTCATCAAGGATCGCTTGGCGCCGTACAAATATCCGCGCAGCACGGTGTTCGTCGCCGAATTGCCGAAGACGGCGACCGGCAAGATCCAGCGCTTCAAGCTGCGCGAGGGCGTGTTGGGCTGAACCGGGAGGACGACATGGCGCTGATGATCAACGAGGACTGCACGGCCTGCGACGCGTGCCGGCCGGTGTGTCCGAACCAGGCGATCTCGGCCAGCGACACGATCTACGCGGTCGATGCGCTCCGCTGCACCGAGTGTGTCGGCGCCGAAGACGAGCCGCAGTGCCAGCTTGTCTGCCCCGCCGACTGCATCGTGCCCAATCCGGATTGGCGCGAGACGCCCGAGCAGTTGCAGGACAAGTACCAGCAGCTGCATTCGTGAGATCGGCTGCGCCGCAAAACGGCGCTGCCTGAAAGCCCGGTTGAGGGCTACGCCCGTCCGGCCGACGAATGCCGGGTCGAGGCACCGTTCGGACCGCGCTCAACCTTGCGGCGTTCGGTGTCGATCACCTTGAGCAGCGAGGTGATGGATACCGACCGCAGCGTCGTCATCGCGATTTCGTCGATGTCGCGCAGAACCTTGTGCAGCGCCCGGCTCTCTTCATGCTCGTCCGAGGCGGCCTCCTGCAGATCGAGCCCGGTGTCTTCGAACAGCGCGATGATATCGAGCAGGGTGACGCGCTTGGGATTGCCGGCGAACCGATAGCCGCCGCCAGGGCCGCGCACCGATTCGATCAGCCGCGCCCGCACCAAGGTGCGCAGAACCTTGGCCAGATGATTGAGCGAGATGTCGTATTTGTCGGCGATGTCGCCGGCCGAAACCTGACGATCCGGATTCGCCGCGAGTTCGAGCACGGCGTACAGTCCACACATCGTCGATTTCTGCAGCCGCATCGGCGTCAATCTTCGTGTTGGTCTCGACCACAAACCGCGCGAGCGTGTCGGGGTGGTGTGATCAGTCGAGATTCTTTTCCATTCCGATGAACCGGCCGACCATCAGGCCCTGGCTGCGGAAGAACGCCATGACGAGCTGATTGTCGTGCTCGATCATCGTCCGAACCTTCCTCACCCCCGCCTGAGTGAAAATTAGACAAATCTCTTCAAAGAGTTGCGTGCCGATACTGTTCACCCTTATCGCAGGATCGACGGTCAACGCAAACACCCAGCCGCAGCTTTCCGCACCGAACTCGAAATCCCGCACTTCGCCGCAGATGAAGCCGACCACCTCGCCCTTCAGCTCGGCGACCAGGAAGGCGCGGCAGCCGGTGCGGCTCTGCGAGAAGCTCTCAAACAGGCTCTGCCAATACCGCGGCTTGGCTTCGCCGGTCGCAGCCTCGTCGATCGCCACCACGCGCGCCACGTCAGTCGCAGCAGCGGGCCGGATCTGCACATCGCGGCACGGCTCCGCCGCGGTGATGCTGCTTGCGCCACTCATCGCGTTGTCCTCCCTCGTGGTGCCGCGTGATCCCGGCTCCTGATGCGGATTATGCAGCCACGGCGCCGGGCGTCGATTGATCTTTGAGACGAGGCGGTTCAGACGCCCAGCATGGTTCTGACCATCTTCTGATCGGCGAGCAGCTCGGCCGAGGTGCCTTCGAACACCACCTGTCCCTTGGTCAGCACGACGTGGCGGTCGACCAGGTCGACCAGATCGTCGAGGTTCTTGTCGACGATCACGATCGAGATGCCCTTGCGGGCGATGATGCCGAGCGTTTCCCAGATCGCGTCGCGCATCTTGGGCGCAAGACCCTCGGTCGCTTCGTCGATCAGCAGGATGCTGGGATTGCTGAGCAGCACCCGGCCGATCGTCAGCATCTGCTGCTCGCCGCCGGACAGCTGATTGCCCCAGATCCGCCGCCGCTCGAATAGCCGCGGAAACATCTGGTAGATCGCTTCCTGGGTCCAGTCGACCCGGCCGTCGGGACCTGGGCGCGCCGCAAACAGCAGGTTTTCCTCGACCGACAGGTTGGGGAAGATGCCGCGGCCTTCCGGCACGAACCCCATGCCGGCGCGTGCCTTGATATTGGCCCTCGCATCCGTGACGTCGCGGCCGTCGAGCAGGATCGCGCCGCGCTTCGGCTTCAAGAGGCCCATCAGAGTCCGCAGCAGCGTCGTCTTGCCCATGCCGTTGCGGCCGAGCAGGCTGACCGTCTCGCCGCGGCCGACGTGAAAGTTCACGCCGCGCAGGATGTGGCTGGGCCCATAGAAGGTGTCGATGCCGCGCGCGTCGAGCATCGCCTGTGCCGATGCGGTCATGCCGACTCCTTCATCTTGGCATGATGGCCGAGATAGGCTTCGAGCACGGCTTCGTTGCGCCGGATCTCGTCGGGCCGGCCGCGGGCGAACAGCTTGCCCTGCACCAGCACCGTCAGCGTATCGGCAGCGGCGAACACCGCATCCATGTCGTGTTCGATCACGATCACGGTGTGGTCGCGCACCAGGTCGCGCAGCAGCGCCACCACCCGCTGGGTTTCCTCCGGCCCCATCCCGGCCAGCGGCTCGTCGAGGATCAAGAGATCGGCGCCGCTGGCGATCAGCATTGCGATTTCGAGCTGCCGCTGCTCGCCATTCGACATCCGTCCGGCAATGCTGTCGCCGCGATCGGCGAGTCCTGCGACCCGCAGGGCGCGGTCGACCGCGGCGTGTTCGCGCGCCCGATATGGCGCATCGCGCAGCCGCCACAACGCGCCCTTGTCGAGTTGTGCGGCGAGCACGCAGTTCTCGCGCACGGTGAAGCGCGGAAAGATGTTGGTGCGCTGATAGGAGCGGCCGAGGCCGGCGCGGGCGATCCGGTAGGCCGGCCAGCCGGTGACGTCGAGCTCGTCGATCTGCACACTGCCGGCGCTTGCCGGCAGCGCGCCGGACAACAGGTTGGTGAAGGTGGTCTTGCCGGCGCCGTTGGGGCCGATGATGGCGTGGACCTTGTTGGGCTCGAACGTCACGGTGACGTCGCTGACCGCCGCGATGCCGTTGAAGTTCTTGCTGAGATGGCTGGTCGCCAGGGCCTTCGCGGTCTTCGCCGGACGCTGCGGTTCGTCCACCGGAGGCCGCGCGGGTGTGGCCTGCGGCTGCTTGCGCCGCCAGTTCAACAGGCCGGCGAGGCCGTCCGGCGACATCAGCACCGCGGCGATCAGCGTCGCGCCGGTGCCGAGCCGCCAATGGTCGGCGACCAGCGAGCCGACGATGCTGGCGGTCTTCAGTAGTTCTTCCAACGACGAGTAGGCGAGCGCGCCGAGGATCGGGCCGAACAGCGTGCCGGCGCCGCCCAGCACTACCATCATGATGGCGAGACCGGACTGATGCCAGTTCAGCAGGTCGGGCGTGACGAAACCGTCGATCGAGGCGAACAGCGCTCCGGCAAGCCCCGCCACCATGCCGGCGATGGTGAAGGCGGCGAGCTTGTAGCGGTAGGTGTCGTAGCCGAGCGAGCTCATCCGCACCTCGTTGGCGCGGATGCCCTGCAGCACCCGGCCGAACGGCGAACGCACCAGCGCCAGCAGCAGGCCATAGGCGGCGATCAGCACGATGACGCAGACGTAATAGAATTGCCGGCGGTCGGAGAAATCCAGCAGCGTCAGGCCGCCCAGCGTCAGTTCGGGTTTGACGTTGATGTAGGCGCCGTCCGAGCCCTTGGCGATGTCGGTGTCGTGGAACAGCGCGAACAGCATCTGGCCGGCGGCCAGCGTTACCATGATGAAATAGAAGCCGCGCGTCAGCGTCGCGAACGCGCCCACCACCAGCGCGGCAACCCCGCCGGCAACTAAGCCGGCGCCGAGCGCGACGATAACGTTGGCGGCTTCCGCTTCCGGCGAGACGAAATACACCGCATAGGCGCCGCAGCCGAAGAACGCGGCGTGCCCGAAACTGACCAGGCCGGTGACCCCGATCAGCAGGTCAAGGCTGAGCACGAAGGTCGCGATGATCACGATCCGGGTCATCAACTTCACGGGATACGGTCCGGCGACGAACGGCAGCGCCAGCAGGCAGCCGAGCAGCACCGTGAAGAATAGGATGACAACGAGGTTGGGACGGGTCAGCATCGTCAGGCCCGCCCGAATAGCCCGGCCGGGCGGATCACCAGCACCAGCGCCATCAGCGCGTAGATGATGATGCTGGAGAATTGCGGCAGGAACACCTTGCCGAACGCGTCGGCCATGCCGATCAGCAGCGATCCGATGAATGCGCCGCGGACCGAGCCAATGCCGCCAATCACCACGACCACGAAGGAGATGATCAGCACGCGGTCGCCGATGCCTGGATAGGCGCTTTCGATCGGGGCCGCCAGCATGCCGGCGGTAGCGGCCAGTGCGACGCCGGTGGCGAACACCATGCGGAAGATCAGCCGCGAGTCGAAGCCGAGCGCCTCGACCATCTCGCGGTTGGATTCGGCGGCGCGGATCAGGCGGCCGATCCGGGTCTTCTGAATCACCAGCGCCATCGCGATGGCCAGCGCGACGCAGATCGCCATCAAGGCCAGCCGATATACCGGATAGCTGAGGCCTTCGGTGAGCCGGACGCTGTGGGCCAGATAGCCAGGCGCCGGGATCGAGTGCGGATACGAACCCCACACCACCTGCTGGAATTCGTTGAAGATCAGGATCAGCGCGAAAGTCAGCAGCACCTGCTGCAGGTGATCGCGATCGTAGAGGTGGCGGATGAACAGCCACTCGATCGCCAGACCGAGCAGGAAGGCGAGCGGGATGCCGACAACCAGTGCCAGAAAGACGTCGCCGAACATGCCGGTCAGCGACAGCGCCAGATAGGCGCCGAGCATGTAGAACGAGCCGTGCGAGAGATTGATGACGCCGAGAATGCCGAACACCAGTGTTAGGCCGCTGGCGGCCAGAAAGATCACCAGTCCGGTCTGAAGGCCGTTCAGCGCCTGGATCAGAATGAGACTCATGGGAACCTGTCACCGATATCGGTCGGGCAGGGCCGCGGACGGCGACGATGCGCCGGCCGCTGCCGAACCCTCAGTCGGGCAGTTGTCAGCTCAGCTTGCAGCCGATCGCTTCGTCGGCCACCGCCGGTGAGGCGAGGCCGAGATTGACGCTCTTGCCGCCCTTCAGCTCGCGCAGATAGAAGTTCTGCACCGGGTTATGCGCGGCCGACAATTTGAACGGTCCACGCGGGCTGGCGAAGCTCGCCGCCGCCATCGCGGCATTGAGCTCCTTGCGCTTAGCGACGTCGCCGCCGACAGCCTTGAGGCCGGCGTCGAGCAGTTGCCCGGCGTCCCAGCCCTGCACCGCGAAGACGTCCGGCGGGATCTTGTAGGCCGCCTCGAACGATTTGACGAACGCCTGGTTCTCGGCGTTGTCGAGGTCGCTGACGTAGTGCAGCACGGTCTTGATGCCGTCGCCGGCCGGGCCGGCCGCGGCTTCGACGCCATCCGTGAGGAAGCCCGGTCCCCACAGCGGAATGCCGAGATTGGCTGCCGCATAGTCCTTGATGAACTTCAGCGCGCCGCCGCCGGAGAAGAACGCATAGACGCAATCCGGCTTCAGCGATGCGATCTCGGCCAGCGCCGACTGGAATTCGACGTCGGGAAACGCGATGGTGATGTCCTTGACCACTTCGCCCTTGCCGGCGGTGAACGACTTCTTGAAGCCGGACACCATCTCTTCGCCTGCCGCATACTTCCAGGTGACAGTCACAGCCTTTTTCAGGCCGGCCTTGATCATGGCATCGCCGGTGGCGCGGCCGATTTGGCCGTTGGCGAACGAGGTGCGGAATACGTTCGGGGCGCACATCGCGCGGGTGATGATGTCAGCTCCGGCGTTCGGCACGATGGTCGGAATGCCGTCCTCGCGGGCGATCTTCACCATCGCCATCGCCACGCCGGAATGCACCGTGCCGATCAGCACGTCGGCCTTCTCGCTCTGGATCAACTTGGTGGTGAGTTCGGTGGCCTTCGGCGGTGCGGATTCATCGTCGACTTTGACGAAGCTGATGCTCCTGCCGCCGAGCGTGCCGCCCTGCGATTGCACATACAGCTCGAGGCCGCGGGTGATGGCTTCGCCGAGCGGTGCATAAGTCCCGCTATAGGGCAGCAGCAGGCCGACCTTCAGGGCGCCGGCTTGCGCGTAGGACGGGCGAATAAACGGGCCGCAGGCCAGCGCGGCACCAGCCGACGCTCCGAGCGACAACAGACGACGTCGATCGATCATGGTAGTCCTCCCCTCGGTCTTCCCTTCGCGAGCGATCAGCTCGTCATTTTGCTTTTTCGGTACTTTATTGCGACTATTACATCGGGCCAGATCATTTTGCGAGACGCCAATGAGGCCGATGGTCGCATCGTCAGTCTTGCTGATGTTGCGCTGCACCCGCAAGCGCCGACTTGGTTGTCATCGTCCGCTGCCGGCGGCGGCGCGTCCATACACCACGCGGTCAGCGCGCGTGTTTTCCGTCGCGTCCACTCCGCCGAGTGTCATCTCGCGCAGCAGATAGCGCTGCAGCTTGCCGCTCGATGTCTTCGGCAGATCGTCCATGATCTGAATCCAGCGCGGATATTTCCACGGCCCGATCGCGGACTTGACGTGGTCTTTCAGCTCTTCGAACAGTGCGTTGGGGTCGACCTCGGCGCAGCATGACAGCACGACGAACGCCTTTGGCTTGACAAGCCCGTCGACGTCCTCGGCGGGGATCACCGCAGCTTCCAGCACCTTGGGGTGGCTCATCAGCGCCTGTTCGATTTCGAAGGGTGACACCCAGATGCCGCTGACCTTGAAGATGTCGTCGGTTCGTCCGCAATAGGTGTAAACGCCATCGGCGCGCCGGTGATATTTGTCGCCTGTCCGGGTCCACTCACCGACGAATGTAGTGCGTGTCTTGTCGCGCTGATTCCAATAGCCCGCGGCGGCCGAGCGGCCGTTGACCAGCAATTCGCCGATCTCGCCGTCGGCCACGTCGTCTCCGCTCTCGTCGACCAGCCGTAGCCGGTAGCCGTCGACCGGCACACCTGACGTTCCGTATTCCACGGCGTGTGGGAGGTTGGTCAGGAACAGGTGGCCCATCTCGGTCGAGCCAACACCGTTGACGATGTCGCGGCCGAAACGATTGCGCCAGCTGAGCCCGACCTGCGCCGGCAGCGGTTCGCCGGCAGAGACGCACAGCCGCAGCCGGTCCGGGAGTGCCTCGGTGCGGGAGCGCGGATCGGCCAGCATTGCCGCGTACAGTGTCGGCACCGCGAACAGCATCGTCGGCTGATGTGCCTGCAAAGTATCGAACACCGAGTCGGCAGTCGGCCGCTCGGGGTACAGCACCGAGGTGGCGCCGATCCCCATGGTGCAGAACATCGCGTTGCCGAGCCCATAGGCGAAAAACAGCTTGGCTGCCGAGAACACCACGTCATCTTCGCGATAGCCGATCCGCCGGCCGGCATTTTCGGCCATGACGCGCGGACTCGAATGCACGTGCATCACGCCTTTCGGCATCCCCGTGGTGCCCGAGGAATATTGCCAATAGGCGATGTCGTCCGCGCAAGTCGCAGCGGGGGCGCCGCCTTCGTCCTCGGCGGCGAGCAGCTCAGCCAGTTGCAGGGTTGACGGGGAAGCGTCATCGACGGTGACCACCGTGCGCAGATGCGGCAGATCGGCCGCGGCCTCCTCAATTGCCGGCAGGAATTCCGACGACGCGAACACCACCTTGGATCGCGAATCTTCCAGCAGATAGCGATACTGATCCGCATTCAGCCGGGTGTTGAGCAGCACCGGAACGATCCCGGCGCGGATCGCGCCCCAGAACAGGATCGGGAAGTCGACGGTGTCCTTGAGCACCAGCGCAATGCGGTTTTCCTGCTCGACGCCGAGGCGTGCCAGCATCGGGCCGACGCGTGCGACGGCGTCGCGCAGCTCACCGTATCTCAAGCTGCGCTGCGGATCGATGAAGGCGATTTTGCTGCCCCGGCCTTCCGCAACGTTGCGGTCGACGAAATCGACCGCCGCGTTGTAGTCGCGTAGCGGCATGGTTCCCTCCAACGTCTATGAATTGGAGTGATCTAAGCGTTCGCCCGGAGTGATCTCCTTGATTTTTGCTAAGCGCTTAGTCGACTGTTGTGGCGTGACGATCGCTTGACTTTGGTCATGGATGCCGTCCTCCCGCGCCGACAGTCTTGGGGCAAGGGAGCGACCCATGGATGAAACGATGCTGCGACGCCGCAAGCGGCTGCTCGGCCTGAACGTCAATGGCCGATGGCGCGAGGACGCGGTTACCGACGACATGTTGCTAGTCGATTACTTGCGCGATATCGCCGGGCTCACCGGCGTCAAGATAGGATGCGACGGCGGCGAGTGCGGTGCTTGCACCGTGCTAATCGACGGCGAAGCAACTCCGTCGTGCCTTGTACTGGCGGTGCGCTGCGAGGGACGTCACGTCGAGACGGTCGAGGGCCTGGCGGCGAATGGGCGGCTGCACCGGCTGCAGCAGACATTTCACGAGCGGCTCGGGGCCCAATGCGGCTTCTGCACGCCCGGCATGATCATGGCGGCCGAAGGTCTGTTGCGCCGCCATCCGTCCCCGACCGACGACGAGATCAGGACGGCTCTGTCAGGTAATCTCTGCCGTTGCACCGGCTACGCCAAGATCGTCGAATCGGTGCAGGCCGCCGCGGAGATCGCGCCATGAGCGGTTCCGCGTTTCAGGGAGGCCTCGACCGTGCCGGCGTTCCGCTGGTCGACGGCATCGATAAAGTCACCGGGCGAGCGCGTTATACCGCGGATCTCGATCATGCCGGCGCACTGGTCGCGCGCATTCTGCGCAGTCCGATCAGTCATGGCGAAATCGCCCGGCTGGATATCAGCAAGGCGCTCGCGCTGAAGGGCGTCGCGGCGATCGTCACCGGGGAGGACTGCGCCATCACCTACGGTGTGCTGCCGATCGCGATGAACGAATATCCGATGGCCCGTGATCGCGTCCGGTATCGAGGCGAACCGATCGCCGCGGTGGCAGCCGTCGACGAAGAGACGGCACAGCGCGCGCTCGACCTGATCGAATGCGAATTCCGAAAGCGCCCGGCCTACTATGAGTCCGAGGCTGCGCGCGCCCCGGATGCCTGGCTGCTGCACGACAACAAGCCGGGCAATATCGAACGCGAAGTTCACAACGAGTTCGGCGATCTCGCCGCGGGCTTCGAAGCCGCCGACCTGGTCCGTACCCACACGCACCATTGTGCGGAGGTCAACCACGCCCAGATCGAGCCGCATGCCTGCCTGATGGATTACGATCCGGCCACCGGGAGGCTGACCGCCCAGAGCGTGTCACAGGTCGGCTATTATCTGCACCTGATGCTGGCGCGCTGCCTCGAGATCGATCCGTCGCTTGTGCGGGTGATCAAGCCGTTCGTCGGCGGCGGCTTCGGCGCGCGGGTGGAAGTGCTGAACTTCGAGGTGATCGCCGCGCTCCTCGCCCGTAAGGCCGGCGGCAAAGTGTCGATGCGGCTGAGCCGTGAAGAGACCTTCATCACCCACCGCGCTCGGCCGCAGACCGACATCACCTTGACGATCGGCATGCGCCGCGACGGCCGGCTCACCGCCTGCTCATGCGAAGTGGTGCAGCGCGGCGGTGCTTATGCGGGTTACGGCATCGTCACCATCCTGTATGCCGGCGCGCTGCTGCAGGGTTTGTACGACATTCCGGCGGTCAAATACGACGGCTACCGCGTCTATACCAACTTGCCGCCGTGCGGCGCGATGCGCGGGCACGGCTCGGTCGACGTCCGTCACGCTTTCGAGAATTTGGTCGACCGGATGGCGCGTGAACTCGGCCTCGATGCTTTTGCGGTGCGCCGTGCCAATCTGCTGGCGGCGCCGACGCGCACGCTCAACGATCTGATGGTCAACAGCTACGGCCTCGCCGAGTGTCTCGACAAGGTCGAGCGTGCCAGCGGCTGGCGCGAGCGGATCGGCCGGCTGCCGCCGGGCAAAGGCCTCGGCATGGCCTGCTCGCACTATGTCAGCGGCTCGGCCAAGCCGATCCATTTCACCGGCGAGCCCCACGCGGTGGTGGCGCTGCGGCTCGATTTCGACGGCGGCGTCACCGCGCTGACCGGTGCCGCTGACATCGGCCAGGGATCGTCGACCGTGGTGGCGATCACGGTCGCCGAAACGCTGGGCATCGCGCTGAACCGGGTCCGGGTGATCTCCGGAGACTCCGCGATCACTCCGAAGGACAATGGCGCGTATTCGTCGCGCATCACTTTCATGGTCGGCAACGCCGCCATCGATGCGGCGACGAAGTTGAAACAGATCCTGATCGCGGCGGCAGCCCGCAAGCTCGAAGCCGCGCCGGAGCAGATCGAGTGTGCCGGCGAGAGCTTCTTCATCGGCAGCGGTGCCCAGGCCGCGCTCGGTTTCGCCGAAGTGGCCAAAGCCGCGCTGGTCGACGAGGGCGCCATCACGGTCAAGGGCACTTTCACCTGCCCGCCGGAATCGCAGGGCGGCAAACATCGCGGCGGCGCGGTCGGTTCGACTATGGGATTCAGCTACGCGGCGCAGGTGGTCGAGGTCAGCGTCGATGACGCGACCGGCCTGATCACCGTCGACAAGGTCTGGGCGGCGCTGGATTGCGGCCGCGCCATCAATCCGCTCGCGGTGGTCGGGCAGGTGCAGGGCGCGGTGTGGATGGGGATGGGGCAGGCGATGTGCGAGGAGACGCGCTATCTCGACGGGCTGCCTGCCCATGCCAGCTTTCTCGAATACCGGATGCCGACGATGATCGAATCGCCTCCGATCGAGGTCGCGATCGTCGAAAGCGTCGATCCGTTCGGGCCGTTCGGCGCCAAGGAGGCCAGCGAAGGTGCGCTCGCTGGTTTTCCGCCGGCGATGGTCAATGCCGTCGCCAATGCGATCGGCATCGATCTCGATGATCTGCCGGCGACGCCCGATCGCGTCGTCGAGGCTCTGGCGCGGCGGCGGCGCGAAGCGAAGCGCGCAGTGGCGGTGAGGGCCGCCTCATGACGGGCCTGAACGCGTTGAATTTGCTTCGTCCGGGCTCGGTCGATGAGGCGATCGCCGCACTGCTGGCGCATCCGGGAGGACGGCTGCTCGGCGGCGGCACGGATCTGCTCGTCAACATGCGGCGCGGCATCGCTCAGCCTGAGACGCTGATCGACACCACCGGCATTGCCGAGATCAAGCGGCTCGTCGCAGATGGCAGCGGCGTGACCATCGGCGCCGGGGTCACCGTGGCGACCCTCGCCGCCGACGGCTTGGTCGCGGCCCGCTATCCGGCGCTGAGCCAAGCTGCTCGCAGTGTGGCGGGGCCCGGTCATCGCAAGCTCGGCACCGTCGGTGGCAATCTCTGCCTCGACACCCGCTGCATCTACTACAATCAGACCGAATGGTGGCGCGAGGCTAATGCGTACTGCCTGAAGAATCGCGGCGACACTTGTCACGTCGCCCCGAAGGGCAACCGCTGCCACGCCGCCTTCAGCGGCGATCTCGCGCCGGCCCTGCTGGTGCTCGGCGCCGAGGTTGAGATCGCCGGGCCGGGCGGCCGGCGCCGCATCGCGCTCGGTGAATTGTATGTTGAAGACGGACGGGCGCATCTCGCGCTGCGGCCGGGCGAGGTTGTTGTTGCGGTGCGGTTGCCGCCCGACTCGCCCGCGTCGCGCTACGTCAAGGTGCGGCAGCGCGGCGCAATCGACTACCCGCTGGCCGGCATAGCGGTTGCGCTGACGCGTTCCGGCTCCAAGATCGCGCAGCTTCGCATCGCGCTGACGGGGACCAATTCAAGGCCGTTCCTGCTCGCCGAGACCGCCGTCTTTTCGCAGCGACCGCTCGACGATGCGATACTGCGCGAGATCGATCGGCTGGTGCAGAAACAAGTGCAGCCGATGCGGACGACGCTGATGCCGGCCAACTACCGGCGCGTCGTCGCGGCGGCTCTGGCGAGCCGCGTGACGGCCGAGCTGTTTGCCTCGCTGGCGCAGGGCTGAGGCGGCCATTCGCGAATGAGCGCTTAGCGCACGGCCTGCAGCTTGCCGCGCACCGCACTGCGGCCGTCCGTCGCCAGCTTGCGCAACCTTGCGACGTCGCGCACGGCGACCTGCGACGCCTCGACGGTGACACCGATGCTGCGCAGCTTGGCGAAGGCCCGCGACAGTGATTCCGGCGTCAACCCCAACTCACCGGCGATCAGCGCCTTGTCGTAGGGCAGCACCAGCGCGCAGGAGCCGTGCTCGGCGATCGCCAGCGAGGCGAGGAATTCGGCGAGCCGCTGCACCCCGCTCTGCGCCTTGAGCTGTTCGACCCGCTGCACCAGATGGTGCATGTGCTGGCAGATCGAAGCGATCATCGGCACCGAGATATCAGGGTTGGCCCGGATGCAGCGGACCAGATGATCAGCAGGGATTCGCGCGACCCGCGCGTCGGTGACGGCTTCGGCGTTGGCCAGATAGCGGTGGCCGGTCAGCGCTGCGGCTTCGGCGAAACTGCCGCCGCGGCTCATGATTTCGATCACGGCCTCGTCGCCGGCCAGATTGCTGCGAAACAGCTTGACCCAGCCGCCGACGACGATGAAGAACGCGGTCGCCGGCTCGTCCTGGCGCACGATCGACTCGCGCGGCCGCAGGCTGATCGCGGTGGCCGGCGCGATCATGTGCGCGACGGTCTCCGCCTTCAGTCCGCGAAACACGGCGATCCGGGTGATGACCTGTAGATCACCACCGGTCAGCTTCGAAGCCATCGAGAGCGTTTCCAAGTTTGATTAGGCGAACTACACCCCATGCGGGTTTCGCGGTTCCTTGATCGCCATCAACTATTTTGTGCATTCCGGTACGAAATTATGTTGCATTGCAGCGCCATGTTGCAAAGCAATCACCCGTACTGTGCCGCGGAGGCGCGTTGAAAACCTGCGAGCCGCTGCTAACGTGCGGGCATGGACATTCGGGCGGCGGTGTTTCGGGAGGTCGGCGCGGCGCTCCGCGTCGAGCGGATTGTGCTGGATCCGCCGCAGCCGACCGAGGTCTTGGTGCGGCTCGCCGCGATCGGCCTGTGCCGCACCGATTATCACGTGATGCGTGGCGAGCGCCGTGTTGCGATGCAGCCGATGGTGCTGGGGCATGAAGCCGCGGGTGTCGTCGAGGCGATCGGCGATCAGGTGCAGGGCGTTGCGCCGGGCGATCACGTGGTGCTCACCTTCATTCCCGGCTGCGGCCGTTGTCGCTGGTGCCAGCGCGGATTGCATCATCTATGCGCCGAGGGGCCGCGCATCACGCATGGGCCGCAGCTCGACGGCAGCTTTCGCCGGCGCGACGCCGACGGCCACGGCGTTGGCGCGTTCTGCATGATCGGAGCGTTTGCCGAAGCCACCGTCGTCGATCAGGCCTCGGTGCTGGTGATCGAGAAGGATATTCCGCTCGACCATGCCAGCCTGATCGCTTGCGGCGTGCCGGCCGGTGTCGGCGCGGCGCGCCATCGCGCGCGCGTCAAGCCGGGAGATACGGTGTTGGTGGTCGGCTGCGGCGGCGACGGCATGAACGTGGTGCAGGGCGCAAAACTCTGCGGCGCGTCGATGATCATCGCTGCCGACATCGTCGCACCGAAGCTGGAATGGGCGCGGAGCTTCGGCGCCACCCACGGCACCACGGCGCAAGGCGACGAGCTGATCAGCACCGTGCAGGCGTTGACTGAAGGCGTCGGTGTCGATCACGCCTTCGTCTGCATCAACCCAGCCGAAACGTTGCTGCCGGCGTTTCGTGCCACCGCCAAGGCCGGCAACGTCGTGGTCACTGCGATCACGCCCGACACCGTCAAGCAGATCGACGTGCCGCCGCTGGAACTGTTCGCCACTCAGAAGGCGATCATGGGCGCGGTGTACGGCTTTGCCAGCCCGCGCGTGCAGATCCCCGAACTGCTGGGCCTGTATCGCCGCGGCGATCTCAAGCTTGGTGAGCTGATCAGCCGAACCTATCGGCTCGACGAGATCAACCAAGGCTATGCCGACCTCGACGCCGGGCGAAACCTGCGCGGCGTAGTGCTGATCGATTAAAGTCAGTGCGCAAGGCCGATGACAAAAGGAAGAACAATGGCAGGCTTGAGCCCGACCGGCACGCTGGCGATCGACGGCGCCCAGTTGGAATATCGCTTCACCGGTCCGCAGCCGGACGTCGCACCGACCCTTGTGTTGCTGCACGAAGGTTTGGGCTCGGCGGCGCTGTGGGGCGAGCTTCCGGACAAGCTCGCGGCCGCGACCGGTGCCGGCGTGTTCGCATATTCCCGCGCCGGCTATGGCCGCTCGACGCGTGCCGCGTTGCCGCGCCCGCTCGACTACATGCATCGCGAGGCTTTGCAGGTGCTGCCGCGGGTGCTTGACCAGATCGGCTTTCGCCGCGGGCTGCTGGTTGGCCACTCTGACGGGGCTTCGATTGCGGCGCTGTATGCGGGTGGTGTCGCCGATCACCGCGTTCGCGGGGTCTCGCTGATCGCGCCGCACTTCATCGTCGAAGACATTTCGGTGGCGTCGATCGCGGCGATTCGGACGACGTACGAGGCGACCGAGCTGCGTGCCAAGCTGGCGCGCTGGCACGGCGACGTCGACAATGCTTTTTACGGCTGGAACGATGCCTGGCTCGATCCGGCGTTTCGCGCCTGGGACATCGCCGACTCGCTTGCCTACATCCGGGTGCCGCTGCAGATCGTGCAGGGCGAGAACGACCAATACGGAACGGTGCGGCAGATCGAGATTGCGCGTTCGGAATGCTATTGCCCGCTTGAAGTCGAATTGCTCGCGGGAGCGGGGCATTCGCCGCATCGCGAAGCCGCCGACGCGACGCTGCGGCTGATCGCCGGCTTCGCGGACCGCATTCTGAGCGGCCATGCCGAGGCGACCGGCGGTCGCGCAGCCTGATCAGCCCTCGACAACGAACCAAGCTGTCTCGCATTAAAATGCATCAAAGTCGCATTTACGGCTGGACTCCCCGCCGAAACATGAATTATAATGCATATTAGAAGCAAGAGGAAACGCAGGGAGCCGCCATGGCCGAGGCCGCAGACACGCGCCCGCTCGCGAACGGAGCTGTGCGGGTCGATTTTCAGACCGAGCCGTCCCGCTATCGGCATTGGAAGCTGACGGTTGATGGCGAGATCGCGACGCTCACCCTCGACGTCGACGAGAATGGCGGTCTGTTCGAAGGCTACCAGCTCAAGCTGAATTCCTACGATCTCGGCGTCGACATCGAACTCGCCGACGCGATGCAGCGGCTGCGGTTCGAATATCCCGCCGTGAAGGTGATCCTGCTACGCTCCGCCAAGAACCGGGTGTTCTGCGCCGGCGCCAATATCCGGATGCTGGCCGGCGCCAGCCACGTCCACAAGGTCAACTTCTGCAAGTTCACCAACGAGACACGCAACGGCATCGAGGATTCGTCGCAGCATTCCGGCCAGCGCAGCATCGCCGTGATCAACGGCACCGCGGCCGGCGGTGGCTACGAACTCGCGCTCGCCGCCGATCACATCATTATGGCCGACGACGGCTCCGCCGCGGTGGCGCTGCCGGAAGTACCTCTACTCGCGGTGCTGCCCGGCACCGGCGGTCTGACGCGCGTGATCGATAAGCGCAAGGTTCGCCGCGATCATGCCGATGTGTTCTGCACCATCGAGGAAGGTATCAAGGGCAAGCGCGCGGTGCAGTGGCGACTGGTCGACGACATCGTCGCGACCACCAAGCTCGACGCCAAGGTGGCCGAGCGCGCCCGCGAACTTGCTGCTGCCTCGCCGCGCAACGGAAGCGGCGCAGGCGTGCAACTGACGCCGCTGCAGCGCCAGTTCGACGACACCAGCGTGCGCTACGGCTTGGTCGGCGTCGAGATCGATCGCGCCGCCCGGATCGCGACCATCACGCTGACGGGACCGGACGCGGCGCCGCCGACGTCGGTCGAGGCGCTGCAGGCGCAAGGCGCGTCGTTCTGGCTGTTGCAGCTCGCCCGCGAACTCGACGACGCCATTCTGCATCTGCGGCTGAACGAGCCGGAGCTGGGACTTTGGGTGTTCAAGTCGCACGGCGATGCAACCCAAGTGCTGGCTTACGACACACTGCTCGAAGCGCACAAGGATCACTGGCTGGTCAACGAGATCCGCCATTTCTGGAAGCGCGTGCTGAAACGCGTCGATGTCACGTCGCGCTCGCTGGTGACGTTGGTGGAGCCCGGCTCATGCTTCGCCGGCACTCTGGCGGAGCTCGTATTCGCCGCCGACCGCAGCTACATGCTGATCGGCTCCCGTGAGGGCGATAATCGTCCGCCGCCGATGCTGACACTGTCAGAACTCAACTTCGGTGCCTATCCGATGAGCCACGGCCTCACCCGGCTGCAGTCGCGCTTCCAAGCCGATCCGGCCGACCACGCGGCGGTGCAGGGCAAAGCCGGCGAAGCGCTCGATGCCGAGGCCGCAGAAATGCTCGGTCTGGTCACGTTCGCGCTCGACGATATCGATTGGGATGATGAGGTCCGCGTCTTTCTGGAAGAGCGCGCATCTTTCTCGCCCGACAGTCTCACCGGCATGGAAGCGAACCTGCGCTTCGTCGGCCCCGAGACGATGGAGTCGAAGATCTTCGCGCGCCTCACGGCCTGGCAGAACTGGATCTTCCAGCGCCCCAACGCAGTCGGAGAGGTCGGCGCGCTGCGCCGTTACGGCAGCGGCCAGAAGCCGCAATTCGATATGACGAGAGTCTGACGCGAGCGATCAGCTCGATGTAGTGCGCTCTCGCTGAAACGAGAGCCCTGCTTCGTCATTGCGAGCGAAGCGAAGCGATCCAGGACCGCGCGCGAGGCCGCTGGATTGCTTCGTCGCTTCGCTCCTCGCAATGACGACGACAAAGTTTGGATGCACGAACGAACCGGGAGCCGCCCATGAATATGAACATCATGCACGTCGACTACTCGACCAAGATCCCCAACAACGTCGATCTCGGCTCCGATCGCCAGGTGCTGAAGGCGCTCGAGGTATGGCATCCCGGCTACATCGACTGGTGGAACGACATGGGGCCGGAGGGCTTCCAGGAGTCGCTGGTGTATTTGCGCACGGCGTATTCGGTCGACCCGCGGGGCTGGGCGAAGTTCGACTACGTCAAGATGCCTGACTATCGCTGGGGCATTCTGCTGGCGCCGAAGGAAGAAGGCCGCGTCGTGCCGTTCGGCCAGCATTACGGCGAGCCGGCCTGGCAAGAAGTGCCGGGCGAACACCGCGCGATGCTGCGGCGGCTGATCGTGATCCAGGGCGACACCGAGCCGGCCTCGGTCGAACAGCAGCGCCACCTCGGCAAGACCGCGCCGTCGCTCTACGACATGCGCAACCTGTTCCAGGTCAATGTCGAAGAAGGCCGCCATCTGTGGGCGATGGTGTATCTGCTGCAGAAATATTTCGGCCGCGACGGCCGCGAGGAGGCCGACGGCCTGCTGCGCCGCCGCTCTGGCTCGGACGATGCGCCGCGGATGCTGGGTGCGTTCAACGAGGCGACGCCGGACTGGCTGTCGTTCTTCATGTTCACCTACTTCACCGACCGCGACGGCAAGATGCAGCTTCACAGCCTGGCGCAGTCGGGCTTCGATCCGCTGTCGCGCACCTGCCGCTTCATGCTGACCGAAGAAGCGCACCATATGTTCGTCGGCGAGACCGGCATCAGCCGGGTGGTGCAGCGGACCTGCGAAGCGATGCGCGCCGCCGGGATCACTGATCCGACCGACATCGACAAGGTCCGCGCGCTCGGCGTGATCGACCTGCCGACGGTACAGAAGAAGCTCAATCTGCACTACTCGCTGTCGCTTGATCTGTTCGGATCGGAAGTCTCGACCAACGCCGCCAATGCGTTCAATGCCGGCATCAAGGGGCGCTTCCACGAGACTCAGATCCAGGACGATCACAAGCTCGAGCACGACACCTATCCGGTGCTGAAGCTGGTGGACGGCGAGATCAAGCGCGTCGACGAGCCGGCGCTGACCGCGCTGAACATGCGACTACGCGACGATTACTCGCAGGACTGCGTCAAGGGCCTGCTGCGCTGGAACAAGGTGATCACCACCGCCGGCTACGACTTCCAGCTCAAGCTACCGCACGTCGCGTTCCACCGCCAGATCGGCGAGTTCAAGGATGTCGAAGCAACGCCCGACGGCGTGCTGATCGATCCGGCGACCTGGGCCAAGCGGCGCAACGAATGGCTGCCGTCGAATGATGATGGCGAGTTCATCGCCTCGCTGATGGTGCCGGTGTCGGAGGCCGGGCAGTACGCGCCGTGGATCTCGCCGCCGAAGGTCGGCATCGACAATCGCCCCGGCGATTTCGAGTACGTCAAGATCGAGACCTGAGCCGCGCGGAAGCCGCAGCGCTCCAATCATTAGACCTATGTCTAAGGCCGCCCGCCGAAAGTCGGGCGGCCTTTTGCATGCCGGTCATGCATGCGGAAGGTCGAGCCAGATCTCGCGCGCTGCCCGTCAGCGCCGGTCAATAGCGCACAAATCAGCCCAATCTGTCGATCGTCACCGAGTGGACTGCGTCCGCTGGCAACCGTGCGGCGCCGGACCGGACATGACCGAAGTCAAATCAATTTGGCGCTCGTTGGCTATTTTGAACCGCTTTCCCCTCACCTCTCGATGCCGTTCGCCGGCCTCGGACCAATCTGTGCTGTCACCATGTATCGTATTGTTCGACGCGAGCAGTTCTCGGACGCGACCTTCCTGTGGGACGTCGAAGCACCGGATATCGCGGCTTCTGCCGAGCCCGGCCATTTCGTCATGCTTCGTCTCTACGACGGTGCCGAGCGCATTCCGCTCACCGTCGCCGATTTCGATCGCGACAAGGGGCTGGTGACGGTCGTCGTCCAGGCGCTCGGCAAGACCACGCGCGAGATGCGCGACAAGTTCAAGGAAGGCGAGGCGTTCGAAGACTTCGTCGGTCCGCTCGGTCTGCCGCAACACATCGACAAGGTCGACCACGTGGTGTTCGTCGGCGGCGGCCTCGGCGTCGCGCCGATCTTCCCGCAGCTCCGGGCCTTCAAACAGTCCGGCGCGCGCACCACCGCGATCATGGGCTTCCGCACCAAAGATCTGGTGTTCTGGGAAGACAAGTTCCGCGAATTCGCCGACGAACTGATCATCTGCACCGATGACGGCAGCTACGGCGAGCCCGGCCTCGTCACCGCGGCGCTGGAGCGCGTCATCACCCAGCAGAAGCCCGACAAGGTGGTGGCGATCGGCCCGATGCCGATGATGCACGCCTGCGTCGAGACCACCCGTCCGCACGGCGTCAAGACCATGGTGTCGCTCAACACCATCATGGTCGACGGCACCGGCATGTGCGGTTCGTGCCGCGTCACGGTCGGCAATGAAGTGAAGTTCGCCTGCGTCGACGGCCCGGATTTCGACGGCCACAAGGTCGACTTCCACGAGCTGCACGCCCGCCAGAAGCGGTTCAAGACCGAGGAAGACAAGGCGAACGAACATTTCGCCCACGTCTGCAATCTCGAAAAGCAGCTGATCGTCGAGGGCAAGCGCAACTACAAGAAGCTGGCGACGCTGCCGCCGCATCAAACCCCGATGCCCGAGCGCAACGCCCACGAGCGCGCCACGAATTTCAAGGAAGTCAATCTCGGCTACTCGGTCGAGGAAGCGCTGCAGGAAGCCGAGCGCTGCATTCAGTGCATCACGCCGACTTGTGTGGCCGGCTGCCCGGTCGGCATCGACATTCCGGTGTTCATCCGCAACATCCTGTTCCGCGACTTCGATGCGGCGCTGGAGACTATCTATCAGTCGAGCATCTTCCCCTCGATCTGCGGCCGCGTCTGCCCGCAGGAAACGCAGTGCGAAGCGCAGTGCATCATCCGCAAGTACAAGAAGCATGAGCCGGTCGCGATCGGCCGCCTCGAGCGCTTCATCGGTGACAACGCACGGGCGCCGAAGAGCAAGCCGATCGATCTGTCCAAGACAATCGGCAAAGTCGCGATCGTCGGCTCCGGCCCGGCGGGCCTTGCCGCCGCGGCCGATCTCACCCGCTACAACGTCGAGACCACCGTGTACGAGGCGCTGCACGTGCTCGGCGGCGTGCTGCAATATGGCATTCCGTCATTCCGGCTGCCGCGCGACATCATCGATCGCGAAATTCAGCGGCTGAAGGATATCGGCGTCAAGTTCGAGACCAACAAGGTCGTCGGCAAGACCTTCACCATCGAACAGTTGATGCGCGACCGCGGCTTCGACGCGGTGTTCGTCGCGGCCGGCGCCGGTGCGCCGACCTTCCTGGGCATTCCCGGCGAGTTCGCCGGCCGGGTCTATTCGGCCAACGAATTCCTCACTCGCATCAATCTGATGGGCGGCGACCGCTTCCCCTATCTCGATACGCCTGTCAGCGTCGGTAACAGCGTGATCGTAATCGGCGCCGGCAACACCGCGATGGATTGCTTGCGCGTTGCCCGCCGTGTCGGCGCCGAGACGGTGCGCTGCGTCTATCGCCGGTCGGAAGCCGAGGCGCCGGCCCGCATCGAAGAGATCCGCCACGCCAAGGAGGAAGGCGTCGACTTCTTCTTCCTGCATTCGCCGGTGGAGATTCTCGTCACCGAGAGCGGTGACGTCCGTGCGGTGCGGCTGCAGAAGATGGAGCTCGGCGAGGCCGACGAGCGCGGTCGCCGCAAGCCGGTGCCGCTCGACGAGTTCATCGAACTCGAATGCGACACGGTGATCTATGCGCTCGGCACCAAGCCGAATCCGATCATCGGCCAGGCGACGCCCGGCCTCGCGCTCAACAAATGGGGCAACATCGCAGCCGACGACGACACCCAGTCGACCAACATGCCGGGCGTGTTCGCCGGCGGCGACATCGTCACGGGTGGCGCCACTGTGATTCTGGCGATGAGCGCGGGCCGCCGCGCCGCCAAGTCGATCGCCGCCTGGCTGCGTCTGAACAAAACCAAGTGGCCTATCACCGCGCAGGATGCCGACGATTTCGTCGCCGGCAAGCTGGCATCGCCGATCGAGGAGGATGGCGTGGCGCATTGCCCGAAGTGTCACCAGCCGCTGGAAGGCTCCGAGGAGTACATCTGCTGTGCCGGTTCCGAGCTGCAATGGCGCTGCGACGACTGCGCCAAGGTCAGCGAAGGCTTCGCGTTCCCTTACGGGATGTGCCCGCATTGCGGTGGCAAGCTGCAGCCGCTCGACCGCGCCGGTGTCAACGACGAGGCCGGGCTTGCGGCGATCCGCACCGCGTTCGAGATCGAACTCGGCGGCCGCGCATTCTATGCCCGCGCCGCCAAGGAAACCTCCGACCCGACATTGCAGGAGCTGTTCCTCAGCTTCGCCGCGATGGAAGAGGAGCACATGACCACGCTGGCCAATCGCTATCACGTGGCGATTCCGCAGGCGACAGAAGGCTTCCATCTCGGCACCGCGGCGATCATGGCCGGTGTCAAAGGCCGGATCGGCGATCCGACCACGCTGTTCGAAGCCGCAATCGAGTTCGAGCGGCGCGCCGCTTCGTTCTTCAAGACACGGGTCGGTGAGACGCCGGACGGTTCGGTCGAGCGCCAGCTCTATCGCGAACTTGCCGCCGAAGAGGACGAGCACGTCTCGGTGCTGCAGACCGAGTTCGCGCGCTGGAAAGAAGGCAAGCGCGGGCTGCTGACGTAAACAGCGTCCTTGATTTGAAGAGAGAGGCTGCATCTAAGCACTGAGTCCTCATCCTGAGGAGCCCGGCAAAGCCGGGCGTCTCGAAGGATGAGGAGCCGCAGGGCTTGCGGCGCATGGTTCGAGACGGCGCTTCGCGCCTCCTCACCATGAGGCGGTAGCTGTTGTGAGAGCTCTCGAGGACTCTAGCCTTGAGTGAGTCACGGCTGTTACTTCACCAGCCGCACGCCCTTGGTGGTGAAGCGCTGTGGCTTTGGTCCGTCGCCGCGCACCGGGCGACGGGTGCCGGCGGCCTTGCCGGTGCCGGGAGGCTGGTGCGCCGGCACCAGCTGATCCGGCCGTGACCCGATCAGGTCGGCGCGCCCCATCGTTTTCAGCGCTTCGCGCAGCACGGGCCAATTGTCCGGATCGTGATAGCGCAGGAACGCCTTGTGCAGCCTGCGCTGCCGCAGGCCCTTGATCGCCTCGACCGGCTCGCTGGCGCCGTGGCGGACGCCGCGCAGCGGGTTGACGCCGCTGTGATACATCGCGGTCGCAGTCGCCATCGGCGACGGCAGGAAGGTCTGCACCTGGTCGGCGCGGTAGCGATTGCGCTTCAGCCACAGCGCGAGGTTCATCATGTCCTCATCTCGCGTGCCGGGATGCGCCGCGATGAAATACGGGATCAGATAGTACTGCTTGCCGGCCTGCTTGGCGGCGGCCTCGAACATCTGCTTGAAACGGTGATAGGCGCCGATGCCCGGCTTCATCATTTTGTCGAGCGGCCCGCGCTCGGTGTGCTCCGGCGCGATCTTCAAATAACCGCCGACGTGATGGCTCACCAGCTCCTTGATGTAGGCTGGGCTCTTCACCGCCAGATCGTAGCGTACGCCCGACGCCACCATCACCTTCTTGATGCCCTTCACCTCGCGCACCTTGCGGTACAGCCGGATCAGGTCGTCGTGCGAGGTGTTGAGGTTCGGGCAGATATCCGGGAACACGCAGGACGGCTTACGGCACGAGGACTCGATCGTCGGGTCCTTGCATGCCATTCGGTACATGTTGGCGGTAGGACCGCCGATGTCGGAGATCACGCCGGTGAAGCCGGGCGTCTTGTCGCGGATTTTCTCGATCTCCTGCAGGATCGAGGCTTCCGACCGGCTCTGGATGATGCGGCCTTCGTGCTCGGTGATCGAGCAGAAGGTGCAGCCGCCGAAGCAGCCGCGCATGATCGTCACCGAATTCTTGATCATGTCCCACGCCGGAATCTTGGCGTTGCCGTAGGACGGATGCGGCGCGCGGGCGTAGGGCAGGTCGTAGACCGAGTCCATCTCTTCGGTGGTCAGAGGGATCGGGGGCGGATTGAGCCACAGGTCGCGATCACCATGACGCTGGACCAGCGGCCGCGCATTGCCGGGATTGCTTTCCCGATGCAGCACGCGCGAGGCGCGGGCATAGGCTTCCTTGTCCTGCTCGACCTGCTCGCAGCTCGGCAGCCGGATGACGACGTCGCCGCCCACCTGCCGCGCGCCTTCGTCGGCGGCGTCGAGGTCGTCGGCGTGCAGTTCCGTGTAGTTGTCCGGCACGCGGCGGAACAGCGCGACGCCCCGGATTTCGTCAAGCTCGCGCGGTGCTTCGCCGGCAGCTAATCGATGCGCGACTTCGACCACCGCGCGCTCGGCGTTGCCGTAGAGCAGCAGATCGGCCTTGGCATCTGCCAGCACCGAGCGCCGAACCTTGTCGGACCAGTAATCGTAATGCGCGATCCGGCGCAGTGAGGCCTCGATGCCGCCGAGAATGATCGGGACGTCCTTGAAGGCTTCGCGGCAGCGCTGCGCATAGACCAGCGTGCAGCGGTCCGGCCGTTTGCCGCCTTCTCCGTTCGGCGTGTAGGCGTCATCGTGACGTAGCCGGCGGTCCGCGGTGTAGCGGTTGACCATCGAGTCCATGTTGCCGCCGGTGACGCCGAAGAACACCCGCGGCTTGCCCAGCGCACGGAACGGTTCGGCGGACTGCCAATCCGGCTGCGAGATAATGCCGACGCGGAAACCCTGGGATTCGAGGAGCCGGCCGATGATCGCCATGCCGAAGCTCGGATGGTCGACATAGGCATCACCAGTCACCAGCACGACGTCGCAGGCATCCCAGCCGAGCTTATTCATCTCGGCCCGGCTCATCGGCAGGAAAGGCGCGGGCTTGTGCGGTGCCGCGCTGGGGCGGAACCGGGTCATCAGCGGCGGGGCCGTATCAATGGATGTCTGCATCGCCCAGGCATAAGACCGGGGGACGGTAAGTTCAACGGCAAGGGGCGTGCCGTCTCGCCGCTGTGATCACTCCGGCAATGGCGGAAGATCGCCGACGGCCAGGTTCCGGGCTTCCTCGCGCGACACCCCGAGGCCGACCAGTACCCATTCCACGGTCTCGGCAGCCGCGTCGACCCACGTGCGGTGGCCATCGAGGATCGTGAAGATGGCGCCAAGGATCGCGCCCGAGATGAAATTAGCAGCCGAGGCGATCTGCGCGGGACCGAGGGTGTGGCCGCGTTGCGACAGTCCGGTGGCGAGGTCGTCGAGCGGACGTCCGTCCCAGACCACCCGCAGCGTCGTCGAACTCATGCCGAACCGGCAGACGAAGCGGCCGAGCCGGGGCTCTTCGTGGGCCTGGCGGATCAGCAGTCGCATCCAGGTTGCGAGCCGCCGCACCGGCTCATGACACTCCGCCAGCGCCACGGTCAGCCGGGGATTCAATTCGGTGGCGAGATTGGTAACCACCAGGTCGAACAGGCCGGTGAGGTCGCCAAGGTTATTGTAAACTGTGCCCCGCGCGACACCGGCCGCCTGGGCTAAATCGGTTACGCTGATCTGCGTCAGGCCGCGCTCGGCGAATAACTGCATCGCCGCCAGGTAGATCTGTCGCTGCGCCGGGCTGGACACGATCTTGGACACACTTGATCTGATTTGAACAATTGTGTTCAATACCGCGAACGAGCTTCGCGGGCAATCCGTTTCAAAGCGGAATTGGCCTTTAACAAGCGGAGGGATAGCTGAGGCGGGGGCGCTCACTGTTCAGTCCGTGATTCCGGAGCCGTATGATGACGATCTTCCACCCGACCCGCCGTGGTGTCCGGCTGTTCAGCGCCCTGTGTCTCGGAGCCGGCATTTTGGCCGGCCCGCTTCCCGCTCACGCCGACGATAAATTCGACAAGCTGATCCAAAAGCTGATGCCGAAGCGGCTGCCCGCGGGCTTTGCCTCGGCCAACGGCCGGCTCGAATCCGAACAGGTCGAGATCGCCACCAAGCTGGCGGGCCGGATCGCCGAAGTCCTGGTGAAGGAGGGCGACGAGGTCGAGAAGGGCCAGCTTCTGGTGAAGATGGACGTCTCCGACATTCAGGCCCAGCTCCTTGCTGCCGAAGCGCAGGAGCGCCGCGCGGTGCAGAGCAAGGCGGTCGCTGAAGCGATGGTGCTGCAGCGGGAAAGCGAACAGAAGCTTGCCGCTCAGCAGCTCGGCCGCGCCGAAGCGCTGTTCGAAAAAGGCTTCTCCACCGCCGAAATCCGCGACCAGCGCCAAGCCGCGCAGAACGTCGCGGACGCGGCGCTGATCGCCGCGAAGGCGAGCCTCAGCGACGCCACGGCTGCGATCGATGCCGCCCGCGCCGAAGTGGCGCGGATCAAGACCGTGCTGGACGATATGCAGCTGAAGGCCCCGCGCCGCGGCCGCATTCAGTACAAGCTGGCGCAGGCCGGTGAAGTGCTCGGTGCCGGCTCTCGCGTGCTGACGCTGGTCGACCTCACCGACGTCTATATGACAGTGTTCGTGCCGGCGAGCGTCGCCGCAGCGTTGGCCTACGGCTCCGACGCCCGGCTGATCCTCGACGCGATCCCGCAATATGTGGTGCCGGCGAAGGTCACCTTCGTGGCCAGCGAAGCGCAGTTCACCCCGAAGGCGGTCGAAACCAAGGACGAGCGCGAAAAGCTGATGTTCCGCGTCAAGCTGACGCTGCCTCCGGACCTGCTGCGCAAATACGAGCGCGAGGTGAAGACCGGCGTGCGCGGGATGGCGTACTTGCGCACGGACAGCGACAAGCCATGGCCGGATAATCTGCAGGTCAAGCTGCCGCAATGACCGGCTTCGCCGCGCGTCTCACGCATGTCACTCACGCCTACGGCGCGATACATGCTCTGGACGACGTCACGCTGGAATTACCCGCAGGCAAGATGGTCGGCCTGATCGGGCCCGATGGCGTCGGCAAATCGACGATGCTGGCGCTGATCGCCGGCGTACGCCGGATCCAGAGCGGCGACGTGCTGGCGCTGGACGGCGACATGCGCGACGCGCGTCATCGCGCCGCCAGTGCGGCGCGGATCGCCTATATGCCGCAGGGCCTCGGCCGCAATCTCTATCCGACGCTGTCGGTGTTCGAAAACCTGGATTTCTTCGGCCGGCTGTTCGGCCAGGGCACGGCCGAGCGCAAGGCACGTATCGCCGAATTGCTGCGCGCCACCGGCCTGTCGCCGTTCGGCGATCGGCCTGCCGGCAAATTATCCGGCGGCATGAAGCAGAAACTGTCGCTGTGCTGCGCGCTGATTCACGATCCGGATCTGCTGATCCTCGACGAGCCGACGACCGGCGTCGATCCGCTGTCGCGGCGGCAGTTCTGGGAGCTGATCGATCGCATCCGCAAGCGGCGGCCGCAGATGAGCGTGCTGGTCGCCACCGCCTATATGGAGGAGGCGGAGCGGTTCGATTGGCTCGCGGCCCTCAACGATGGCAAGGTGATCGGTGCCGGTGCGCCGGCCGAACTGCGGGCGCAAACCAAGCAGCCGACACTGGATGCCGCCTTCATCGCGCTGCTGCCGGCCGAGATGCGCGCCAACTATGCCGATGTGGTGCTGCCGCCGTTGCCGAACAGCGGAGACGGCTACGCGATTGAAGCCGAGAACCTGACCTGCCGGTTCGGCGACTTCACCGCGGTCGACCACGTCAACTTCCAGATCAAGCGCGGCGAGATCTTCGGCTTCCTCGGCTCCAACGGCTGCGGCAAGTCGACCACGATGAAGATGCTGACCGGCCTGCTGACGCCGACCGAAGGTGAGGCGCGCCTGTTCGGTGAAGTGCTCGACGCCTCCGACATGGCGACCCGCAAGCGCGTCGGCTACATGTCGCAAAGCTTCTCGCTGTATTCCGAATTGACGGTGCGGCAGAACCTGCTGCTGCACGCGCAATTGTTCGAACTGCCGAGCGCACAAATTCCCGATCGCGTCGCCGAGATGCTGGCGCGGTTCGATCTTGCCGATGTCGCCGACTCCCGGCCCGACAGCCTGCCGCTCGGTCTGCGCCAGCGGCTGCAGCTTGCGGTCGCGGTGATCCATCGCCCCGAGGTGCTGATTCTCGACGAACCGACCTCCGGCGTCGATCCGGTGGCGCGGGATTCGTTCTGGCGGATGCTGATCGGGCTGTCGCGCCAGGACGGCGTCACCATCTTCATCTCGACCCACTTCATGAACGAGGCCGAGCGCTGCGATCGGATTTCGCTGATGCACGCCGGCAAGGTGCTGGCGGTCGGCGCGCCGCACGAACTGGTCGAGCGGCGCGGCGCGGCCGATCTCGAGCAGACCTTCATCGCCTATCTGGAAGAGGCGACTGGGGTTCAACATGACGGTGAAGAGGACAGCTTCGCCGCCCCGCGCGAGGCGGCCACCAAGCAGCACTGGTTCAACCCGGCGCGGCTCTGGGCCTACGCCCGCCGCGAGACGATGGAGATTCTGCGCGACCGGCTGCGGCTCGCTTTTGCGATCCTCGGCCCCTTGGTGCTGATGCTGACCTTCGGGTTCGGTATCTCGTTCGACGTCGAGAACCTCACCTACGCGGTGTACGACCAGGACAATACGCTGGAGAGTCGCGAACTTCTCGAGAGTTTCTCCGGGTCGCGATACTTCCAGCAGGCGCCGGATATCAAATCCGCGGCAGACATCGATCGGCGGCTCGCCAGCGGTGAATTGAAGCTGGTGATCGAAGTGCCTCACGGATTCGGACGCGATCTGTTGACCAACAAGTCGCCGGAAGTCGCAGTGTGGATCGACGGCGCGATGCCGTTCCGCGCCGAGACCATTCGGTCCTACGTCACCGGACTGTCGCAGGCCTATCTGGCCGAGCAGTATCGGCGGCATGCGATGGCGTCACCCACAGCGCCGATCAACATCGAGACTCGGTTCCGCTACAATCAGGCGTTCAAGAGCGTGTACTCGATCATTCCCGGCGTGATTACGCTGATCCTGATGCTGATCCCGGCGATGCTGACCGCCGTCGGCGTGGTCCGCGAGAAGGAAGTCGGCTCGATCACAAACTTCCGGTCGACGCCCGTGACCGCGACGGAATTCCTGCTCGGCAAGCAGATCCCCTACGCGCTGCTGTCGTTCTTCAGTTTTGTGCTGTTGCTGCTCGGAGCGATTGTGATCTTCGGCGTTCCCGTGCGAGGATCGGTCGTCGCACTGGTCGGCGGCGCGCTGCTCTACGTGTTTGCCACCACGGCGCTCGGCGTCCTGTTCTCGTCGTTCCTGAGCACGCAGATTGCCGCAATCTTCATCGTCGCGATCATCTCGATCATCCCGGCCGTCAACTTCTCCGGCCTGCTGGTCCCGGTATCGTCGCTGTCGCAGACCGGGCGGTGGTTCGGTGAGGCGTTCCCTGCCGCTTGGTTTCAGGAGGTCAGTATCGGCGCCTTCACCAAAGGCATGACCTTCTGGATGCTGGCGCCGAACCTGCTGATCCTGTTCGGGTTTGGCCTGGTTTATCTGATTGGTGCGATCCTTGCGCTGCTCAAGCAGGAGGCGTGACGATGGGCTCGATGCTACGGCATATCTATCGCCTCACCGGCAAGGAATTGCGCAGCCTGTGGGCCGACCCGATCCTGCTCGGCTTTATCGTCTATGTGTTCAGCGTCGCCATCTACACGATCGCCACTGGCGCCAAGCTGGAAGTCGAGGCCGCACGAGTTGCGGTGGTCGACGAGGATCACTCCGAACTCTCGCGCCGGATCGCCGCGGCGATGCTTCCGCCGCTGTTCCGCGCCGCTGAACACATTGCTCCATCCGAAATCGATTCGGCGATGGACACTGGTCGCTACGTGTTCGTCGTCGAGATCCCGCCGAAATTCGAATCCGACGCGCTGTCCGGCAAAAACCCGACCGTGCAGATCGATGTCGACGCCACCGCAATGGCGATCGCCGGCAATGGCGCGGTCGATATCCAGAACATCGTGCTGAATGAAACCGCAGCTTACCTGCGCAAAGATTCCGGCTCATCCCACGCGCCGGTGAATCTCGTGATGCACGCCAAGTTCAATCCGAACCTGAACTCAGCCTGGTTCACCTCGGTGATGCAGGTGATCAACAACATCGCGACGCTGTCGATCATTCTGACAGGCGCCGCGCTGATCCGCGAACGCGAGCGCGGCACCATTGAGCATCTCCTGGTGATGCCGGTCAGGCCGCTCGACATCATGCTGTCGAAGATCATCGCCAACGGCGCGGTGATCATCATCGCCGCGCTGCTGTCGCTGCAGTTCATGGTGAAAGGCGTGTTGAGTGTGCCGATCATCGGCTCGGTGCCGCTGTTCACCTTCGGTATGGTGCTGTTTATGTTTTCGGTGACGGCGCTCGGTCTGCTGCTGGCGACTTACGCTCGCACGATGCCGCAGTTCGGCCTGCTGGCGATCCCGGTGATCGTCATTCTTTATCTTCTGTCCGGCGCCAGTACGCCGATCGAGACGATGCCGCCTTGGCTGCAGTTCGTCATGCAGTTCACGCCGAACACGCAGTTCGTCTCGTTCTCGCAGGCGGTGCTGTACCGTGGTGCCGGCCTAGATCTGGTCTGGCGACAGCTTCTGGCGTTGCTCGTCATCGGCGTTGTCACGCTCGCGATCTGCCGCATCCGCTTCGCCAAGACCATCTCGTCGCAGGACTAACGTCGCCTCAGGCGGACCAGCAGTCCTGCTCTTCGCGATACGCCTGCTCGTTGAGGCGGTCGGCGATATCGTCGGCGAGCTTCTTGCTCTTGGCTTCGGCGATCGGCTGACCGTCGCTGGTCTTCAGCGCGGTCTGATCGGTCTCGATCGGGAAATCCTGCGGCTCAAGTTCCTTGCGTTCGCTCATGGCGGGTTCCTCCCGTCCTTCAACGCACCACGCCCGAAATCGGTTGCGTGTGAAGGTGAGCAGCTCTGTCCACATAATGGACGCGATCGCATTCAATTCGCAATAAATTGGACAAGTCCAAAATTCTTCCCGATACTTGGAATATGACCGACACCACGCGCATCCGCCCAACATTCATGCCCAGCCCCTCCGCCCAACCCATCCTCGCCGAAAGCGCGAGCGATGGGGCGTTTGCTACGACGCTGGCGAAGGGACTTGTGGTGCTTGAGGCGTTCGAGGGCGGTGGGCTGCTCGGCAATATGGAGATCTCGGTCCGCACCGGGATTCCGCGGCCGACGGTGGCCCGGCTGACGCATACGCTCGCCGAGCTCGGTTACCTGAACTACGACGCGCGTATTGCCAAATACGCGGTGGGCGCGCGCGCCCTGCGGATGCTGCATCCGCTACTCGCTGGTATGCCGTTCCGCCAGCTGGCCCGGCCGCTGATGCAGGATCTCGCCTACAGCGTGCGCGGCACCGTCTCGATAGGCCTGCTCGACGGGCCGTCGATGGTTTATGTCGAAACCGCACGATCGGGCGATGTCGGGCCGCACACGCCCGATATCGGGATGCCGATTCCGGTGGTCCGCACGGCAATGGGCCGGGCGGCTGCTTCGACCCTACCGGAGACGGAGGCCGCAGGGCTCGAACGGCAGCTCGAAGCCGCTGATGGCGCGATGTGGGCGAGTTATCGCGATCTGTACCGCGACGGGCTGCGGCAATGCGCCGAGCGGCAATTCTGTACCTGCTTCGGCGAATACCTGCCGGCGATCCATGCCATCGCGGCGCCGCTGTTCCGGCTGCGCGGCCGCGCGTTTGCGATCAATTGCGGCGTCCCGGCGTTTCGACTGCAGCCGGGCCAGCTCGAACACGAAATCGGACCGCGCGTGCGTGCGCTGGCGGAGAGCATCCGCGCGCTCGTCGTGCATCCGGAGCCTGCTGCGTCGCGCGAGCGGTCGGCCAAGACCAATACGAGGTGAGACGACGATCGCCCGCCGCTGCATGGGCAGCTGCAGGCGCGTGGTCGGACATCGCCCTGCAGGGAGAGACACCCGAACGTCGCGCTGTGCAGGAGTTGCGGCCGCGTTCATGCTTGGACTGACGTCGCGCCAGCGACGTCGAACCACAGGGAGGGACGCCATGCCGATCACCCGCCGCCTGCTACTTGCCGGCACCGCCGCGGCCTTCGCGGCTCCTTCGTGGCCCGCGTTTGCTGCGCCCGAATGGCCCGCCCGCATCGTCAAGACGATTTCGCCTTATGGCGCCGGCGGCGCCAATGACATCTCGCTGCGGATCATCAACGATTTCCTCGAGCGCGAGCTGCACCAGCAGTTCATCGTCGAGAACAAGCCCGGCGCCGGCACCCGCCTGGCCAACGAGATGGTCGCGCACAGCCAACCTGATGGCTACACCTTCCTGTACGCCGCGGCGCCGTATGCCACGGCGGAGGCGCTGTTCGGCAAGCTGAACTATCAGCGCAGCGAATTGCGGCCGGTGGCGATGGCGGCATTCGCGCCGATCTTCCTGATCGTCAACGCCAAGTCCGATTTCAAGACGCTGCCGGACCTGATCGCCTACGGCAAGTCGAAGCCCGAGGGGTTGACGTTCGGCTCTCCAGGGCCCGGCTCGCAGCCGCATCTTGCGGCCGAATTGCTGTTCAAGATCGCCGGCGTCAAAGGCCTCAACGTGCCGCTACGCGGCGATGCTGCGGCTTATACCGAACTCCTCGCGGGACGCGTTGACGCCACCTTCACGGCGATCAGCTCGGCGCTGCCGCACATTCAAGCCGGGAACTTTCGTGTGCTTGGCGCCGGCTCGGTCCAGCGCAGCGCGATCTATCCAGACGCACCCACGCTGGTCGAGCTGGGCTTTCCGCAGATCGTCGCCGCCGGCTGGTACGGCTTCATGGCGCCGGCTGCGACTCCCGGGGCCGTTATCGACCGGATGCAGGACGCGGTGTTGCGGGCGCTCGGCGATGACGAGGTGAAGAAGAAGCTGATCGCTCAGGGCCTCGAAGCGCACGGACTGAAGGGCGCAGAGTTCGCGGCCTTCATCGATGCCGAGACCGCGAAGTGGAGCCGCGTGATCGAGGAGGCCGGACTACGAGAGAACTGACCGGACCGGCGCGATAACGCCGGCCGCTCCAACAAAATCAAGCACGAGGAAACGACATGAGGAAAGTCGCAGCAAGCTTCGCCGCATCGATTGTGGCGTTGGCGGTGTCGGCATCGCTCGCCGCCGCACAGAAGGCTTACGACCCCGGCGCCAGTGACAGCGAGATCAAGATCGGCCAGACCGTGCCGCTCTCCGGGCCCGCGTCGGCTTACTCGTCGATCGGCAAGACCCAGGCCGCTTACATGCGGATGGTGAACGATCAGGGCGGCATCGGCGGCCGTAAAATCAACCTGATCCAATATGACGACGCCTATTCGCCGCCGAAGACCGTCGAGCAGGTCCGCAAACTGGTCGAAGGCGACGAGGTGCTGGCGACGTTCCAGATCATCGGCACCGCGCCGAACGCGGCGGTGCAGAAATATCTCAACGTCAAGAAGGTGCCGCAGCTGTTCGCGGCGACCGGCGCCGCGCGCTTCACCGATCCGAAGAACTACCCGTGGACGATGGGGTTCAACCCGAGCTACTTCGTCGAAGGGCGGATCTACGGTCAGTATATCCTGAAGGACCATCCGAACGCCAAGGTCGGCGTGCTGTATCAGAACGACGACCTCGGCAAGGACTATCTTGCCGGCATCAAAGCGGGGCTCGGCGACAAAGCGGCCAAGATGATCGTTGCCGAAGCCTCGTACGAATTGTCCGAGCCGACGATCGATTCGCAGCTGCTTAAGATCAGGGATTCAGGCGCCGACCTGCTGTTCAGCGCCGCGACGCCGAAGCAGGCCGCTCAGGCGATCAAGAAGCTGTACGAAATCGGCTGGCACCCGGTGCACATCATCGACATCAACGCCGGATCGATCGGCGCGGTGCTGAAGCCGGCCGGGTTGGAGGCGTCCAAAGGCGTGATCAGCGTCGGCTACGTCAAGGAGCCGGACGATCCGCAGTGGGCGAACGATCCCGGCAACAAGCGCTACCTCGATTTCATGGCGAAGTATTACCCGGACGGTGATCGCAATTCGAGCTTCAACGTCTACGGCTACATCACCGCGCAGCTTTTGGTTCACGTGCTGAAGGCCTGCGGCGACAATCTCACCCACGACAACGTGATGCATCAGGCGACACACCTGACCAACGTGCCACTCGACATGCTGCTGCCCGGCATCACCGTCACCACCACGCCGACCGACTATCGCGTCAACAAGCAGTTCCAAATGGCCAAGTTCGATGGCGAGAAATGGGAGCGGTTCGGCGACATCATCGCCGATCAGGGCAGCGAGTAGGCAGCGGGGTCGATCGGGCAACCTGACCTTCGTTCGGTAGAACAAACGTCTGCTCCGTCATTGCGAGCGAAGCGAAGCAATCCAGAGGCTGCCCACCGAGCTGGATTGCTTCGTCGCTTCGCTCCTCGCAATGACGGTGGGAAGGCCGATGCTCGTGCCAATCAGACGGCAGCTACCACATCGACGCCTTGGCGCGTTCGGGCCAGGCGCGGTCGTAGTCTTCGCCGCCGACGCGGCTTTTGGTCATTGAAGCGAGGATTTCGCCGGGCGTCGGCAGCGATTCCTGTGCGACCTGCTTGCTCGGGTCCCACAGGCCGGAGCGGATCAGCGCGCGGCCGCATTGGAAGTAGATTTCCTCGACCGTCATCACGATCACGGTGCGCGGCGCCTTGCCTTCCACGTCGAACGACATCCGCAAGGCCTCGTCGGCGGTGACATAGCCGCGGCCGTTGATGCGCAGGGCGTTGATCGAGCCGGGGATCAGCAGCATCAGCGCGATGCGCGGATCGCGCACGACGTTGCGCAGCGAATCGATCCGATTGTTGCCGCGGCGGTCGGGGATCAGCAGCGTGGTGTCGTCGTGGACACGAATGAAGCCAGGGACGTCGCCGCGCGGGGAGCAATCGAGTCCTTCGGGTCCGACGGTGGCGAGCGCTGCGAACGGCGATTTCTCGATCAGCATGCGATAGGGCGGCGTGATCCAGTGCGCCACCTTTTCGGTGGAGGCGTCGTTCGGCACGCCATAGATCGCCTCCAGCGCCTCGACCGTGTCGAGCGCAGGGAAGGCGGTGCGGCGGTCGTCAGGGCTGCGGGCGTCCATGGCGGATGATCTCCAACAAGTCTTGGGCGTGGGCGATCGGATCGCCGACATTGCTGATGGTGACGTCGGGATGCGCCGCAACGCTGCGCCCGACGCGCTCGGTGATGCTGCCGTCGCTGGCACGGGCCCGCGCCGCGATCCGGGCGGCCAGCATCTCGGCCGGCGCCGTAATCAGCACGACGACGACATTGGCATAAGCGCTGCGTGCTGGGTCAATCACCATCCGTGATACGTTTGCCACCACGGTCCGTCTGGTGCGGATGTCGTCGTCGAGGCTACGCGGCAGACCGTAAGAATGGCCATGGGCGCGCCAAGACAGCGCGAAATCGCCGGCGGCTTCGAGGCGGCTGAAGTCCTCCGGCGTGACCTGCAGATTGTCTTCGGCCGCAGAGGCTTCGCGGGTGACGACGCGGCGCGCAAACACGATCGCCGGATCGTCGGAGCAAAGCGAGCGGGCGGCATTGATCAGCGTATCCTTGCCGGCGCCGGAGGGGCCGACCACCAGCACCAGCCGGCCCGGGCCGATCAGTTTCGTCGTCTGCTCTGCCACCGCGATGTCGGTCATGCCACGCGCTGTCCTTCGCGCCAGACGCTGCGCACCGCCGGCACGTCATGCGCGACGTGAACGCGGATCAGGTCGGCGCGCTTGCCCGTGGAGATCTCGCCGCGATCGTTGAGGCCCACCGCTTCGGCCGGTGCCTTGGTCACAGTGCGGATCGCGGCGGCAAGATCAATCGCCGGCGCGCGCATCGGCAATTGCAGCGCCGCGATCAACAGGCTCGACGGGATGTAGTCCGATGACAAGATGTCGAGCAGTCCCTCGTGTGCCAGATCAATCGCCGCGATATTGCCGGAGTGCGAGCCGCCGCGCACCACGTTGGGCGCGCCCATCAGGATGTCGATGCCGGCCTGGTGTAGTTCGCGTGCCGCTTCCAGCGTGGTCGGGAATTCGGCGACCGCGACCCGGTCGCGGATCGCGTCGGCGACATTCTCCGGCGTGGTGTCGTCGTGGCTCGCCAGCGGAATCTCGTAGCGATGCGCCAGCTCGACGATCGCCCGCATATTGGCGTCGGCGTAATTCTCCTTGCAGTACACCCGGCGTGCGAACATCACGTCGAGCTCGGCATCGGTCATGCCGGCACCCTTGCCGCGGTAGTAATCGCGCAGCTTTTCCTCGTCGCGGAACTGGCGTTGGCCCGGCGTATGATCCATCAGCGACATCAGCCGGATGTCGGGGCGGTCAATCAGCTCCTTGGCTTCCGCCACCACGTTCGGCATCGGAATTTCACAGCGTAGATGCAGGAAGTGATCGGCGCGCAGCAGCTGCGCGTCGCGCGCCGTCGAGATCGCGCCAGCCAGCACGATCGCCTGGCCATCCACCTCCTCGGCACCTTCCTCGCGCCACACCCGGAGCGAGTCGAGCACCGTGGTGATGCCGCAGGTTGCGAGCTGACCGTCGTAGGACACCACGGCGGCGACCGGATTCCACTGCACTTTCGGCCGCGGCGTGTAGTGCGCCTCGAGATGATCGGTGTGCAGCTCGACGAGGCCGGGCATCACCAGATCGCCTTGCATGTCCTTGGCGCCGTTCGGCGCGTCGCCTTCGCCGATTTCCGCAATCACCCCGTCGGCGATCGCGACCCAGCCGTGTTCGATCACCCGGTCGGCCAGCACCAGCCGGGCATTGCCCAGCACCATCTCCTGCGAATTGTTCATGGTCTCGTTCATTCCATTGGTCATGCGGCGGCGGCAAACGAGGTGACGTCGACGATGCGGTCCGCGATGATCTCACGGATCTCGTCGTCGTGCACGATGGCGATGATCGCGGCGCCCTGCGCCTTTGTCTCGGCGATCAGCTCGACCACCACGGCGCGATTCTTGGCGTCGAGCGACGCGGTCGGCTCGTCGAGCAGCAGGATCGGCGTGTGCGAGATGAAGCCGCGGGCGATGTTGACGCGCTGTTGTTCGCCGCCCGAGAACGTCGCCGGCGGCAGCGTCCACAGCCGCTCCGGAATGTTGAGCCGGCGCAGCAGCACGCCGGCCTGTTCGCGCGCCGCCTCCCGGGCCGTGCCCTGCACGATCAGCGGCTCGGCCACGACGTCGAGCGCCGCGACGCGGGGGACGGCGCGCAAAAACTGGCTGACGTAACCGATGCTGCCGCGGCGCGCGGCGAGGATCTGCCGCGGCTGCGCGGTGGCGATGTCGAGCGTATCACCCTCATGGGCAATCCGGATCGCGCCGGAGTCGCAACGATAATTGCCGAAGATCATTTTCAGGATCGACGATTTGCCCGCGCCGGAGGGGCCGGACAGCACGACGCATTCGCCGGGCTGAACCTGGAAGCTGACGCCCCGCACCACCGGCAGCGTCACGCCGCCCTGCAGATGCATGACGAAACTCTTCTGGGCGTTGTCGACGACGAGAGCGGGAGTTTGGGTCATGGTCATCACGCCGGGAGGATCGAGGAGACGAGCAGTTGCGTATAGGGTTCGCGTGGATCGTCGAGCACCTGGTCGGTCAGCCCGGTCTCGATGACGCGGCCGGATTTCATCACCAGGATTCGATGCGACAGCAGCCGCGCGACCGCGAGATCGTGGGTGACGACGATCGCGGCGAGCCCAAGTTCGGCCACCAGGCTGCGGACCAGATCAAGCAGCCGCGCCTGCACCGAAACGTCCAGTCCCCCGGTCGGCTCGTCCATGAAGACGAGGCGCGGATCGGTGACGAGGTTGCGGGCGATCTGCAGCCGCTGCCGCATGCCGCCCGAATAGGTGCGCGGCGCGTCGTCGATGCGGCCGGTGTCGATTTCGACGCGCTCCAGCCAGTCGCTGGCGACGCTGCGGATCTTGCCGTAGTGATCCCAGCCGACCGCCATCAGCCGTTCACCGACATTGGCGCCGGCCGAGACCGCCATGCGCAGGCCCTGTGCGGGATCCTGATGCACGAAGCCCCAATCGGTGCGCAGTAGCAGCCGGCGTTCGGCTTCGCCGAGTTCGGCGAGATCGCGCAAGATGCCGTCGCGCATCCGATACGACACGCGGCCAGCGCTCGGCGTCATCTGTCCCGACAGCATCTGCAGCAGGGTCGATTTGCCGGAGCCGGATTCGCCGACGATCGCCAGCACTTCACCGGGGAAGAGCTCGAACGACACGCCGCGGCACGCATCGATCCGGCCGTAGCGTTTCGACAGGCCATCGGCGATCAGCAGCGGCTGATCGGCGGCGGTGAAGGCGTCCGGTGCGGCGGATGAGACGCGATCAAGCATGGGCGCTCTCCATCGGGGCGGTTTCGCTACCGGTGTGACCCTCGGCGCGGCGACCTTCGCAGTAATCGGTGTCGGAGCACACGAACATCCGGGTGCCGGCGTTATCGGTGACGATTTCGTCGAGATAGGAATCGTCGGCGCCGCACAGCGCGCAGCAGCCATCCTGGCGATAGCGCGTGAACGGATGGTCCTCGAAATCCAGCGACACCACCTGGGTGTAGGGCGGGATCGCGTAGATCCGCTTCTCGCGGCCGGCGCCGAACAGCTGCAGCGCCGGGCAGTTGTCCATCTTCGGATTGTCGAACTTCGGCGTCGGTGACGGATCCATCACGTAGCGGCCGGCGACCTTCACCGGGTAGGCGTAGGCGGTGGCGATGTGGCCGAACTTGGCGATGTCCTCATACAGCTTGACGTGCATCAGCCCGTATTCGGCGAGCGCATGCATGCGCCGGGTCTCGGTCTCGCGCGGTTCGAGATAGCGCAGCGGCTCGGGGATCGGCACCTGATACACCAGCACCTGGCCCTCGTGCAGCGGCGTCTCGGGAATGCGGTGCCGGGTCTGGATCACGCTCGCATCCGGCGTCGACGTGGTGGTGGCGACGCCGGCGGTCTTGGCGAAGAACTTGCGGATCGAGATCGCGTTGGTGGTGTCGTCGCTGCCCTGGTCGATCACCTTGAGCGTATCGTCCGGACCGAGGATCGACGCCGTCACCTGCACGCCGCCGGTGCCCCAGCCATACGGCATCGGCATCTCGCGACTGGCGAACGGCACCTGATAGCCGGGGATCGCGATTGCTTTCAGGATCGCCCGGCGGATCATCCGCTTGGTCTGCTCGTCGAGATAAGCGAAGTTGTAAGTCGCTTCGGTCATTCCGCGGCCTCGCGCAGCTCGGGTTGGTCCTGGTTAAATTCGGCGCGCAGCTTGCGCAGCAGGCCGAGCTCGGACTGGAAATCGACATAGTGCGGCAGCTTCAGGTGCTCGACGAAGCCGGTCGCCTGGACGTTGTCCGAATGCGACAGTACGAACTCCTCGTCCTGCGCCGGCGCCTTGACGTCCTCGCCGAGTTCTTGCGCGCGCAGCGCGCGATCGACCAGGGCCATCGACATCGCCTTGCGCTCGCTCTGGCCGAAGGCGAGGCCATAGCCTCGGGTGAAGCGCGGTGCTTCGGTTGCCGAGCCTTTGAACTGATTGACCATCTGGCACTCGGTCAGAGCCACGCTGCCGAGCGGCACCGCGAAGCCGGCGTCTTCGGCCTCGAAGAACACCTCGACTTCGCCGAAACGGATCTCGCCGGCGAACGGATGGTTGCGGCCGTAGCCGCGCTGGGTGGAATAGCCGAGTGCCAGCAGAAAGCCCTCGTCGGCGCGGGCGAGGTTCTGCAGCCGCAGGTCGCGCCCGGCCGGAAAGTTCAGCGGCTCGCGGGTGAGGTCTCCGACCGCGCTGTCGTCATCCGCAATCGGCGATTCTTCAATTAGCCCGTCCTGGCGTAGGATGTCGGTCACCCGTGGCGTCGGTGCGTCATTGGCTTCCGCCGTCGCCGGCTCGGCTGGGTCGCCGCCTTCGGCGAGCTGCGGATCGAGCAGCCGGTGGGTGTAGTCGAAGGTCGGGCCGAGGATCTGGCCGCCCGGAATGTCCTTGAAGGTCGAGGAAATCCGCCGCCGCACCGCCATTGCGCCGGTGTCGACCGGCTCGGACGAACCGAACCGCGGCAGCGTGGCGCGGAATGCCCGCACCAGGAAGATCGCTTCGATCAGATCGCCGCGCGCCTGCTTGATCGCCAGCGCCGCCAGCTCGCGGTCGTAGAGCGAGCCTTCGCTCATCACCCGATCGACGCCGAGCGCGAGCTGTTCTGAGATCTGGTCGAGCGTCAGCTCCGGCACGTTACGTTTCCCGCGACGGGCATCGGCGAGCAGCCGGTGGGCATTGTCGATGGCGCGTTCGCCGCCTTTGACTGCGACATACATCGGTCAGCTCCCTTGGCTGAGGCGCGTGGTACGCGGGATCGCCACCACCTGGTCGCCGCTCACCAGCACCACGTCGAGGCCGCGCGGAAACAGCGCTGCGTTGATATTCAGGCGATCGAACAGGTCGGCCGGCTGCAGCGATGCCTGCAGCAGCGCCTCGCCGTCGATGCCTGGACCGTGCAGCCGGTAGCTGGCGCCGGAGTCGAGCGCCTGCACTTGAATAATGAGTGTGGTCGAACGGTCCGGATATTCGGGCGTGCCGAGCGCGAACCGCTCGAGCGGCAGAAGGGCCGAGCCGTCACCGATCAGCGCGAACGCCGCGGTAGAAGGATTGTCGGTCAGCGGCGCCCCGGTGTGAAACTTCAGCCAGCGCGCGGCCATGCCGTCCGCCGCGATCGCGGCGTCGAGCCAGATCGGCGTGTCGTGGTCGAACAGTGTCAGCGCCAACGCGGCGCTGGCGTGCATCAGCGGTGCCGGCGTGCCGGCCTCGACGCTGATGCGTTGGATGCGACCGGGCCGCGCCATCGCTTCCATCACGGCGCGGAAGGTCGATTGCGCGCCGAGCACCTTGTCGGCAAAGCCGGCGGCAAGTTCGGTGGTGGTCATGGTCAGCCCTCGCCTCGCACCAGCGTGTAGAAATCGACCTTGGTGGCAGCCGTCCGGGCGGCCTTTTCGGCGCGTGCGGCTTCGACTTCAGTCCGCAGCGGCGCGATCACCTCGGTCTCGACCGCAGCCGAATAGTTCGCCGATTGCAGCAGCGCGTCGCACAGCGCGATCAGCTTCGCCTTGGTGCGATCTCGCCCCAGCGTGTAGCCGAACCCGACCTCGCCGCTGACGAGCCGCACCGCAGCGCGCGACACTGTCGCCTCGCCGACATTGAAGGCGGAGCCGTCGCCGCCGATCCGGCCGCGCAGCATCACCAAGCCCTGTTCCGGCTCGCGCAGCAGCGTGAACGCCGGCGGAGCCAGTGCGTCGATGCGCGCGCCGATCGCGGCAGTCTCGGATGCGGCCAGCACCGCCATCGCGGCGCGCCGGCGCGCGATTGCGGCTTGTTCGGGGGAGTTTTGTGTCTCCGCGTGCATCGCCATTGCCCAATTCAAGTTGTCTATGTTAATAGACAACTTGATAGAAGCACAATGTGAAAACTCGATGACGACGAATTCCGGGGCGATGATCACGAAAGCGTTCCTGTCATGACCGCCGAAGCACTCACTTCAGGCGTCGCGTTGTGGCGTCAGGTCGCCGACGGCATCGAGCTGGCGATCGCCGACGGCCGCTATCTGCCCGGCGGCAAACTGCCGGGGGAGACCGAGATCGCCGAGAATTACGGGGTCAACCGCCACACCGTCCGGCGGGCGCTGGCGGCGCTGGCGGATCGTGGATTGGTGCGCGCCGAGCGTGGCAGCGGCACTTTCGTCCGCAGCCGGCGGATCGCCTATCCGCTGCGCACCCGGACGCGATTTTCCGAAATCATCAATGCGGGCGGCCGCGAGCCGCGCGGTCAATTGATCGCCGCGGAGCGCGAGCCGGCGACCGGCGCGCTGGCCGGCCAGCTCGATCTCGACATCGGCGCGCCACTGTTCCGGATCGAGGCGCTGCGATCGGCGGATGGCGTGCCGATCAGCCGCGGCACGACCTGGTTATCGGCGGCGCGATTTCCCGATGCGCCCAAGGTGTTCGCCGCGAAGCGCTCGATGACCAAGGTGCTGGCGCATTACGGCATCAGCGACTATCGCCGGCTGTCGACTCGGATCACCGCCTCGGTCGTCGATGCCGCAGATGCGGCGCGGCTCGATCTCGCGGCCGGGCGGCCGGTGCTGGTGGTGGAGAGCATCGACGTGGCTGCCGACGGCACACCGCTGCTGACCTCGCGTGCCCGTTTCGCCGCCGAGCGGGTCGAGTTCGTGATCGAGCCGGATTAGCCGGCGTTGAGGCCGCGATGACTATCCGCCATTGCCGGTGGCCAGCACGATGGCGGCATTGATGGCGATGCTGACGATCATCAGCGCGCCGAGCAGCAAGCTCGAGCGCCACGCCTTCTGCGCCCGGACGGTGGCCCTGCGATTCCGCCCGCTATAAATCGCACCCTGGCTGTACATGCTCGATCCTCCGTGTCGTTCGGGACTTGCCGAACGCAACGGAAAGATCGGCCGATCGGCATAAAGGATCGAGAGGCCGACGACTGCGTTCTGATAAGGGCGACATAAAGAAATGGGTCGGGATCGATCCGCACGCGCATCAGTGGCTATCCAACCGCCTTTCGCCCGATGATCGCGAAGCGCAGCTTGCTGGAGATCCAGTCGATCGCTGCCACGGTGACCAGGATCATCAGGATCAGGAACGACACCTTCTGCCACTCCAGCACGCGGATCTGCTCGGCGAGCTGCAATCCGATGCCGCCAGCGCCGACGATGCCGATGATGGTGGCGGAGCGCGTGTTGGATTCAAAGAAGTACAGCACCTGGCTGGCCAGGATCGGGACGACCTGCGGCAACAGACCGAAGCGGACGCCGTGAACGTGCGAGCCGCCGGTCGCCTTGACGCCTTCGCTCGCCTTTTCGTCGGCGGCCTCGAAGGCCTCCGAGAACAGCTTGCCGAAATTGCCGAAGTCCGAGCACATCACCGCCAGAATGCCGGCGAACGGGCCGAGCCCGACGACGCCGACCCAGATCAGCGCCCAGATCAGCGTGTCGACGCCGCGCACCGCATCGAGCAGGCGCCGTGTCAGCAATTGCAGCGGGCGGATGCGTAGCACGTTGCGCGCCGCCAGGAACGACACCGGAAACGCCAGCAATGCGCCGCCGAGCGTGCCGAGAAATGCGATCGCCAGCGTTTCGCCCATCGCGTGCAGATAGACTTGCGCGAGCTGCCATGATCCCGGATCGGGCGGCAGCATCAGGCCGAGAAACTCGATCAGGCGGCCGATGCCGCTGAATAACCTGTCGAACGGGATTTCGAGCCGGATCAGGCCGAACACGAAGATCGCTGCAGCCAAGGTGAGGCCGCCGATCAGCTTGGCGCGGTTGATCCAGTTGGGACGGAAGTGTTCGGGAAAGCGGGCGGCGATGCCGGCTTCGTCGCCGAAGCTCAGGGTGCGGCGTGCGGTGCTCATCGTCGCTCCTGACCGATCAGGCGACGGCGCACGCCTTCGGTGAAGTAGTCGATCGCCATCACGGTGACGATGATCAGCAACAGGATGGCGCTGACATCGCTGTAATAGAACTTGCGCACCGCCTCGATCAGGTCCTGCCCGATGCCGCCGGCACCGACGAAGCCCATCACGGCCGCGCCGCGGACATTGATCTCGAACCGCAGCAGCGCGTAGCTGACGAAGTTCGACAGCACCTGCGGCACCACCGCAAACCGGACCATCTCGAACCAGTCACCGCCGGACGACACCACGCCCTCCAGCGGCTTGTCGTCGATGTTCTCGACGACTTCGGCGAACAGCTTGCCGAGCGCGCCGGCGGTGTGAATCGCGATCGCCAGCACGCCCGGCAGCGGGCCGAGCCCGAACGCCAGCACGAACAGCAGCGCGAACACGATCTCCGGCACGGTGCGGCAGAATTCAAGAAAGCGGCGGGTGACGAAGACCAGCGCGCGCGAACGCACCAGATTGGCCGAGGCGAGAAAGCACAGCGCGAAGCCGGCGAGCGCCCCGAGCAGCGTGCCCACATAGGCAATCAGAATCGTATCGAGCAGCAACCCGGTCCAGCGCTTGATGCCCCAGAACCAGTCGGCGAGGTCGGTCCACAAGGTTGCGAGAGCGAGCTTCGGCGCGATCGAAATGAAGTAGGACGGAAACCGCCAGAAATTATCGGCCAGCTTGACCAGATTGACTTCGCCCATCCAGGCGGCCGCGGCGATCGCGGCGATCAGGATCGCGCCGCCGAGAGCCAGCCGTCGCCGCTTCGCCGCCACCGCCGCGTCGTAGTGATCGGCGAGGGCGCGGAGCTGCGGCTCGGGGAGTTCTGTGACGGCTGCCTGCATTCGGTTGTCCGATATGACGACGCGGGCGACCGGTGGGCCGCCCACGTCCGATGATGTGCTGGGATGTGTCAGGACTTCGACTTGCGTAGGCTGTCAACGAACTTGATCAGCTCGACCACCGGCTCGTAGTCCTTGTGGCTGGTCGCCGCGTAGGGCTTGGCCTTGCCTTCATAGATCTTGTTGAAGGTTTCCGGATCGTTGGTGGCGAGGTCGAGCACCGCCTTGCGGATCGCCGCCTTGAGGTCTTCCGGCAGGTCCGACAGATAGGCCATCGGCGAGTTCACGATCAGGTCCGACTTCAGGATGATGCGGAAGTCCGCAGCCTTGACCATGCCCTTGCGGTCCATCCGCAGCAGGTTGGATTCGTCCTCGGTGTTCCACCAATTGAACGCCGCATCGCAAGTGCCCTGAGCGACGCCGATCACCGCGTTCTCATGGCTGCCGGCGTAGATCACCTTGGCGAAGAACTTGTCGGGATCGATCGACATCTTGTTCATCATGAAGCGCGGCACGTTGTTGCCCGAGGTCGAATTCGGATCGACCAGGCACAGGTTCTTGCCCTTCAGATCCTCGATCTTCTGGTAGGGCGAGTCCTTCTTCACGTACAGCACCGAGTGATAGCCCTTGGAGCCGTCACCGTTGACCTCGATGGCGAACGGCTCGACCTTGGCACCGACCAGATAGGCGCGGGCGTAGGACGCCGGGCCATACATGCCGATGTGAATGTTGCCGGCGCGCTGGCCTTCGATCACCGCCGCATAGTCGTTGGCGATGCGCAGCTTCACCGGCACGCCGAGCTGCTTGGTGAGGTAGTCGGTCAGCGGGGTCCAACGGGTGGTGGTGCCCGAGGCGTTCTCGTCCGGGATCTTGCCGAACACCAGCTCGGGATATTTCGCCTTCCAGTCCTGCGCCGGCGCGGCGTGCGCGGTGAACGCCAGCGCGGCAGCGGCGGCGACGAGAGTACGGAGCTTGATCATGAGGTTTCCTGTCTCTTCAGTCGGTGAATGGTCGAAACACGGCGACCGCACGCGGACGCGCCGCGGGCGGTGCCGGATAGGGAAGACGGCGAACGTTCGCCGCCGGGATCAGGCCACGGCGACGCCGGCCAATGCGGGGGCGGGAAGGCCGTGCGGAACGTGCGGCGCAGCGCCGAGCACTTCGTCGGCTTCGAGATCGTAAAGTTCGCGCGCGATCTGGTCGGTGAGCGCGGCCGGTGCGCCGTCGAACACCACGCGGCCCGAGGCCATGCCGATCAGCCGGTCGCAGTAACTGCGGGCGAGATCGAGCGAGTGCAGATTGCACAGCACGGTGATGCCGAAGTGCTTGTTGATGCGCAGCAGCGCATCCATCACGATCTTGGTGTTGCGCGGGTCGAGCGAGGCGATCGGCTCGTCGGCGAGCACGATGTCCGGCTGCTGCACCAGCGCGCGGGCGATCGCGACGCGCTGCTGCTGACCGCCGGAGAGCTGGTCGGCACGCTGCGCCGCGTAGGACGCCATATCGAACTGATCGAGCGCCGAGATCGCAAGGGCGCGATCCTGCTCCGGCCACATTTGCACCAGCGAGCGCCACGACGGCACTTCGGACAGCCGGCCCATCAGCACATTGGTCAGCACGTCGAGACGGCCGATCAGGTTGAATTGCTGAAAGATCATCGCCGAGCGTGCGCGCCATTGTCGCAGCTCGCGGCCCTGCAGCGCGGTCACATCGACGCCTTCGAACAGAATGCGTCCCTCGGACGGCTCCGCCAGCCGGTTCAGCATGCGTAGCAGGGTCGACTTGCCCGCGCCGGATCGGCCGATCACCCCGACGAAGCTGCCGCGCTCCACCGAAAACGATGCGCCATCTACGGCGGCTTTGCTGCCGAAACGGCAGGTCAGACCCTCAACTACCAGCATGCGCTGCTCCCGAAACAGGTTCGGGAGGAATCGCTAACGCTGTTGTTTTGCAGCCGTGTGACAGTCGATATAGTTCGGCCGACATATCAGGGTCTTCGCTGCGTCATCGATGCGTCACGACGGCGTCACAGGCGGCGTCGATGACAGGCTCACCCCCAATCATCGCGCACGAGACTCCCATGGCTGCGAAACTGCTGACGGTCGCGCCGACCGTCGATCCGACCGCCAAGCTGCACGACGTCACCCTCGGCGCCTATTGCGAAGTCGGCGCCCGCACCATCCTGAACGAAGTGGCGATGGGCGATTACTCTTACGTCGTCAACGACTCGCAGATCACCTACACCAGCATCGGCAAGTTCTGCTCGATCGCGGCGATGACCCGGATCAACCCCGGCAATCACCCGATGCAGCGCGCCACCCAGGCGCACTTCACCTACCGCGCCAGTACTTATTTCGAGGGCGAGAGCGACGACGCCGAGTTCTTCGCCTGGCGCCGCTCGCATCATGTCGAGATCGGCCACGATGTCTGGATCGGTCACGGCGCCATCGTGCTGCCGGGCCGTAACATCGGTACCGGCGCGGTGGTTGCGGCAGGCGCGATCGTCACCCGGGACGTGCCGGCCTACACGATCGTGGCCGGCAATCCGGCGCGGCCGATCCGCCGCCGTTTCTCCGAGCAACAGGCGGAGCGTCTGGTCGCGCTGGCGTGGTGGAATTGGGACCACGAAGCGTTACGCACCGCGCTGCCCGACTTCCGGAAATTGTCAGTGGACGAATTCCTCGACCGATATGAAGGTGCGGCCGAAGTGCAGCCATCGGACCGAGAGCCGGCAGCAGAACAGCAGGTGATGGGATGAGCGAGATCGCGATCGAAGGCGGCCGGACCCTGGTCGGCGACGAGATTGCCGAGGCATCGTTGCAGCTTGCCGGCGGCGCCATCGCGGCGGTCGGCTCCACGAGCGGCAATGCGGCGATCCGGATCGATGCCCGCGGGCTGCTGGTGCTGCCCGGCATCGTCGATCTGCACGGCGACGCCTTCGAGCGGCAGATGATGCCGCGGCCCGGCGTCGACTTTCCGATCGACGTGGCGCTGATCGACAGCGACCGCCAGGCGATCGCCAACGGCCTGACCACGGTCTTTCACGCCGTCACCTGGTCGTGGGAGCCCGGCCTGCGCAGCGCCGACAACGCCCGCCGGATGCTGGATGCGATCGATCTGACCAAGCCGCGGCTTTCCGCCGACACCCGCATTCATCTGCGCCACGAGACCTTCAATCTCGAGGCGGTCGACGAGATCGCGCAGTGGATCGGTGATCGCCGCGTCGATCTGTTCGCCTTCAACGATCACATGGACACGACGCTGGCGAACCTCGCCAAGCCACAGAAGCGCAACCGGATGGTCGAGCGTACTGGCCTATCCGACGATGAATTCGATCGGCTGGTCGAGCGCGTCGCGGCGCGCGGCGACGAAGTGCCACAGGCGAACCGGCGCCTCGCCGCCATCGCCCGCGAGGTGTCGATGCCGATGCTGTCGCACGACGACGATACCCCGGCGATGCGGCAGGGTTATCGCGATCTCGGCGTCGGCATCGCCGAGTTCCCTACCACCGAGGAGACCGCGCGCGACGCGGCGCTGCACGGCGATTTCATCGTGTTCGGTTCGCCGAACGTAGTGCGCGGCGGTAGCCACACCGGCTGGACCAAAGCGGCCGATATGATCGCCAAGGGACTGTGCTCGGTACTGGCCTCCGACTACTACTATCCGGCGCCGTTGCTCGCGGCGTTCCGCCTGGTGCATGACGGCATCCTGCCGCTGGAGCAGGCCTGGAAGCTGATCTCGGAAAATCCTGCGCGCGCCGCCGGGCTCGCTGAGCGCGGCACGATCGCGAGCGGGCAGCGCGCTGACGTTCTGCTGGTCGATGATCGGGTCGCGTTGCGGCCGCGGATCGTCGCGGTGATCGCCGGCGGCCGGCTGGTGCATGTCGACGATCCGGAGCGCTTCGTGATCACGCGCAAACTGCCGCACCCGGCTGGCGTTGCCGCCTGATCTGACGCTATCATCACCGACGATGTCGAATTTTCCACGCTACGCGATTTACTATCTGCCCGCCGCAGGCAGCGCTCTGGCGCAGTTCGGGGCGACGATGCTCGGTTACGATGTCGTCTGCGGCGAAGACGTGCCGTTCGCTGCGCCGACCGCGGCCATCGCGGACTGGCGAGACATCACCGCCGACCCGCGCGGCTACGGCTTTCACGCTACCCTGAAGGCGCCGTTCGGATTGATCGGCGGTCGCAGCGAGAGCGAGCTGTTGTGGGCCTGTGCGACCTTCGCCGAAACGCCGCGGGCGATTCCGCAGATCGGCCCGGTGATCAGGCCGATCGGTGGGTTCATCGCGCTGGTGCCGGAAACGCCCTCCGAGTCGCTGCAGCAGCTCGCGGCCGATTGCGTTCGCGATTTCGATGAATTTCGGGCGCCGCTGTCAGCGGAGGATCGCGCCCGGCGCAAGCCGGAACGGCTGACGCCCGAGCAGGTCGGCTATCTCGATCGCTGGGGCTACCCCTATGTGATGGACGAGTTCCGGTTTCACATGACGCTGACCGGTTCGCTCGATCCGGCTCGCCACGATGAATTGTTGGCGCTGCTGCGGAGACAATTCGCGGCCACCGGCATCGATCGGATTGCAATCGATCGGATCGCTGTGCTGCGCCAGGATGCGCGAGGTGCGCGGTTCAAGAGCATCGCGCAATTCGAACTGCGCAGCGCCGACTATTAGAGTAGTTCCGCGTTAGATAAAATCTGGACATCGCTTCGGATTAATTACGACAAGCAGAACCTCATGGTGAGGAGGCGCGAAGCGCCGTCTCGAACCATGCGCCGCGAGCCAAGGGCCCCTCATCCTTCGAGACGCCCGGCTTTGCCGGGCTCCTCAGGATGAGGACTCCAGGCCCCTTAGCGAGGGTCAGTCCGCTTCAATCAATGAATGAAGCTTTCTAGCCACTGAGGATAGAGCCGAGCCAGTCGCTGACTGCCTCGGGCATAGCGGTGACCCGGCCGGGCCAGGGACCGGTGGCGAAGCCGACATGTCCGCCTTCATCGGGTTGCCAGAGCGTCACCATCGTGCCGACGTCGTCCGGTGTCGGAAGCGAGGCGGCCGGCACGAACGGATCGTTGCGCGCGTTCACGACCAAAGCCGGGATCTTGATCTTGTGCAGATGCGGCTTGGAAGAGGCACGGGTCCAGTAATCATCGAAACCGGCAAAGCCGTGCAGCGGCGCCGTGAAGGCATCGTCGAATTCACGCAAAGTCGTTGCCCGTTGCACGCGGTCGCGATCGAACAGCCCCGGATGCTGCTGCCATTTCGCGAGCGCGTTCGGAATCATCGTGCGCAGGAAATGCCGGGTATAGATCAGGCGGTTGACGCCGCTATCGATCGCGGCGCCGGCGGCCACGAGATCCAGCGGGGCTGAGACCGCCGCCACTGCGCGCGCGATCTCTGCGGCACCACTTCCGGCTTCCTCCGCCCAGCGCAACAGCGCGTTGCCGCCGAGCGAGACGCCGGCGGCGAGCACCGGCGCATCGGCGCGGTCGCGAATTCGCGCCAGCAGCCAGCCGACTTCCTGGAAGTCGCCGGAGTGATACGAGCGCGGCGCCAGATTGAGTTCGCCCGAGCAGCCGCGAAAGTGCGGAATCGACAGCCGCCAGCCGCGCGCGAGCGCGCCCTGCGCAAATGCGATCGCGTAGCGGCTCGCCGACGATCCTTCGAGGCCGTGAAACAGCACCAGCCACGGCGCATGGTCGGGCCCGGGCAGATGATCGATATCGATGAAGTCGCCGTCGGGCGCTCGCCAGCGTTCGCGGACGAGCTTGATGGCTTGCGAGGCCCGTGGCTGCGCGAACAGCGTCGGCCAGATGGTTTGCAGATGGCCGCCGGGCAACCACCACGGTGCGCGATAGGATCGCAGATCAGTCATGTCGAGCAGAATCGAAGGAGGGATAAACACACACAGGTCGGACGAACCTGAGACTCAGCTATCCACCGCGATGGTGGCCACTGCAACCGAGCGCGTCAACATCGCATTAGCTTTGCATTTGCAACTAACGTTTGCGACGGCCGGATATGTCGCAGTTGTTGTTGGGCCAGCATCGCCCTAAGCTGATCTCCATAACGACAAGCGATCGGAGCCGAAGCAGCCGGGATCGCCCCTATGAGGAAATCGCCATGAAGGTCGCCGACCCAGCTCCCTTCCGCAACCTGTCGCCCGACGAGTTGGAATGGCTCGCCGCCGCCGAATGGGCGCAGGCCGAAGCTCTCAGCGATGCGCCCAAGGGGCTGGTGATGCAGTCCGCCACCGAGATGCACGCGCGCGCCAAACTGAAGCGCATCCTGCTCAGCCAGGTCCCGACCAAGCATTAGGATCGTGTGCTCGATCAGTTTGATCGGGGCGGACGTTGTGTGAGGTAATGTCGTCCGCTATGCGCGCGACAAATATCTAGAACTTTCGTCGACGTTAGCGCGCCGCGCCCCTCGAATTTGCATTCGTCATTCGAGCGTCCCGTTCATGACGTGAGTTGTGACGCGGGGATCGGTGCCAAAGATTGTTTTCGATTGAATCGTTGCGTCGTCATTCCGGTGAATCGATTAGCAATCGAGAAAAGGACGGTCGCATAAGCCAAATTCGTTGGCGAGGCGCTTGCCGTTCAGCGCAAGACAGCTCCCAAAATCGCGCCTGTGATCAGGTCGCCGTCCAGTCTTCGTTCGGCCTGACCTGAGCACCAAGCACCGGAACTATTTTAATCGTTGTGTAAAGATCGCGGTCCTACCACGGGCGTCATCAGCGGCCTTCACAGCGCCGCTGTGGAATGACGATCCAGCGATGCGGGTCGTGAGTGCCGAGGTACATAGAATGAGTAACGCCCAGCGCCGCCCCTTTCGTTTCACCATCGGTTTGCGATTTTCGATCGCGCTGGCGGCCAGTGTGGTGACGGCTGTCGCCGCAACCACGATCAGTAACATTGTGTTGTCAGCGCGGATGACCGAGCAAGCAGCTGCACGCGAACTAAATGGGCTGCAGGATTCGCTCGGTCAGCAGATGGCGGCCTCACAACAGCGCGCCGCTGCGCTGGCGGCTTCGCTGGCGAGCAACACCGCGATCCAGGACGTCTTCGCAAGCCGCGACCGCGATGGGTTGATCCGCATGCTGCAGCCGACCTTCCAGCAGTTGCAGGCGACACACGGCGTCGTCCAGATGCAATTTCATACCGCGCCTGCGACGTCGTTCGTGCGGCTGCACAAGCTGGAAAAGTTCGGCGATGATCTGTCGGCGATCCGCAAGACTGTCGTGGCCGTCAACGCCAGCGGCAAGCCGGTGAGCGGACTGGAAAATGGTGTCGAGGGACTCGGTATCCGCGGTGTCTCGCCAGTGTTCAAGGACGGCAAGCCGATCGGTTCGGTGGAGGTCGGGATGACGCTCGGCAGCCGCTTCTTCGATGCTTTCAAGAGCGGCACCGGCGCTGACGTCGCCTTGTATCTGAAGACTCCCAACGGCTTCCAGCGATACGCCTCAACCTTCGAGACCGACCCGGTGATCGGCGCCGAGCAGATGGCGGCCGCGTTGCGCGATAAGTCGGCGCAGCAAGCGATGCATATCGGCTCGATGGATCAGACGATTATGCTGGCCCCGGTGCGTGATTATGCCGGCGAAGCCATCGGCGTCTCGGTGCTCGGCGTCGACCGCAGCGCCTCTGTCAAGGCGATGCAGGAGGCGCGCGAATGGGCGCTGGCCATCGGTCTTGGGGTCCTGGTCCTGACCCTCGGTGCCGGCGCATTGCTCAGCCGCAGCATCTCGCGGCCGCTGCGTTCGCTCACCGAGGGAATGAACCGGCTCGCCAACGGCGATTTCACGGTGGTGCCGCCGGGGCTCGGCCGCAGCGATGAGGTCGGCGAAGTTGCCCACGCCGTCGAGATCTTCAAAGAGAAGGCGGTCGAAAAGGCCAAGCATGACGCCGAGGCGCAGGAAGCCGAGCGCGCCCGGATCGAGGATGCTCAGAAGGCGAAGGTCAACGAAGCCGTCGAGGCATTCCGGTCATCGATCGAGGACATGCTGCGCGCCGTGACCGACAACGCTGCGACGATGCGCAACAACGCGCAGTCGATCGACGACGTCGCCGCCGAAGCCTCCGGGCAGGCGGCGGCTGCCGCCGGTGCATCGCAGCAGGCTTCCGAAAGCGTGCAGACCGTCGCGGCCGCGGCGGAGGAGCTATCGGCGTCGATCGGCGAGATAGCACGCCAGATCGCCAAGGCGACCGATGTGGTGCGGACCGCCGACAGCCGGACCGAGCGCTCAGTCAACGAGATTGAGGGGCTGGCGGCGATGAGCGAGCGGATCGGGGCGGTGGTTGGGCTGATCCAGGCGATCGCGGCGCAGACCAATCTGCTGGCGCTCAATGCCACGATCGAGGCGGCGCGAGCCGGCGAGGCTGGTCGCGGATTTGCGGTGGTCGCCGCCGAAGTGAAGGCGCTGGCGGAGCAGACCTCCAAGGCGACCGCCGATATCTCCAGCGAGGTCACTGCGATCCAGACCTCGACCCGGAGCGCGGTCGAGGCGGTCCGCGACGTCGGCAACGCCATGCGTGAGATCAGCGCGGTGACCGCGACGATCGCGGTGGCGATCGAGCAGCAGGGCAGTGCGACGCGCGAAATCTCTGAAAACGCTCAAAGTGCGGCGCGCGACAACTCGATGCTGGCCGACAACATTTCGACCGTCAGCGACGCAGTGGGGCAGGCCAGCCAGTCCGCCGCCAGCGTGCTGCATTCGACCGGCGATCTCGCCGAGCAGGCTGGTCGGCTGTCTCATCAGGTCACCGAGTTCTTTCACAGCCTGCGCACCGGCGTGCTCGATCGTCGCAAGAATCGCGACGCCGGCTATACCGGCCCCGAACGTCGCCGGGCGCGGGACAAGGGGCAGTCGCAGGCCGCGTAAGCCCACGGTTGACCGGCCGGCGCCGGTGCGCTCACAACGACCCGATGACCAGTGTGTCGCTCTCCGCCTGTCCGGCAGGCCCCGGCGCCTATGTGGTGGCGATCGCGATCGCCGCGCCGCTCACGGTCCGGCTCGGCGGCGGCCTGTCGGCGCGGCTTCGGCCTGGGCGTTATCTGTATTGCGGTTCGGCCTATGGTCCGGGCGGACTGCAGGCCCGGCTGGCGCGGCATTTTCGCAAGGACAAATCGATCCGCTGGCATGTCGATCAATTGACCACGGCCGGCCAGGTCAAAGGCGCCTGGGCCGTCGCTCTCGGCAATGAATGCGACCTGGTGGAACGGCTGGGATTTCTTCCGGTACCGATCGACGGATTCGGCGCGACCGACTGCACGCACTGCCGTAGTCATCTGCTGCGCTGGCCCTCTCGTGTATCTGCCCGCACCATTCGCGCTGCGCTGGCCGCGGGCGGCGAACCGCCGGTGTGGCTGCGGGTGAGCCCTACGCCCCGGTCTCGCGCCTGATCCAGCCGAGATACTTCTCTGCGCCGGCGGTCACGGGGAGCTGGATGATCTCCGGGGTATCGTAGGAGTGCAGCGAGGTGATCAGGTCGCGCAGGGCGGCGAACTTCGTCGGCAGCGTCTTGAACAGCAGCAGTTGCTCGGCGTCGCTGGTGATCTTGCCGTCCCACCAATAATGGCTGGTGATGGCCTGGATTTGGACGCAGGCGGCGAGCCTGGCTTCGAGTGTTGCGACTGCCAAGCGTTCCGCTTCCTCCTTGTTCGGCGCCGTCACCATCACCACGCAGGCCTCGCCCTGATCCATCGCGTCGCTCCTTGGCTTCGATTTGATCCGACGCGTTGCAGGCCGCGCCGGTTGTTTGCTAGGCGCAAGTGGTTCCCAGTCAGCTTCGGAAGGTCCGTCATGCCGATTTACGGCTTCGTCTGCAACAAATGCGGTCACCAGTTCGAGACGCTGCTGTTCTCCGGTGAATCCGCAGTCTGCCCGTCCTGCGAGAGCACCAGCCTCGAGCAGCAATTGTCGCTGATCGCCAAGCCCGCCAAGGGCGGGCCGGAGGCTCCGATGTGCGACGGCAAGGGTGGCTGCGGCGGCTGTTGCATGCCGGACGTCTGCGCTTAGCCGGCCGGGGGCTCCCCACTCGGGACGCCGTGTCTGCCCGAAAAGGAACGATCCTGCGCTTCAGGTCGTTTGCACGCCGACGAGCAACCCTCCGAGGCATGCCAGACATGACGCAGATCACCCGCACCTTCGACAGCGCCACACAGGCCAAGGCCGCAGTCGCCGAACTCAAGCAGCGCGGCTTCAACCGGGTCGAACTGGTCGAGGTGCCCGATCGCCGCGGTCCGAGCGGCGGCGGGGCCGTGGTTCGGGTCGAGCCGCCGTTCGGGTCGGCACTCGTGGCCAGCGGCATTCTCGAACGGCACGGCGGCAAAGAGGCGGGCGCGACGAGCACCGCTGGCTCTGCGGCGCCGGCTCCCGCGCAGCCGGCGAAGACTGAAGTCCAGCCGGCCCCCGATCCTGCGGCGCAGGCGGTCAAGTCGGCGCCAGCGGCATCACCGGCGCGGCCGGCCCCGCCTCAGGCCCGGCGTGAGGAGCTGCGCAGCGGTCCGCGGACCGTGTCAGAATGGCTCGGCATTCCGCTGCTGATCAATTCCAACACCTTCTTTTCCGGTTTTCCGCTGCTGCTGAGGCCGTCCCGCAAGGCGCCGGCTGCCAAGCCGGAATAATCGGCGGATTTGTCGCCGGCCTCGAGCCGCGCATGAGCTTCCGTCCCCCGTTTCGGCTTGCTAGCATCGCGCCGCCTCGCCGCCCGGCGGGGACCACGACATCAGCGACCCGATGACGTGCGCTGCGCGCCAGCCGGCGTGCGCGCCCGCATGCGGCAGGAGTGCAGGCCATGAAGCTCACCAGTCCCGACATCGCCGAAGGCGCAACGATCGCCCACGAGCAATTGTTCAACAGCTTCGGCTGCACCGGCGCCAACGTCTCGCCGGCGCTGAGCTGGAGCGACGCGCCCGCCGGCACCAAGAGCTTCGCGGTGACGATGTACGATCCCGATGCGCCGACCGGCAGCGGCTGGTGGCATTGGGTGGTGTTCAACATTCCGGCCACGACGACGTCGCTGCCGAAGGGCGCGGGCGATATCGCGAAGGGGTTGATGCCCGAAGGCACGATCCAGGGCCTGACGGATTTCGGCGTGCCCGGTTACGGCGGCCCGTGCCCGCCGCCGGGCGACAAGCCGCACCGCTATCAGATCACGGTATTCGCGGTCGACGTCGAAAAGCTGCCGAACGCAGGCGCTACCGCGATGCCAGCGCTGGTCGGCTTCGATCTCAACTTCCACACCCTGGCGAAGACGACGATCACCGGACTGTTCGGGCGTTAAGTCCGAGCAGATGCCATCCCGTTCGCTGCTGATGCCGGATTGCTCCGGTCATCAGCAGCGACGGGACTGAAGCGTAAAGGCCAGGACGACCGAGACCGCGCCGGTTGTCTTGAAGGCGCTGTGATCAATTGCTGGCTTCTGAGCTTCGGCTTGACGAGCTGCGCGTAATCGCGGCGGCCGGTCCGCTCGAAAGGCAGGGAATCTGGCGCCATGATCCGTCGGGTGCGCGTTCGTAGGAGCTGCATCCCGACGCCGTCGCTGCGGCCTCGCCAGCGTTGCGCTGATCTTGCTGGCCGCGCGCCAACGCCGGTGCGGCAGAGAGGCTCGACGCGACCAGCGCGCCGGCAAACAAAGCGGTCGTCCAAAGGTTGGTAGTTCGCATGTCCGGTCCTCCGTTATCGGAAACGCGGACGGAGTCCTGACGCGCGAATGTGACGATTTCTTGCAAATTGCGGCTCTCGCCGCGATCTTGCCTTAACGATCAACAAACAGCGCGGACACTCGGTGCGCCCGCGCACCGATGGAACTCAGCGCGACAGCACAATGCGGCCTGCGGTGGTGCGGTCCTGCCAGTGATGGCGCACCAGTTCCGGGTCGACGTGGTGTTCCACCGGCCAGCCGACGCACAGATAGGCGATGAACTTCCAGGTCGCCGGCACGTCGAGCTCGGTGGTGATCGCCTCTGGATCAAGGATCGATACCCAGCCGACTCCGAGGCCGAGCGTCCGCGCGGCGAGCCAGAACGTCTCGATCATCGCCACGACGGAGTAATCGAGCGCTTCGGGCATGGTCTGGCGCCCGACGCCGAGGCCCTGCGCCGTCTCGCGGTCGCAGAACAGCGCGAACTGCCGCGGCGCCACGTCGATGCCTTCGAGCTTGAGTTTGGCGTACAGCGCCGCACGCTCGCCCTGATACGCGCTCGCCGCCACCTCGTTGCAGCGCAGGAAGTTGGTGCGGATCCGCGCCCGCATCTCGGCCGAGTCGACGCTGATCCAGCGCCACGGCTGGCTGTTACCAACCGATGGGGCGAGCTGGGCGAGGTCGAGCAGCTGATCGATCAGCTCCGGCGCGACCGGATCGGTCGTGAAGCGGCGGACGTCGCGGCGCCACGCGATCAGCTCGGCGAACTTCTCCCGAAACGCTTCGTCGAACACCGGCGGGTTGGCGTTGGCGGCTGCGATCTCGGCCGGATCGGTCATCGCCGCCATCTTGTTCAGCACCGTACTCACAGCTTGCCCGCCAGCACGTCGGCGAGATCGGCGACGTCCGTGAGCAGCCGCGAAGCGGCGCGCACCAGCGGCACGGCGAGGATCGCGCCGGTGCCTTCGCCGAGCCGCAGCCGCAGATCGAGCAGCGGCGCGGCATCCATCGCCTGCAGCGCGAGATCATGGCCGCGTTCGGCCGAGCGATGGGCGAATACGCAATAATCGCGGGCTTCCGGCGCCAGCCGCACCGCCACCAGCGCCGCGGCCGTGGCGATGAAGCCATCGACGATCACCGGCCGGCGCTGCGAGGCGGCGCCCAGCACCGCGCCCGCCATCATGGCAATCTCCAGCCCGCCGAACTCGGCCAGCACCTCCAGCGGTGCGGTGGCGGGGCTGCGCATCGCCGCCTTTTCGATCGCCGCCTTCTTCTTGGCCATGCCGTCAGCATCCTGGCCGGCGCCGATCCCGATGCTCTGATCGAGCGGCGCCGGGCCGAGGCGGTGCAGCAGCAGCGACGACGAAGCCGTGTTGCCGATCCCCATCTCACCCAGCGCGATCACGTCCGCGCCCGCGGCGATCTCGGCGCGTGCCAGTTCGGCGCCGCGATCGAGTGCCTGGCACGCCTCCGCGACGCTCATCGCCGGCTGACGCGCCGCGTTGGCGGTTCCCATCCGCACCTTGGCGTCGATCAGATCGGGATGCTTCGGCAACTCGGCGGCGACACCGGCGTCGATCACCCGGACGTCGACATGGTTGGCGGCTGCGAATGCGTTGGCGGTGGCCTTACCGGCCAGATAGGTCATCACCATCGCTACCGTCACGGCGGACGGATATTGCGACACGCCTTCTTCGGTCAGGCCATGGTCGCCGGCGAACACCATCAGCACCGCGTTGTCGAGTTGCGGCGGTTGCGGGTGCCGCATCATGGCGAGTTCGATCGCGAGGTCTTCGATCCGCCCGAGCGAGCCGAGCGGCTTGGCCTTGCCGTCCACCCGCGCCCGCAAGGTTGCTTTCAGCGACGGGTCGACCGGGGTGATCGACGGCGGCTGCCAGGTGACGAGGGTTTCGGTCGGCATCAGATGGTCCTTTGGTTCGGCAAGGCGCGCAACTGAGGCAAACGCGCAAGCCCGGTCAACACCACCTTCGCGTTGTTGACCCGCAACAGCGTCGCAGCTAGCGTGCCGGACGATGGTCCTTCCGCAAGGAAGGTGAAAAGGGAAGCCGGTGGGAGACGCGGTGCGTCTCGATCCCGGAGCTGCCCCCGCAACTGTAAGCGACGAGCCATCGCCGAGGCCACTGGGAATTCCTGGGAAGGCGGCGAATGGCGGCGACTCGCGAGCCAGGAGACCTGCCATCGCGTATTGTGCTTTGAAGGGTCGTCGGGGCGGGGTGCACCGGACGGAAGCAGTGCGGACGGCAAAGGCCTCTCCCGCGCGTTCCGACAAAGCTCGATAGCTGACGCGATGATTCGAGCCCGATGGATTCCGAGCCCCCTGCCGATGTGAGCGCCGACCCGCCGCGCATGCTGCCTGGCGCGCCGGTGATGGTCAGCGTCTGCACCACCTGCAAGACGATCGACGGCGTCGCCGTCGGTGCACCGATGCTGGAAGCCGTCCGCGCCGCGCTGGCCGGCGCCGGCGCGGTGCAGGTGCGCGCCGTGCAGTGCCTGTCCGCATGCAAGCGTGCCGCCACCGTCGCGGTGTCGAGCGAAGGCGGCTACACCTTCGTGTTCGGTGATCTCGATGGCGCCGGCGGCGCTGACGCGGTGGCGACGTTCGTGGCCTCCTATCAGGACAGTCACTACGGTTTGGTGCCGTGGCGGCAGCGACCTGAAGTCCTGCGCAAGGGCACCGTCGTCCGCCTGCCGCCGCCGCAATGGTCTCCCGACGATGGGCGGGCGCCGGCATGAGCGCGCTGATCTCCACCCTGGTGCTCGGCGGCGCGCGCTCCGGCAAATCGGTGTTCGGCGAACGGCTGGTCACAGGCAGCGGTCTCGCCAGGATCTATCTCGCGACTGCCACCGCCAGCGACGACGAAATGTCCGATCGCATCGCGCATCACCGCGCCCGCCGTGGTGACGGCTGGACCACGATAGAGGAGCCGCTCGGGCTGGTCGATGCGCTGACCCAGCACGCCGGCCGCGGCCGCGCCGTGCTGGTCGATTGCCTGACGCTGTGGCTGTTCAACCTGATGGAAGCCGGCCGCGATCCCGAGGTCGAGGCGAGGCGGCTGGCGCGCTATCTCGGCGTCGCCGCCGGTCCGATCGTGCTCGTCTCCAACGAAGTCGGCCTCGGCCTGGTGCCGGAAACACCGCTCGGCCGCGCCTTCCGCGACGCGCAAGGCCGCCTCAATCAGACTATCGCTGCCGCCGTGCCCCACGTCGCCTTCATCGCCGCCGGCCTGCCGCTGTGGCTGAAACGCCAATCAGGAGAGTAGTTCATGACCGCCCGCGTTCCCGTCACGGTGCTCACCGGCTTTCTCGGCGCCGGCAAGACCACGCTGCTGCGCGCGCTGCTCAATCAGTCGAGCGGCCGCCGCATCGCGGTGATCGTCAATGAATTCGGCGATGCCGGTTTCGACGGCTCGCTGGTCGAGGATTGCGGCGCGTCGGTGTGCGCGCCGGGCGACATCGTCGAACTCACCAACGGCTGCATCTGCTGCACGGTCGCCGACGATTTCATCCCGACGATGGAAAAGCTGCTGAACCGCGACACGCCGCTCGACGCGATCGTGATCGAAACCTCCGGGCTGGCGCTGCCGCAGCCGCTGCTGAAGGCGTTCGCCTGGCCCGCGGTGAAGACGCGCGCCACCGCCGACGGCGTCGTCACGGTGGTCGACGCGCTGGCGCTGAGCGAAGGCCGGGTGCCGCTCGACGACGATGCGGTGAAGGCGCAGCGCGACGCCACGCATGACGATCCGATCGAGGAAGTGTTCGAGGACCAACTCGCCTGCGCCGATCTGGTGGTGTTGTCGAAGAGCGATCTGGTCGCGCCCGACCAGCTTGCCGCGCTCGAAGCCAAGCTGGCGAGCCGGGTGCGGCCGAACGTCCGCATCGTCCGCTCGCATGGCACGCTGGCGCCGTCGGTGCTGATCGGGCTCGATGCCGAAGCCGAGAATGATCTTGCATCCCGCGCCGGCCATCATGCCGAAGGCGAGGAGCACGATCACGACGATTTCGACTCGCTGGTGATCACGCCGCAGCCGGCGGAGACGCTGGACGCCATGAAGGCGCGCGTCGGCGATGCGCTGGGGCTCGAGGGCGTGCTGCGCGTCAAGGGCCATGCTCGGGTCGCCGGCAAGCCGGCCCCGGTCGTGGTGCAGGCGGTCGGCTCGCGCATCGATCTCGCCTTCGCCCGTCCCGATGCCGAGCGTCCCGACCATCTGGTGGTAATCGGCCTCAAAGGCTTCGACGCCGACGCCGCCCGCCGCGCGCTGGCGGGGTAGTTCATATGCCTCTCCCCGTCATTGCGAGGAGCGAAGCGACGAAGCAATCCAGGGGCATCGGCCCCGAGTCTGGATTGCTTCGCTTCGCTCGCAATGACGTAGAGAGGGTGGTCGCACAGCAACGGTGCTCCAGATGCACCTGAAGCTCGACACCAGCGTCAGCATCGACGACGGCGATGTCGCGCGCGATCTTGGTCAGGCGACGGCCGATATCGTGGTGTTGTCGGCGGCCGACAGCGATCTTGCGGCGTTCGGTGCTGCGCGGGCCGGAATGCCGGACGACTATCCGACGCTCCAGCTCACCAATTTTCTGGCGCTCGGCCATCCGGCCTCGGTCGATCTTTATGTCGAGCGCACGCTGGCGAAAGCCAAGCTCGTCATCCTGCGGATGCTCGGTGGCGAGGCCTACTGGCCGCATGGCGTCGACAGCCTGCGGCGCGATGCGCTGGCGCGGGGCGCGCAGTTCGTCTGTATTCCGGGCGAGATGGAGTGGAATGCGGAGCTGGCTGCGCGTAGCACCGCCGATCTCGACGATGCTCACGCGCTGTGGCGCTATTGCAGCGAGGGCGGCGCCGAGAACATCCGCTTAGCGCTGCGCTACGCCGCCTGGATGATCCTGCGCGACGACTGCCCGCCGCCGCCGCGGCCGATGCCGGCCGCAGGGGTCTGGCCGGCCGAGCCCCTGCCATCGCAGCGCCGCCGCGCGTTAGTGATCTTTTATCGGGCGCTGGCGGCGAGCGGCGACACCGCGGCGATCGCGGCGCTGCGTGACGCCCTGGCTGCGCGCGATTTCGATCCAACCTGCATCTTCGTGACCAGCTTGAAGGATGCGCGCTCGATCGCGTTCCTGCGCAGCGTGCTCGCCGCGACGCCGCCGGACGTCATCATCAATGCCACCGCGTTTGCGACCGCCACCGCCACGGACGATTCCGGGGTACTGGCGTCGGCGGATTGCCCGATCCTGCAGGTGGCGCAGGCCGGGGTGACGCGCGAGCATTGGGAGCAATCCGGCCGCGGTCTCAATCCGCGGGACCTCGCCATGCATGTCGTGCTGCCGGAGGTCGACGGCCGTGTCTTCGCCGGCGCCGTGGCCTTCAAGCAGCGCGGCGGCGACGCCGAATTCGCCCCGACCGTGTATCAGCCGCTGCAGGACCGGATCGATGCGGTCGCGGATCTGGCGCAGGCCTGGGTGCGGCTGCGGCATCAGCCGCGCGACCAACGCCGCGTCGCCATCGTGCTCGCCAACTATCCGAATCGCGACGGCCGGCTCGGCAACGGCGTCGGCCTCGACACGCCGCAATCGCTGCACGACCTGCTGTTCACGCTGCGGACGGAAGGCTATCTCACCCGCGAGCTGCCGGCCGACACGGCGGCGCTGATGGAGCGGCTGCAGCGCGGCCCGACCAACGAACTGAAGGGCCGCGCTGATCGGGACGGCGGCGTGAACTGGCCGGTGGCGAACTACGCGGCGGCGTTCGCGGAGTTGCCGCAGGCGGTGCGCGATGCGGTGACCGCGCGGTGGGGCGCGCCCGAGCAGGATCCGCATGTGGCCGATGGGGCCTTCCGTCTCGGCCTGCATCGCTTCGGCAACATCCTGGTCGGGGTGCAGCCGGCCCGTGGCTATGCAATCGATCCGAAGTCCAGCTTCCACGATCCCGAGCTGCCGCCGCCGCATCATTATGTGGCGTTCTATCTGTGGCTGCGGCAGGTGTTCGGCGCCGAAGCGGCGATCCACCTCGGCAAGCACGGCAATCTCGAATGGCTGCCGGGCAAGAGCGCCGGGCTGTCGCGCGACTGTTTCCCGACTGCGCTGCTCGGGCCGCTGCCGCATCTCTACCCGTTCATCGTCAACGATCCCGGCGAGGGCATCCAGGCCAAGCGGCGCAGCGCTGCGGTGATCGTCGATCATCTGACGCCGCCGATGACACGCGCCGAGCTGCATGACGAGATGGCGCGGCTGGAAGCGCTGGTCGACGAATATGCGATGGCGGCCGATCTCGATCCGACACGCGCGGACGCGATCGCCGAGGACATCATTTCGCTGGCACGGGCGACGCGGCTCGACGAAGACGTGGCGATCGATCGCGACACCGCGACGCTCGATGCGTTGCGCGCGATCGATGCGCATCTGTGCGATCTGAAAGAGATGCAAATTCGCGACGGCCTGCACGTGTTCGGCCGCACGCCGCTCGCCGCCCCGCGCGACGAACTTCTGGTGTCGATCGCGCGTCTGCCGCGCTCCGAACTGAAGCCGCAGGATGCCTCGCTGCATCGCGTGCTGGCGCGGGACCTCGGACTCACCAACCCCGACGGGACCGAATTCGATCCGCTGACCCGCGATCTGGCTGTGCCCTATGCCGGACCGCGCCCAACAGTCCTCGCCGAGCTGAGCGATCGGCCATGGCGGACCCATGGTGACACCGTCGAGCGCGTCGAAGCGTTGGCCTTGCGGTTGGTGTCGGCTCTTCATCAAGCTTCACCCTCTCCTGCGGGCGATGAGGAGAGACTGCCTCACACTCAGCCCGTGCTCGACTGGATCGCCACATCGCTGCGTCCAGCGATCGAGGCGTCCGGCGATGCCGAGCGCGACGCGCTGCTGCGCGGGCTCGACGGGCGGTTCATTCGGCCGGGGCCCTCCGGCGCGCCGACCCGCGGCCGGCCCGATGTGCTGCCGACGGGGCGTAATTTCTTCGCGGTCGATGTCCGCGCGGTGCCGACGCCGTCGGCGTGGCGGATCGGCCAGCTCGCCGCCGAGCGGCTCATCGAATCCTATTGGCAGGAGGCCGGCGAATGGCCGCGCTCGATCGCGCTGTCGGCGTGGGGCACCGCCAATATGCGCACCGGCGGCGACGATGTCGCGCAGGCGCTGGCGCTGATCGGTGCGCGGCCGACCTGGGAAGATGCCACCGGCCGCGTGACCGGTTTTGCGATCGTACCGCTGTCGGAGCTGCGGCGGCCGCGCGTCGATGTCACCTTCCGCGTCTCCGGACTGTTCCGCGACGCCTTCCCGGTGCAGATGGACCTGATTGCCAGCGCAATTGCAGCGGTCGCGGCGCTCGACGAACCTGATGACGCCAATCCGATCGCTGCGCAGGTCCGCCTCCGCATCGACCAATTAGTTCGAACGGGTGTCGATCCCGAGCTGGCGAAGAAGCAAGCCGGCGCGCGGGTGTTCGGCGCGCGGCCGGGCACGTACGGAGCCGGGCTGCAGGCGATGATCGATGACGGCGGCTGGAATAATCGCGATGATCTTGCGGGCGCTTATCTTGCCTGGGGCGGCTATGCCTATGGGGCGGGGCAGGACGGTGCCGAGGCCGCCGATGCGTTCGCGGCACGGCTGAAGGCGGTCGATCTGGTGGCGCAGGCGCAGGACAATCGCGAGCACGACATTCTCGATTCCGACGATTACTACCAGTTCATCGGCGGTCTCGCCGCAACGGTCGAAAGTCTGCGCGGGCAGGCACCCCGGATCGCCCATGTCGACACGTCGCGGCCCGAAGCGCCGCTGCCGCGGACGCTTGCGCATGAGGTCTCTCGCGTGGTGCGGGGCCGCGCCGCCAACCCGAAGTGGATTCAGGGCGTGATGCGCCACGGCTACAAGGGCGCCTCCGAGATCGCCGCCACCGTGGACTATCTGTTTGGCTTTGCGGCTTCGACCGACGCCGTCGGCAACCGTCATTTCGACCTGCTGTTCGCCGCTTATCTCGAAGACGACGCGGTGCGCGAGTTTCTCCGCGACGCCAATCCGGCGGCGCTGCGCGATATCGTGGCGCGGTTCGACGAGGCGATCCGCCGCGGGCTGTGGACGCCTCGTTCCAACCGAGCGGCCGACCTGCTCGCCGAAATTCTCACTCCCAAGGAAGCTGCATGACCGATCCTCTGCCCGCCCGCGACGAAAACGTCCGCCACGCCGAAAAGGCGAAGAAGCGGAAAGCCGCGCACGACAAGAAGCTGGAGGGAATGACCGACAGCAAGGGGCTGATCATCGTCCACACCGGCACCGGCAAAGGCAAGACCTCGGCCGCGCTCGGCATGGTGTTCCGCCATATCGGCCACGGCATGCCGGTCGGCGTGGTGCACTTCACCAAGTCGGAGAAGTGGAACACCGGCGAGGCCAAGCTGCTGGCGAAGTTTCCGGAGCTTGCGACGTTGCACATCATGGGTGAGGGCTTCACCTGGGAGACACAGGACCGCGAACGCGACATCGCCGCGGCGCGCGCCGGCTGGGAGCGCGCCAAGGAATTGATCCGCGACGACCGTCATCGCATGGTGCTGCTCGACGAACTGAACATCGTGCTGCGCTATGATTATCTGCCGATCGAAGAAATCGTCGCGGTGCTGCTCGATGAGAAGCCGGCCGACAAGCACGTGGTGATCACCGGCCGCAACGCCCACCCGGCGCTGATCCAGATCGCAGACCTCGTGACTGATATGACGTTGGTGAAGCACCCGTTCCGGACCGGCGTGAAGGCGCAGAAGGGCGTGGAGTTTTGAGCGCGCGGCAGAGCCCCAAATATGTCATTCCGGGGCGCCGCGCAGCGGCGAACCCGGAATCCAGAAGTGCAGAACTCCTCGAGATTCCGGGTTCGCGCCTGTCGGCGCGCCCCGGAATGACGGCCACGTGATGAGAAAGCTGCGATGACTATCACCCCCGCCCTCATGATCCAGGGTACCTGCTCCAATGCCGGCAAGTCGACGCTGGTGGCTGGGCTGTGCCGGTCGTTGGTGCGGCGGGGGCTCAAGGTGGCGCCGTTCAAGCCGCAGAACATGTCGAACAATGCTGCGGTGACGGTCGATGGCGGTGAAATCGGCCGGGCGCAGGCGGTGCAGGCGCGCGCGGCCAAACTGCCGCCGACGGTGCATATGAATCCAGTGCTGCTGAAGCCGGAGACCGACACCGGCGCGCAAGTGATCGTACAAGGCAAACGGTTCGGCCGGCTCGGCGCGCAGCACTTCCTCGACAAGAAAGCGGCGCTGCTGCCGCATGTGCTCGACAGCTTCGCGAGGCTCGCACGCGAGGCCGACATCGTGCTGGTCGAAGGCGCCGGCTCGCCGGCGGAGATCAATCTCCGCGCCGGCGACATCGCCAATATGGGCTTCGCGCAGGCCGCAAACGTGCCGGTGGTGATTGCCGGCGACATCGAGCGTGGCGGTGTGATCGCAAGCCTCGCTGGCACGCATCTGGTGCTCGACGAGGCCGAGCGGGCGCTGGTAGCTGGCTATCTGATCAACAAATTCCGAGGCGACGCGCGGCTGTTCGATCATGGGCTGACGGCGATTACCGAGCTGACCGGCTGGCCGTCGCTCGGCGTGGTGCCGTGGCTGCCGAGCGCGGCGTTACTTCCGGCCGAGGACGCGGTCGATCTCGACCGGGCGCAGGCCTCGGCGGCAAAGCGCATCATCGCCGTGCCGATGCTGGCGCGGATTGCTAATTTCGACGATCTCGATCCGCTTGGCATGGAGCCGGGCGTCAAGCTGTTGTTCGTGCCGCCGGGCACGCCGATCCCGGCCGAAGCCGACGTGGTGATCATTCCCGGCAGCAAGTCGACGCTCGGTGATCTCGCGTTTCTGCGTGCACAGGGCTGGGATATCGATATCGCCGCGCATGTCCGCCGCGGCGGTCATCTGCTCGGGCTGTGCGGTGGCTATCAGATGCTCGGGCGCAGCATCGCCGATCCGGATGGTGTCGACGGCGCGCCCGGCACGGTCGAAGGGCTCGGTCTGCTCGACACCGTCACGATCATGCAGGGCGACAAGTCGACCACATTGGTCCACGGTGCCCATGTTGCGACCGGCGCACCGGTCGACGGCTACGAGATTCATCTTGGCCGCACCGAGGGACCGGATTGCGCGCGGCCGGTGGTGACGATCGACGGCCGGCCCGACGGTGCGATTTCAAGCGACGGCCGGGTGCAGGGCACCTATCTGCACGGCCTGTTTACGAACGACGAGTTCCGCCGTGCTTGGCTTGCTGATCTCGGCATCGCCTCGCAGCTCGCCTATGAGGCGCAAATCGAAGCCGCGTTGGAGGCCCTAGCCGATCATCTCGAAGCGCATCTCGATGTCGACCGGATGATCAGGATGGCGCGGAGCCGTCAGAGCACGAACGCCAGCGCCGCGTAGATCACGGCCTGCAGCGCGCAAGCTGCGATCATCACCCGCAGTGCGCGGCCGATGTCGGCCGGCGTCGCCTCGCTGCGTGCTCCGGCGTTGAGATAAGGATCGTCGGTGATCTTGCCACCGTAGCTGCGAGGGCCCGCCAGCGCGACGCCGATCGCCGCGGCCATCGCCGATTCCGGCCAGCCGGCATTCGGCGAGCGATGCTTGCCGGCGTCGCGCCGCATCACGGCGATTGCTTGCTTGACCGAACCGCGGACGATCGGTGCCACCAGCGCGATCAGTAGACCCGACAGCCGTGCCGGAATCAGATTCAGCACGTCATCAAGTCGCGCCGCGGCCCAACCGAACGAACGATGCAGCGGCGTCAGATGTCCGATCATCGAATCGGCGGTGTTGATGGTCTTGTAGATCAGCAGACCCGGCAGCCCGAGCAGCGCCAGCCAGAACACCGGCGCGACCACGCCATCGGAGAAATTCTCGGCGCTGGATTCGATCGCGGCGCGGCAGACACCGGCTTTGTCCAGCGTCTGCGGATCGCGGCCGACGATCAGCGACACTTTTTCGCGGGCTTCCTTCAGGCCGCCGGACGCGAAGGCGTCGCGCACCCGTGCGACGTGGTCGTAGAGGCTGCGCTGCGCGATCAGCGTTGCGGCCAGCACGGCCGCGATCACCCAGCCGCCAGGCAACTGGCGCAGCGGCGCTTCGAGCAGCAGCCCGACCAGGCCGGCGACCGCGATCAGGAACAGGACTGCGACGATGCCGGCGACTTTCTTGGTCGTTTCGGACCAATCGTCGCGGTTGAGCGTGCGGTCGAGCCAGCCGATCATCGTGCCGATCAGCACCACCGGATGCGCCAGCCGCTTCCACAGCCAATCGGGATCGCCGATCAGCGCATCAAGCACCAGCGCCACCACGACGATCAGCAGCGCGTGGAAATCCACCAACATGTCAACGCTCCACGCGGATCAGTTCCTCGGTCAGCCGGTCGAGCGCGTCGGCGAGCATCGGCCCGCCGCACACCGTCAGCCGTTCCGGCACCGTAATGCGCTTCGACTGCGGATAGAAGCGCTGCAGCGCCGGATGCAGCACGAAGGCACGGCCTTCGTCCTCGGCGAAATCGCTGTCTTCCGAGATCAGCAGAAAGTCCGGCCGTAACGCCACCACCGCTTCCAGCGACGCGAAGCCGCCGCGCTGCAGGCCGAGGCCGCTCGCAGCATTGCGCAGCCCGACAGTGTCGAGCAGCGTACTGATCAGGCTGTCGCGCCCCGATACCCAACCGCGCCGCGCCAGCGGCAGCACAGTGAGCTTCGTTCGCGACGCGGCCTGTTTGGCGCGCGCCACCGCAGCGTCAATACGAGCGATCGATGCGTCGGCCCGCTCGGGATGGCCCAGAAGATCGGCCATCTGCCGGATCTGCGCTTTGGACTCGTCGATCGTCTTCACCGAATCGAACTCGACGATGCGTTGGCCCATCTGCTTCAGGAGTTCGCGCGTCGCGCGTTTGGTGTATCGGCCGCCGACCACGAAGTCCGGCTTCAGCATCAGCACGTCTTCGGCTTCGCCGGACAATTGCGGAAATCGCGCTGCTTGTGCGGCAAGGAAGGAGCGATCGGCATCGCGTGCATAGGGGCTCAGCCCGAGGATCTGATCGGGGTCGGCGAGCGTCAGCAGCAACTGATCGGTGCAGGCATTGATCGATACCACCTTGGGCGCAGCGGTTGCGCTCGCGTCAGTTGCGAGACTCGCAACTAACAGCATCATCAATCCGGCTAAAAAGCCTCCGAGCCTCTCGCGCTTTGGTCGCGATGGTGGCAAGACACGGTGATGAAGCACGGCGGCGATCTTACGGCGGCGATAGCGCGGCACGGCGGCGATGCTGCCGACTGGCTCGATCTCTCCACTGGCATCAATCCGCGTCCCTGGCCTATCCCAGACGTTGCCGCGGATGCTTGGGAGCGTCTGCCGTCGCAGGCCGACGAGACTGCGCTGTACGATGCCGCGCGCCAAGCCTACGAGGTGCCGGAGGAGTCCGGCATCGTCGCTGCCGCCGGCACGCAGGGACTGATTCAATGGCTGCCGTATCTCGCAGCGCCGGGCGGTGTCGCCATCGTCGGACCGACTTACGCGGAGCATGCGCTGGCTTGGCGGAATGCCGGACGGGAGCTTGTCGGCATCGCGTCGCTCGATGAGATTCCCGAACAGGCCCGCCACGCGGTGGTGGTGAGTCCGAACAATCCCGACGGCCGCATCGTCGAACCCGAGACCTTGCGCCGTGCCGCCGCACAGCTGCGCCGGCGTGGCGGTTGGCTGGTGATCGACGAAGCCTTTGCCGATGTCGATCCGTCTTTCACTGCGGCCGTGCTGACGCCCGAGCTGCCGATCGTTGTGCTGCGCTCGTTCGGCAAGTTCTACGGCCTTGCCGGCGTGCGTCTCGGGTTTGCGATCGCGGGTGAGGTAATTGCGAGGCGGATTGCGCTCGCGCTCGGGCCGTGGAATTGCTCCGGGCCGGCGCTGCGGATCGGCGCTGCGGCGCTGCGCGATCAGGCCTGGGCGATCGAGACGCGCGACGAGTTGCGCGAACAGGCGGCGCGGCTCGACGAGGTGCTGCGCGGCGCCGGCCTCGACACCGTCGGCGGCACGCCGCTGTTCCGGCTGGCGCGTCACCCCGAGGCGCATCGGTTGCATGAGGTTTTGGCGAAGCAGCGGATCTGGTGTCGAAGGTTCGACTGGGCGGACGATCTGCTCAGGTTCGGCCTGCCCGCCGATACCGCCGGGCTCGATCGGCTCGCTGCCGCGCTCGCCGCACCGCTGTAGCGGCGGCACCGTCAGGTTCCGGACCACGGCAGGATCACGCCAGTGTCCTGATACTGTGCCCGGTAGGCGCTGACGCGAAACACCTGTTGCATGATCTCGTCCGACAAGGCTTCGCTCGGCGCGCCATGGGCGGCGAGCCGGCCGCTCGCCATCACCAGCACGGTATCGGCAAAGCGCGCAGCGAGGCCGAGATCGTGGGTGACGACGATCACCAGCGTGCCGGCGTCGGCGGTGGTTCGCAAGGTCTGCATCACGTCGAGCTGATAGCGCGGGTCGAGCGAGGCGGTCGGCTCGTCGGCGAGCACCACCGGCGCCTCGACCGCCAGCACCCGGGCGAGCGCGACGCGGCTGCGTTCGCCGCCGGACAGTTCGGTGACAATGCGGTCCGCGAACTGCATGACGTCGGTCTCCGCCATCGCCCACGCCACCGCCTCGGCGTCATGCGGCGACAGCCAGGCCGGATCGGTGGCGCCGTGCGGAAACCGGCCGAGCGCGACGACGTCGCGCACCGGTAGCGGCCAATGCACCAGATGGCCCTGCGGCAGATAGCCGAAACGCTTGGCGCGCTCGCGTAGCGGCATCGTCGCCAGCGCCTCGCCGCCGATGGTGATTTCGCCTTGCGCCTCGACCAGGCCGGCGAGGGCGCGCAGCAGCGTGGTCTTGCCGGCGCCGTTCGGGCCGACCAGTGCGACCAGATGCCCGCGCGTCAGTGACAGCGACACTCCACGCAGCACTTCGCGGCCGGAGAGCGAGACGGCGAGGTCGCGCGCGGTGAGAAAGGCGGCACTCATGCGACGCCTCCACCCAGCGCGCGGCGTTCGCGCACGATCAGATACAGGAAGAACGGCACGCCGATGATCGAGGTCAGTACCCCGACCTTGATGTCGGTGCTGGCCGGGATCAGCCGCACCGCGATGTCGGCGGCGAGCAGCAGCGCCGCGCCGGCAAGCGCGCTCGGCAGCAGCACGCGGGCGGGATCGTGGCCGATCAAGGGGCGCACCAGATGCGGCGCGACAAGGCCGATGAATCCGATCGTGCCCGACACCGAGACGGCGCCACCGACGCCGAGCGCGGTGCCGGCGATCACGATCAGTCGCAGCCGGCCGACATTGATGCCGAGGCTCTGCGCGGTCTCTTCGCCGAGACTGAGGGCGCGGAACGCGGCGCGCTGGCTGAACAGCAGTACGCCGCCGGCGACAATGAACGGCAGCGCCAAGACGACGTGGCGGAAGCTGCGATCTTCCAGCGAACCGAGCAGCCAGAATGCGATTTCCAGGCTGGCGAACGGATTGGCCGACAGGTTCATCACCAGCGCGGTGGCGGCGCCGGCGAGGGCGGAGATCGCCAGCCCAGCGAGGATCAGCAGCAACAGGCTGGCGTTGCGCCCGGCGATTGCCAGCAGCACGAACACCGAGACGAACGCCATCGTGATCGCCGCCACCGGCAGCGCGAACGAGCGGACGTCGGCGAGCCCGAGCGAGATGATCAGCACCGCGCCGAACGCGGCCGATTGCGGCGCGCCGAACAGCGACGGCGACGCCAGCGGGTTACGCAGCAGGCCCTGCAGCGCCGCGCCGGACAGGCCCAGAATGCCGCCGATCGCCAGCGCCAGGATGGTGCGCGGCAGCCGGATCTCTTGCACGATGATCTGCTGCACCTCGCCGCCGAGCCCGACCAGCGCCTGCACCACGGTGAGCGGCGACAGCTTGACCGGTCCCACCGCGAGCGATCCGATCGCCAGCAGGGCCACGAGCACCGCGAGCGCAGCGGTAACGGCCGCTGCGCGCGAATTCGGTCCGGAACGTCGGGTCATACCGCGCTCATTTCTGCACGGTCGCGGCGGCCTGGTCGAGCCGGTGATAGCCGTTGAGGCGATAGATGATGGTGGAGACGATCCAGCTCGCCACGAACAGCGCCACGATGCCGTAGCCGAGCGCGCCGAAATTGGAGTTGAGCTCTTCGATCCACTCCCAGAACGCGCCTTCGAGATGGAAGCGCCCGGCGAGCAGCCCGAGCGTCTCGATGCCGCCGATCAGCAGCGCCACCAGCACCGACACGGTGGTGATGGTCATGTTGTAGTACAGCTTGCGGATCGGGTTGCGATACGCCCAGCCATAGGCGCCGAGCATCAGCACGCCGTCGAGGGTGTCGACCAGGGTCATGCCGGCGGCGAACAGCGCCGGGAACACCAGGATCGACCAGTGCGAAATGTTGCCGGAGGCGTTGGCGGCCAATCCGAACAGGCTGATCTCGCTGGCGGTCTCGAAGCCGAGCGCGAACAAAAGCCCGATCGGAAACAGCTGCCAGCTCTTGGAGACGAAGCGGAACAGCGGCCGGAACAGCCGCGCCAGCCAGCCGCGCTGCTGCAGCAGTTCGTTGATATCGTCGTCGTGCACGATCTCGCCGGCCTTGGCCTTCTTGAACGCGCGATACACGCCGCTCAGCACCGACAGATTGGCGATGGCGATCGCGAACAGAAACAGCGCCGACGCCGAGGTGCCGATCACCCCGCCGATTTCCCGATAGCCCGAGAATCGCTCGGTCAGCGAATTGGCCGCGATCGCGATTGCCAGCGACGCCACCAGCACCACGGTGGAATGGCCGAGTGCGAAGAACAGCCCGACCGCGACCGGCCGCTTGCCCTCCTGCATCAGCTTACGGGTGACGTTGTCGATCGCCGCGATATGGTCGGCATCGAGGGCGTGGCGGAGGCCGAGGCTATAGGCAAGCACCGCGGTGCCGATCAGCACCGGCTCGCCCGCGAAGGCGGTCAGCGCCCAGGCCCAGGCGGCGATATTGGCCAGCACCAGTCCGCCGAGCACGGCGATCAGGCGGAAGCGGAATCCATCGGAAGAAGCGGGCAGAACGAGATCGGTCATGGCGGTCTCCGGCCGGTGAGCAGCATCCTGTCACCTGTGCGGCGGACCGCTCCAGCCGCGCGCGCCGCACGGTGGAAGATGACGTGCTCAGGCCGGTCTCCTGGCTCACGGGTCGTCGCGATCCTTCGCCTTCCCGGGCAAGTGCCGCCCAGTGGCTGATTGAAGGATCGCTCGCCGCTCACAGTTGCGGGCGCAGCGCCGGATTTGGGTTTGCGGCCATAAGCTTGGGCCCGCACCGGCTTCCCTGTGCCGGACGATTCCCGGCACACCTGAACGGGCGCGATCAAATGGAAGCGGGCCTGCTTTGTCAATCGCCGCCTTGGTCGGGCGGCCGACAGTTCAGGCGGGCGTGCTGAGCTTGAGCCCGATCATGCCGGCCACGATCATCGACAGGCACAGCACCCGCACGCCGCTGGCCGGCTCACCGTACAGCGCCATGCCGACCACGATGCTGCCGGCGGCGCCGATTCCGGTCCACACCGCATAGACGGTGCCGAACGGCAGCGATTTCAGCGCGATGCTCATCAGGCCGAAGCTGGCCAAGATCGCGGCCAAGGTCACGACCGCGGGCCAGAACCGGGTGAAGCCTTCCGAATGCTTCAGCCCCAGCGCCCAGACGATCTCCATCAGGCCCGCGGCAAACAGCGCGAGCCAACCGGTCATGGCTTGTTGCGCGGCGGCAGCGTCAGCACGGCGCGCTGCGCATAGCCGCGATACGGCCGCTCGAACCGCAGGCCGGCGCCGGTGCGGGCCGCGACCTGCATCAGCACGGCCTCCAGGCTGTCGCGCGGGGTGACGTCGAACAGCGTCAGCCAGCGCCGCAGCAGGTTGCGCGCCACGGAAGGCAGGCCGCGCTGGTCGCCGAAATCGACGATGTGCAGCTTGCCGCCGGGCTTCAGATTGGCGACGGCGCGATCGATCACCGCGGTCCAGTCCGGGATCATCGACAGGCTGTAGGAGATCATGACGTGGTCGAAGCTGACCGCCTGGCCGAACACCGCCTGGGCGGTGAAGGCGGTGGCGTCGCCATGCGCAACCTTGACCCGCGACATCAGCCCGGCGCCTTCGATCGAACTGATCGCCGAGGTCAGCATCTCGGTCGACACGTCGAGGCCGAAGAATTTCGCCTCGCGGTAGCGCGTCGCCGCCTGGATCAGGTTGCGGCCGGTGCCGCAGCCAACTTCCAGCACGGTTTCGCCGGCCTTCGGCTGCAGCTCGGTAATCAGTTGATCGCGGCCGAGAAGATAGTACCGGCGGGTCAGGTCGTAGATGTGCCGTTGATAGCGGTACATCCGATTCATCCGCGAGGTCGCGTCGACCGGCCACGCCGGATCGGCGGTGAGTTCGTGGTGCGTCAGCTCGGTGCGCGGAAGATCGGTGCGAGTGAGCGTCGTCATGGCCTGCCACCCTGGTTCGGCATCATCCGCCTTCCATCGCGATTTCAGGCGACAGGGTGATGACAAGGGAGACGGCACTGATCAGTTCCCTGCTGTCGCAAAACTGCAGTGTTGCGCAGCTAATTTGGATCGATTGCCGAGTCGAGGATTTGATGAACACGCAGCAACTGATCGCGGACGCCGTCCGCAACAGCAAGGATCGCAGCGAGTCGACGCTGTGGGACGCTTTGTTTTCGATCTGGTTTCGTCGCCTGGTCTATACCCAGATCTGGGAAGATCCCGAGGCTGACCTCGCGGCTCTGCAATTGCCGATCGGCTCCACCATCGTGACGATCTCGTCGGGCGGTTGCAACGCGCTGTCCTACCTCACCGCCAAGCCGGCGCAGGTGTTCGCGGTCGATCTCAACGAGGCACACCTGGCGCTGCTCAAGCTGAAGCTCGCCGGCCTGCGGGCGCTGCCGGACTACGCGTCGTTCTGGCAGTTCTTCGGAGAGGGCACCGCGGCCGGTAACGCCGACCTGTATCGCCGGCGGCTGCGCCCCGCGCTCGATCTCGATGCCCGCGGCTTTTGGGATGAGCGCGACTTCCGCGGCCGGGCGCGCTACCGTTACTTCACCGACGGGTTCTATCGCCACGGTGCGCTCGGCCGCTTCATCGGCTTTGCGCATCTGCTGGCGAAGATCGCCAAGATCGACCTCAACGTGCTGCTGAAGGGCGCGCCGGACTCGCCGGAGCGGCAGGCGGCGCTGCAGCGCGTCGACCGGCTGTTCCACTCGCGGTTCGCCCGCATGCTCACCCAGACCCCGGCGCTGCTGTTCAGCCTCGGCATTCCGCCGCAGCAGCGCGAACTGCTCGGCGGCGACCAGCCGCTCAACGAGGTGCTGCATCAGCGCCTGCTCCGGCTGATCGACGTCTATCCCAACGAGACTAATTACTTCGCCTGGCAGGCGCTGAGCCGGAGCTATCCGGGGCCTGGCGACCGCTGCCTGCCGCTATACCTGCAGGAGAGCCGTTATCAGCAGATGCGCGCCGGCGCCGGGCTGGTGATCCCTGTGCACGAAAATCTGCGGGTGTTTCTGGAGAGCCTGCCGGCCCGCCAGATCGACGCCGTGGTGCTGCTGGACTCGCAGGACTGGATGGCGCCGGACGAAATCCGCGCGCTGTGGGACGCGATCGACCGCGCCGGCAAGGAGCAGGTGCGGGTGATCTTCCGCACCGCCGGCGCCGAATCCCCGCTTGAGACCGAGCCCCTGGCTCCCCTGCAGCAGACCTGGCAACGCGACGCCGAACGCAGCGCCATCGGCTTCGACCGCGACCGCTCCGGCATCTATGGCGGCTTCCACTGCTATGCGCGTCGGTCGGGGGCGGGGAGCTAGGCAGGACTACTGATGGGGTTCGTCCGAGGTGAGGCGGCCCGAACGAGTCCAGGCTCATTGATGGCAAGCTTCGCTTTTTGCGGCTGCCGACTCCATGCCGATCACGCTGCATTGAGCCCACCGCACAGGTACATCGCCGGTTGCGGACTGAGGACGGCGCAGCAGACGCGAGCACATCAGCCCCGGTGCTGCTGAACTCATCGAAGGCTGTGCAGCCGAACACGGGGCATTCGGGGCGGATCGAATGCGGGCGCGACTGCCGCCGTCCAGATCAAATAATACTTGACTGACAAGGTCCTAGGTCGAGGGACGCTAACCGAAAGGGGCGTTCCGGGATTCGGCGTTTACTGCTTCTTAAACAAACCGCTCGGACCAGCTTCGACCGACTTTCAAGTGCGGACGTTCACGCGGTCGGCTTAAGCATTGCTTAGCGGTGCCTCTTCAACATCCACTGCTACAAAACGTAGCAGAGAGAGCGTTCGTTGCTCTTCTCTTCTCGGCCTTCACTCCATCGAAAAGACGCCCGCTGGACCAAAGCGACTGGGATGGAAGTCATGTCTGACGCCCTGTTGTCTCGCTTCGTTCGAGATCGCAAAGCGAACATCGCGGTCATTACGGCGCTCGTGATGATTCCCATCATCTTTCTGCTCGGTATGACGCTCGACTTCACCCAGGCGTTGCGCAAGAAGCAGCAACTCGACGCCGCCGCCGACGCGGCCGCAATCGCGGCCGTTCGTCCGGCCATGCTGATGCAAACCGACGCGGTGGCACAAAACACTGCCTATGCGATCTTCATGTCGACCGCCAACCGGCTGGCCTCCGGGTTGGCGACGGTGCCGACGCCGATCATTACGATCACTGACGTGGGGCTTCAGCGCACCGTCAAGGTGTCTTACAACGCCGCATCCCTGAACAACTTCCCCCAGCTGCTGATGAACAATGTGTCATGGGCGATCAGTGGGGCATCGACGGCGCAGGCGTCCAGCGCGCCAAACATGAACTTCTATCTTTTGATGGATGATTCGCCGTCGATGGGTATCGGTGCGACTGCGACCGACATCAGCAATCTGATTGCTGCCACTGCTCCGAAGTACCAGAAGGCGTCATCCTCGCAGAACTGCGGCTTCGCCTGTCATGAAACCAATATCGCCCATGACGGCGGGACCAAGGATAACCTCGCCATCGCGCGAGCCAACAATATCACGTTGCGGATCGATCTCGTGACCAGCGCTGTCAATCAGCTGCTCAACACCTGGTCAAACTGCCCGCAGTCCGGAATCTCGGGGGGAGTCATGCAGTGCATGTCGGCCCTAAACAATACCACGTACCGAGCGGCTCTCTACACGTTCGACCTGGGCCTAAACACGTTGGCGTCGCTCACCACCCCGACGAAGGCTGGCGCTCAGGTTTCCAACATTGCGCTGATGCCCGTCGCCTATCAGAACTGCGTGGTCTCACCGAGCAACTGCAAGACCGACAACGGCACGGATATCGCGGGGGCTCTCACCAGCCTCAACGGGATCATGCCGAGCCCGGGCCTTGGCAGCAATGCTTCGGGCGATACGCCGCAAGAGGTTGTTTTTCTCGTCACCGATGGTGTGGAAGACAAGATCACCTCGTCCTGCCCCAACGGCAGCTATGCCTCGAACAGCCGCTGCCAGCAGCCGCTCGACACCGCAATCTGTACGACCATCAAGAACCGGGGCATCAAGATCGCGATCCTCTATACGGAGTATCTGCAACTCAAGACCCCCAATGTCCCGGTGACGGACAGTTGGTACATGAGTTGGATCGATGCTTACGACGAACCGACGTCTTCGACCGGCGCCATCGCGCAGAATCTGCAAGCCTGCGCCTCCCCGGGCTTCTTCTCGAACGTCCAAACCGGAGGCAATATCACGCAAGCCTTGACGGATTTGTTCCTCAAGGTCGCGTCGAGCACTGCCAGCCTCACGCAATGAGAAAGCCGTCATGGCCCGATTTGGACTAAGAGCAATCAAACAGGGCCGGGTTCGTATCGGTGCCTTTGCCAAGGATCGCGCAGGCGCCACCGCGGTGGAATTCGCGCTGATCGCCACGCCGTTCTTCGCGATCATTGTCGCGTTGATCCAGACTTTTCTGTTGTTCTTTGCGCAGTCGGTTCTCGAAAACACGGTTCGGAAGTCGGCCCGCCAGATCCTGACCGGGCAGGTTCAGGCGCAGAATGTCAGCCTGACGCCGGCGGCTTCGGCCGCTGCCTTCAAGCAGACCGTCTGCACCAATGCCAACGTGCTCTTCAGTTGCTCGGGGCTGATGGTCGACGTCAACGTCGCCAACGATTGGTCGGCGGCGAATATAGCCATGCCGGCGCTGACCTACGACAGCAACGGCAACGTAAATAACAGCTGGCAATTCAACCCGGGCCACGCCGGCGACATCGTCGTCGTCCGAGTGATGTATCTCTGGCCGATGTTCTTCGGGCCGATCGCCTTCAATCTGGCAAATCAGCCGAACGGATCCCGCCTGATCATGGCGTCCGCAGCGTTCCAGAACGAGCCTGCCAACCCCTAGAGGTCCCGTCCATGATCCGCCGATCAGTTTCCGTCAGGAGTTTGCAGGCCGACGTTGACGCCGTCGCCGCAACCGAGTTCGCGATCGTGGTGCCATTTCTGCTGGCGCTGTTCATCGGCGGAGTCGAGCTCGCGAACGGAATGGCGATCAGCGTCAAAGTCAGCGCGACGGCTCACTCCGTGGCTGACATGGTGACGCAGAACACCTCGCTCAGCACCTCATCGATGCAGAATATCCTCACCGGAGCGAGCGCAACAATCGCCCCGTATTCCATCAGTGACAGCGGCGGCAAGTCGCTTCTGACCGTCACCGTGTCGGAGGTCTCCAGTGACGCAAACGGCAATCTGACCCTGCAATGGAGCCAGTCGTATAACGGCGCCACCTTCGGGTCGGGAAGGACCAGTCTGTCCGGCCTGACGGTTCCGACGTCGCTGAACGGGACCGTCGGCAACGCGGCCAATCCGAACAACCAGAACGATCAGGTGTCGTTCATCGTGGGAGAGGTCACGTACGCCTATACGCCCAATCTCGGGTTCACGATCAGCGGCACCGTCAATCTGACCGATACCGTGTGGATGTTTCCGCGCTGCTCGACCGACAGTCCGGCCAATTCGAGCGGACCCGCCTATTATGACGTCAAGTACTCCACTTCGACGACGACGTGCACGTGTCTCCAGCATTTGCAGTATAAGAATTGTTAGCTAGGTTCCGCGTCGGGCGGTGGTATTGCAGGTCGTTCTCCGTGAGAACGTTTTGGCTGCGCGCTGCGCGAGCGATGGATCCGCGGGTCAAGCTCGCGGATGACGGCTGTGGAGTGGTGGTTTCTTAACGACCGTCTTCGTGAGTGTTAGCCCGCCGCGACTTTGCTGCAGTTGCACACAAGGAGACGAAGTAGTCGGGCGAAATGGCGATCACTGAGTGCTTAGCCGAACGCCCTATGCGAATTGCAGCTCGATCGTGTCAGCTTGATCCATCTCAATCCGCGATTCCGGCTGTCAGTTAGTTTGCCAATGACGAAGCGTGGTGCGGATGGTTCGTGCTTCCCGCGCCGGCAGCGTCTCTCCCCAGACTGGCCCCGCGCTCCCGATGCGCAACCGGGAGGCGGGGTTATTGTTGTCCGGCGGCGCAAGGCCTGCCTCGCCTGTGCCGCCTTGCCGAATGCGTCCTGATCGGGCAAGACTCTTGAAAATCACCAGAATTTCCAAGAGGCCGGTTTGATCGACAAGCTCGAGCTGCTACTCGCGCTCGCCAAGGAGCGGCATTTCGGCCGCGCCGCCGAGGCCTGCGGCGTGACTCAGCCGACGATGTCGACCGGCATCAAGCAGCTCGAAGAGATCTTGGGCGTGATGCTGGTGCAGCGCGGCTCGCGGTTTCTCGGCTTCACCCCGGAGGGCGAGCGGGCGCTGGAATGGGCGCGCCGGATCGTCGCCGACAGCCGCGCCATGCGCCAGGATATCGGTGCGCTGAAGGCCGAGCTGTCCGGCGAACTGCGGATCGCCGCGATTCCGACCGTGCTCGGCATGGTGGCGCAGCTCACCACGCCGTTCCGCGCGCGGCATCCCAATGTCCGCTTCAGCATCCTGTCCTGCACCTCGTCGGAAGTGCTGGGCTTGCTCGAAAACCTCGAAGTCGACGCTGGGCTGACCTACACCGAGAACGAGCCGGTCGGCAAAGTCCGCAGCGTGCCGCTGTATCAGGAAAGCTACCGCCTGATCACCTCGCCGGACGGGATGTTCGGGGATCGCGATCAGGTGACCTGGCGTGAGGTCGGTCAGGTTCCGCTGTGCCTGCTGACGCCAAACATGCAGAACCGCCGCATCATCGACCGCGCGCTGCGCGCCGCCGGTACCACTGCTCAGCCGACCCTGACCTCGAATTCGATCATCGTGCTCTACACCCACGTCAAGACCGGGCGCTGGGCGAGCGTGATGCCGGCCAAGCTTGCCGAGACGCTCGGGCTCGGCGACGAAGTCCGCACCATTCCGATTGTCGAGCCCAAGGTCGCCTACAGCATCGGCCTCGTGGTGCCGCCGCGCGAGCCCTACACGCCGCTGGTCGCCGCCCTGATGCAGGTGGCCCGCGAAGTCGCCCCGACGCTGCAGAGCTGATCGCGGGCGGGCCTGTCCGTCATTGCGAGGAGCGAAGCGACGAAGCAATCCAGGGGCTCGCTCCCCGGGCCAGCTTGGCGTGCAAAGGCCACCACGAGTCATTCCGGGGCGCGAGCGACAGCTCGCGAACCCGGAATCTCCTGGCTTCACAACTGCGAGATTCCGGGCTCGCCGCTGCGCGGCGCCCCGGAATGACGGTGTCAATGCCCCTTGTCGTTGCGGATTCCTTATCGCAGCATTGGACTGCTTTATTGATCTTTTGAACAATTCTTATTCTCATCCGGCGATCCACGACGACGAAGAGCGCCGATGCAATACGAACCATGGGAACCCGCCCGCGCGAGCGAAATCATCGCCGGGCTGACGCACAAGGAAGGCGCGACGCTGCTGATGCTGCACGCGTTGCAGCAGGCGTTCGGCTATGTGCCGCAGGACGCCGAGCCGATGATCGCGCAGGCGCTGAACCTGTCGCGCGCTGAAGTTCATGGCGTGCTCACCTTTTATCCGGACTTCCGCCGTGAGCAGCCGGGCCGCCACGTGCTGAAGCTGTGCCGCGCCGAGGCTTGCCAGGCCGCGGGCGGCGACGCGCTAGTGGCGCATGCGGAGACCCGGCTCGGCGTGACCTTCGGGGCCACCACTGCGGACGGCGCAGTGACGCTGGAGCCGGCCTATTGCCTCGGTCTGTGCGCCACGGCGCCGTCGGCGATGATCAACGAGCGCGTGGTCGGCCGGCTTGATGCCGGCAAGCTCGACGCTCTGTTGGCGGAGGCGCAGCGATGAGTTTGCGCATCTTCATTCCGCGCGATTCCGGCGCGCTCGCGGTCGGCGCGGACGAGGTCGCGGCCGCGCTGCTGGCGCAGGCGCATGCGCGCGAGCTGCCGGTCGATCTGGTCCGTCCCGGCTCGCGCGGGCTGTACTGGCTCGAACCGATGTTGGAAGTCGATACGCCGGACGGCCGCGTCGCCTATGGGCCGGTGACGCCGGCCGACGTGCCGGCGCTGCTCGATGCGATCGTGGCGGGCGAGCCTCATCCGCTGCGGCAGGGGCTCACTGAACAGATTCCATGGCTGAAGCGGCAGACCAGGCTGACCTTCGCGCGCTGCGGCATCGTCGATCCACGCTCGATCGATGATTATCGCGCCCATGGCGGCTATCGCGGGCTCGAACGCGCGCTGAAGATGAGTTCGGACGCGATCATCGACGACGTCGTCAAATCCGGCCTGCGCGGCCGCGGCGGCGCCGGCTTTCCGACTGGCACCAAGTGGCGCACCGTGGCCCAGGCCGGGCGCGGCCAGAAATACATCTGCTGCAATGCCGACGAGGGCGACAGCGGCACCTTCGCCGACCGGATGCTGATGGAGGGCGATCCCTTCATGATCATCGAGGGCATGACGATCGCCGGCATCGCGGTCGGGGCCACCAAGGGCTACATCTATATCCGCTCGGAGTATCCGCATGCTGTCGAGGCGATGAACGCCGCGATCGAGGCGGCGCGGCGCACCGGCTATCTCGGCGAGCACATCTGCCACTCGACGGATTCGTTCGACATTGAAGTGAGAGTCGGCGCCGGCGCCTATATCTGCGGCGAAGAAACCTCGATGCTGGAAAGCCTCGAGGGCAAGCGCGGTACGGTGCGGGCGAAGCCGCCGCTGCCGGCGCATAAAGGCCTGTTCGGCCGGCCGACGGTGATCAACAACGTGCTGACCTTCTCGGCGGTGCCCTACATCCTCGATGGTGGTGCCCAGGCTTATGCGGATTGCGGCATGGGCCGTTCGCGCGGCACCAAGCCGATCCAGCTCGGAGGCAACATCAAGCATGGCGGGCTGTTCGAGGTGGCGTTCGGTATCACGCTCGGCGAACTGATCGACGACATCGGCGGCGGCACGCTGAGCGGCCGGCCGGTGCGCGCCGTCCAGGTCGGCGGCCCGCTCGGCGCTTACTTCCCGCGCGAGCTGTTCGACACGCCATTCGACTACGAGGCGTTCGCCGCGCGCAGCGGCATGGTCGGGCATGGCGGCGTGGTGGTGTTCGACGACACCGTCGACATGGCCAAGCAGGCGCGGTTTGCGCTTGCATTCTGCGCCCACGAATCCTGCGGCAAGTGCACGCCGTGCCGGATCGGTTCGACCCGCGGCGCCGAGACCGTCGACAAAATCATCGCCGGCGACCGGCCCGCGGCGAACATCGCCGTGCTGGAAGACCTCTGCAACACCATGAAGTTCGGCTCGCTGTGCGCGCTGGGCGGCCTGACGCCGATCCCGGTGCTGAGCGCGCTGACTCACTTCCCGGAAGATTTCGGCCTCGCGCCGCGCCGCCTGCAGGCTGCGGAATAAAGGACGACCGAATATGGCTCTGGTCCACGAAACCGACTACGGCACGCCGCGCTCGCCCTCCGAGACGATGGTGACGCTGACGATCGACGGCCGCAGCGTCTGCGTGCCCGAAGGCACCTCGATCATGCGCGCCGCGATGGAAATCGGCACCGCGATCCCGAAACTCTGCGCCACCGACATGGTCGATGCGTTCGGCTCGTGCCGGCTGTGCCTGGTCGAGATCGACGGCCGCAGCGGAACGCCGGCCTCGTGCACCACGCCGGTCGCCGACGGTCTTGTCGTCCATACCCAGACCGAGCGGCTCAAGCAGATCCGCAAGGGCGTGATGGAGCTGTACATCTCCGACCACCCGCTCGACTGCCTGACCTGCTCGGCCAATGGCGACTGCGAGCTGCAGGACATGGCCGGCGCGGTCGGCCTGCGTGACGTGCGCTATGGATATTCCGGCGAGAAGCATCCCAATCCCGGGCTCGACGAGTCCAATCCGTATTTCACCTACGATGCGTCGAAGTGCATCGTCTGCTCGCGCTGCGTCCGCGCCTGCGAGGAGGTGCAAGGCACTTTTGCGCTGACGATCGCGGGGCGCGGTTTCGACTCCGTGGTTTCGCCCGGCATGCAGGAAAGCTTCCTCGGCTCGGAGTGCGTGTCCTGCGGGGCCTGCGTACAGGCCTGCCCGACCGCGACGCTGAACGAGAAGAGTGTGATCGAGATCGGCACGCCGGAGCGCTCGGTGGTCACCACCTGCGCGTATTGCGGCGTCGGCTGCACCTTCAAGGCCGAGATGCGGGGCGAAGAGCTGGTCCGCATGGTGCCCTATAAGAACGGCAAGGCCAATCGCGGCCATTCCTGCGTCAAGGGCCGGTTCGCCTGGGGCTACGCCAACCACAAGGAGCGCATCCTCAAGCCGATGATCCGCGCCAAGATCACCGAGCCGTGGCGCGAGGTGAGCTGGGACGAAGCCTTCAGCTACGCGGCGTCCGAGCTGAAGCGGATCCAGGCGAAGTACGGCCGCGACTCGGTCGGCGGCATCACCTCGTCGCGCTGCACCAATGAAGAAACCTTCCTGGTGCAGAAGCTGATCCGCGCCGGCTTCGGCAACAACAATGTCGACACCTGCGCGCGCGTCTGCCACTCGCCAACCGGCTACGGCCTGTCGACCGCGTTCGGCACCTCCGCTGGCACCCAGGATTTCGACTCGGTCGAGCATGCCGACGTGGTGATGATCATCGGCGCCAACCCGACCGACGGCCACCCGGTGTTCGGCTCGCGCCTGAAGAAGCGGCTGCGCCAGGGCGCCAAGCTGATCGTGGTCGATCCGCGCCGGATCGATCTCGTTCGCTCGGCCCATATCGAGGCGGCGCAGCATCTGCCGCTGAAGCCCGGCACCAACGTCGCGGTGCTGACCGCGCTGGCCCACGTCATCGTCACCGAAGGACTCGCCAACGAGGCGTTCGTGCGCGAGCGCTGCGACTGGAGCGAATACGAGCATTGGGCGGCGTTCGTGTCCGACGAGAAGCACAGCCCGGAGGCGACCGCCGCCTTCACCGGCGTCGATCCGCAGAGCCTGCGCGAAGCCGCGCGTCTTTACGCCACCGGCGGCAACGGCGCGATCTATTACGGCCTCGGCGTCACCGAGCACAGCCAAGGCTCGACCACCGTGATGGCGATCGCCAATCTGGCGATGGCCACCGGCAATCTCGGACGGCCGGGCGTCGGCGTGAATCCGCTGCGCGGCCAGAACAACGTGCAGGGCAGTTGCGACATGGGCTCGTTCCCGCACGAACTGCCGGGCTATCGCCACATCTCGACCGACTCGGTGCGCGAGAGTTTCGAGGCGCTGTGGAACGTCAAGCTCGACAACGAGCCGGGCTTGCGCATTCCCAATATGCTCGACGCAGCGGTCGAGGGCTCGTTCAAGGCGCTGTATGTGCAGGGCGAGGACATTCTGCAGTCAGACCCCAACACCAAGCACGTCGCGGCCGGTCTCGAAGCGATGGAATGCGTCATCGTCCACGACCTGTTCCTGAACGAGACCGCCAACTACGCCCACATATTCCTGCCGGGCTCGACCTTCCTGGAGAAGAACGGCACCTTCACCAATGCCGAACGCCGCATCCAGCGCGTCCGCAAGGTGATGTCGCCGAAGAATGGACTGGAGGATTGGGAAGTCACGCTGAAGCTGGCCGAGGCGGTCGGTTACAAGATGAACTACACCCACCCGTCGCAGATCATGGACGAGATCGCGGCGCTGACCCCGACCTTCACCGGAGTGTCTTACGACCGGCTGGAAGAACTCGGCTCGATCCAGTGGCCGTGCAACGAGCGTGCGCCCGAAGGCACGCCGGTGATGCATGTCGATCATTTCGTGCGCGGCAAGGGCAAGTTCGTCATTACCGAGTATGTCGCGACCGACGAGCGCACCGGGCCAAGATTCCCGCTGCTGCTGACCACCGGCCGGATCCTGTCGCAGTACAATGTCGGCGCGCAGACCCGGCGCACCGCCAATACCGTGTGGCACGACGAGGACCGGCTTGAAATCCATCCGCACGATGCCGAGCAGCGCGGAGTCCGTGATGGAGATTGGGTGCGGCTCGCCAGCCGAGCCGGCGAGACCACGCTGCGCGCGCTGATCACCGACCGTGTTGCGCCGGGCGTTGTCTATACGACGTTCCATCACCCCGACACCCAGGCCAACGTCGTCACCACCGAGTACTCGGACTGGGCCACCAATTGTCCGGAATACAAGGTGACGGCCGTGCAGGTCGCGCCGTCGAACGGCCCTTCGGAATGGCAGCGCTCCTATGAGCAGCAGGCGACGGCCGCGCGGCGGATCGCGGTGCCCGCGGAGGCGGCGGAGTGATGGCGCGGCCGACTGTCCACACCGGCAAGACCAAGGTCTGGCGTCACGGCCGGATGCAGGCCGGCACGCGCGCAATCCCCGACGAGACGCCGGTCGCGATCAGCTACAACGGCTCCTCCCAGGCGGTGATGATGGCGACGCCGGCCGATCTGGAAGACTTCGCGATCGGCTTCAGCCTGAGCGAAGGCGTGATCGGGCAAGCCGCCGAGATCGACAGCCTGGAGATCGTGCCGCACGACGACGGCGTCGAACTGCGGATGTGGCTCGCGGATGATGTCGCCGCGCGCCTGCAGCAGCGCCGGCGGCATATCGCAGGGCCGACCGGTTGCGGGCTGTGCGGAGTGGACTCGATTGCCGAGGCGGTCCGTCCGGTGGCGACCGTCTGTGCCGGCCGCAGCTTCTCGCCGCAGCAGATCATCGCCGCGATCGAGGCCCTGCCGCCGCTGCAGAAGCTCAACGTCGAAACCCGTGCGGTGCACGCCGCCGCTTACTTCACGCCGGAGCACGGCATTGTTCATGTGCGTGAGGATGTCGGCCGCCACAATGCGCTCGACAAGCTCGCCGGCGCGCTCGCCCGAGATAAAATTGATGCATCGAACGGCATCGTGCTGCTGACCAGCCGGGTCTCGGTCGAGATGGTGCAGAAGACCGCCGCGATCGGCGCAGCCGTGCTGGTCGCCGTTTCGGCGCCGACCGCACTTGCGGTGCGAATGGCCGAGGCTGCCGGCATTACGCTCGCTGCGATTGCGCGTGCCGATGGCTTTGAGCTGTTCAGCCATCCGAAGCGCATCACCGACATCGATCACAAGGGAGCTGCCGATGTCGCCTGACCGGCTGGTGTATATGGCCAATCAGATCGGCGCGTTCTTCCGCAGCCAGGGGGCGGACAAGGCGGTGCCGGGTATCACCGAGCATTTGAAGAAGTTCTGGGAGCCGCGGATGCGGCGGGCGATCATCGCGCATCTCGAGGCCGGGGGTGATGGGCTCGCGCCCGAGGTGCGGGCCGCAGTGGAGGCGTTGAAAGGGGCAACTTAGCAAGGGCGCATGCGACGACGGTCAGTCCGAAAACGGACGGCCGCAACAGGGGAAGGAAACGACATGACCATATTGGATGGGGCCGGACGGCTGTCCGGCGCACGGCCGGGTATTTTTGATCGCGAACGGATTATCGCTACCGCCGGTTTTAATCGTTGGCTGGTGCCGCCGGCGGCACTTTGCATCCACCTCTGCATCGGCATGGCGTACGGCTTCAGCGTGTTCTGGCTGCCGCTGTCGCGCGCGGTCGGGCTGTCGGCGCCGAAAGTCTGTGCCGACATGACCATCATGCAGGAGCTGTTCACCACCACCTGCGACTGGCGCGTCGCCTCGATGGGGTGGATGTACACGCTGTTCTTCGTGCTGCTCGGGGCTTCGGCCGCGGTGTGGGGCGGCTGGCTGGAGCGGGTCGGTCCGCGCAAGGCCGGCTTCGTCGCGGCGGTGTGCTGGGCCGGCGGCTTGGTGCTGGGCGCGCTCGGCATCTATCTGCATCAGCTCTGGCTGCTGTGGCTCGGCTCCGGCGTGATCGGCGGCATCGGTCTTGGCCTCGGCTACATTTCGCCGGTGTCGACGCTGGTGAAGTGGTTCCCGGATCGCCGCGGCATGGCCACCGGCATGGCGATCATGGGCTTCGGCGGCGGCGCGATGATCGGCGCCCCGCTGGCCAACATGCTGATGAACACTTTCAAGACCCCGACCGACGTCGGCGTCTGGCAGACCTTCCTGGCGATGGGCCTGATCTACTTCGTGTTCATGACCATCGGGGCGTTCTCCTATCGCCTGGCGCCGCCGAACTGGAGGCCGGACGGCTGGACCCCGCCGGAGAAGAACAACGCCTACATCACCGCACATCAAGTGCACCTCAAGAACGCGCACAAGACCAGGCAGTTCTGGCTGATCTGGGCGGTGCTGTGCCTCAACGTCTCTGCCGGCATCGGCGTCATCGGCATGGCCTCGCCGATGCTGCAGGAAATCTTCGGCGGCAAGCTGATCGGTCTGCCGGACCTGTCGTTCAATCAGCTCTCCGCCGAGCAGAAAACGGTGATCGCCGGCATTGCGGCGGGCTTCGCCGGCCTGCTGTCGCTCTTCAATATCGCCGGCCGGTTTTTCTGGGCGTCGCTGTCCGATCACATCGGCCGCAAGAACACCTATTACGTGTTCTTTCTCCTCGGCATCGTGCTCTACGCGCTGGCGCCGACGCTCGCCGCGATGGGCAGCAAGGCGCTGTTCGTGCTCGCCTTCGGCATCATCCTGTCGATGTATGGCGGCGGCTTCGCCACCGTGCCGGCGTATCTGGCCGACATCTTCGGCACTCAGTTCGTCGGCGCCATCCACGGCCGGCTGCTGACCGCCTGGGCGACCGCCGGCATCATCGGCCCGGTGGTGGTCAATTACATTCGCGAAGCGCAGATCGCCGCCGGCGTGCCGCGCGCGCAGGTATATGACTTCACGATGTATATCCTCGCCGGCATGCTGGTGCTCGGCCTGATCTGCAACGCGATGGTCAAGCCGCTCGCCGACAAGTGGTTCATGAAGCCGGAGGAAGTTGCCGCGCTACAGGCCAAGGGCGCAGCCGCCAATGTCGGCGGCGGATCCTACGGCATTGGCAAGGGTGGACTCGATGCCCGTGCCGCGGCGTTCTGGCTGTTCGTCGGCGTTCCGCTCGCCTGGGGCGTTTGGATCACGCTGCAGAACGCCATGAAGATCTTCTGATCCTGGCCAAAGCCGCGGGACGGCGGTTCGCCGCCGTCCCGCTTTTGATTTATCGTTTGGTTTCAACTACGCGCTTCATTGCACTGCATCGATTGCGGCGCAGCGAATGTTCATCGCGATTCACTCGCAATCGTTCTTCTCTCCCGAAACGGATGTGATAGCGTCTCGCCACCGGCGTCCTCCGCCGGCGACGATCCGACGCGAACCGTTCCAACTAATAAGAATCAAAGCGGCCGGAATGGCCGCCGAGGGAGTGAACGCGATGACATCGGTCTTCACACGATCCGCTGTTGCCTGCGCCATTGCATTGGCGGCCGCTGCGATATCGCAGGCTGGCGCGCAGGGACTGAAGAAATACGAATCCGGCACCAAGGAATTCTGGACCAACCCGCCGCCCGATTGGTTCCTCGGTGACGAGACCGAAGCGCAGAAGGGCCTCGCGCCGCCGGCCGGTCCGCCGACCGGGTCGTCCGACGCCGAACTCGCGGCGATGATGAAGAAGATCAAACTGCCGCCGGGCTTCAAAATCGAGGTCTATGCCTCGGGCGTGCTCGCCGCACGGCAGATGGCGTGGGGCGACAACGGCACGCTGTTCGTCGGCTCGTTCGGACTCGGCAACGTCTATGCGATCACCGACAAGGACGGCAAGAAGCAGGTCAAGACCATCCTCAAGGGCTTGAAGATGCCGACCGGCCTCGCCTATCGCGATGGCGCTTTGTACGTCATCGATATCGACAAGCTGATCCGCTACGACAATGCCGAAGCCAACCTGGACAATCTCGGCTCCGGCAAGGTTGTTTATGACGACATGCCGTCCTACGTGGCGCACGGCTGGAAGTATCTCGCCGCCGACAAGGACGGCTGGTTCTACGTGCCGTTCGGCCCGCCCTTCAACATCGGCATCCCGCCGACCTCGGTGTCGCAAATCCGCCGGGTTGATCCGAAGACCGGCAATGCCGAGATCGTCGCGCTCGGCGTGCGCAATTCGGTCGGCGGCGACGTTGATCCCCGCACCGGCAAATACTGGTTCACCGAAAATGCGCGCGACTGGATCAGCGACGACATGCCGAGCGACAAGCTCAACATGATCGCCAAGCTCGGCGAGCACTTCGGCTATCCGTATTGCCATCAGGGCGACATGCCGGATCCGAAATTCGCCATGGGGCATCAGTGCTCGGAGTTCACTCCGCCGGTGCTGAATCTCGGCGCCCACGTCGCGCCGCTCGGCATGAAATTCTACACCGGCGATCAGTTCCCGGCCGAATACAAGAACAACATCTTCATTGCCGAACACGGCTCGTGGAACCGGCACAAATATCAGGGCGGCCTGATCAAGCGGGTGATCGCCGATCCCGACGGCAAGAACGCCAAGCAGGAAGACTTCGCCACCGGCTGGATCGAAGGCGACCAGGGCTATCTCGGCCGTCCGGCCGATATAGTGCTGGCCAAGGACGGTTCGATCCTGGTGGCCGATGACTGGGCCGGCGCGATCTATCGCATCAGCTACAGCAAATGAGTTCGAGCTGAGTACACACACCTCGTTCGTCATTTCGGGGCGCCGCGCAGCGGCGTACCCGGAGTCCATACTCCCCTTGCCGTTTGTTAGGCACGACCACCGCCTTCGTGATTCACCGCGAGCACAGTGATCGTGGATTCCGGGCCTTCGCCCCGGCCGGCTGCGCCGACCGCGACGAATCCCGGAATGACGAACTCCAACCACAAGCTCTGAGCCAACAGAGGCCCTTTGCATGACTCGCCTGCTTGCTGCGCTGTCGCTGTCGTTCTGTTTTGGTTTGCTTGCTTCCCCTCTCGTCGCCGGCGACATCGAGGCCGGCAAGGCCAAGGCCGGGGTCTGCACGATCTGCCACGGCGAGAACGGCATCTCCAAGATGGAGTACACCCCGTCACTGGCCGGACAGCCCGATCTCTATATTCAGTGGCAGCTGGTGTTCTTCCGCGCCGGCACCCGCGAGAACGCCAATATGCGCTCGGTGGTCGAGGATCTCAGCAACGAGGACATCCGCAATCTCGGTGCGTATTTTGCCTCATTGCCGCCGATGAAGAATCTGAAGCCGGATGAAAAGCCCGAGCTGTCGCGCAAGGGCGCCGAGGCCGCTGTGGGGCGGCGCTGCGCATCCTGCCATACCGACAGTTTCGCCGGCATCAAGGCGACCGCTCGGCTCGCCGGTCAGCGCGAAGAATATCTGATCAAGGCGCTGAACGAATTCAAATCCGGCCAGCGCTCCGGCGGCGCAATGGCGGCGATGGCCGACGTCGCCTATCAGCTCAGCGAAGAAGAGATCTACGCGCTGGCGCATTATCTGGCGCATTTGAATTAGGGTGTTTCCTCGATTGCGCGGAAGATGGGCTTTACGTTTCAACGAGTCATTCCGGGGCGCGCGTGAAAACGCGCGAACCCGGAATCTCGGTCTGACCGGGCAGGCACCCGATAACCTCTGGAGGTTCGCTCACTGGCGTGAGCGCCCCGCAATGACGGTGCGGGTTCTTCCCCTTAGTGCCGCACCCTCGTTTCATCCCAGGAACCAATCCGCATTCACGCCGTAGTCCAGCGGCGGACGACTCTCTCGCACAGTTAGATCAACACGGCAGCGATAGCTTCGATCGCCGCGAGAGCCGCGCCGCCGTCACTCTGTCCTTCTGCGCGAGGTTCCATGGCCGACAAGCATCCCGAACTGAAATCCGCCAAGCTGGCCGACGCATCGATCCATCGCGGGCCTGGCGGCGAGACCCATCAGGTTGCCAGCGGCGATATGCCGGCCCTCAACAGCCGTCAGGGCATTCCGATCAGCGACAATCAGAACAGCCTGAAGATCGGCCGGCGCGGGCCGACGCTGATGGAAGACTTTCTGTTCCGCGAGAAGATCTTCCACTTCGACCACGAGCGTATCCCGGAACGCGTCGTGCATGCGCGTGGTTTCGGCGCCCACGGCTTCTTCGAGACCTACGAGTCGCTGTCGGACATCACCGCCGCCGACATCTTCCAGCGTGCCGGCGAGCGCACCCCGGCTTTCGTGCGGTTCTCGACCGTCGCCGGCAACAAAGGCTCGTCGGATCTGGCGCGTGACGTCCGCGGCTTCGCCGTCAAGCTCTACACGCGCGAAGGCAACTGGGACATCGTCGGCAACAACATCCCGGTGTTCTTCATCCAGGACGCGATCAAGTTTCCCGACCTGATCCATGCCGCCAAGCAGGAGCCGGATCGCGGCTTCCCACAGGCGCAGACCGCGCACGACAATTTCTGGGACTTCATTTCGCTGATGCCGGAATCGATCAACATGGCGCTGTGGATCATGTCCGATCGGACGATCCCGCGCTCGTTCCGGTTCATGGAAGGGTTCGGGGTCCACACCTTCCGGCTGATCAATGCCGAGGGCAAATCGACCTATGTCAAGTTTCATTGGAAGCCGAAGCTCGGGATGCAGTCGGTGGTGTGGAACGAGGCGGTGAAGATCAACGGCGCAGATCCCGACTTCCACCGCCGCGATCTGTGGGATGCGATCCAAGCCGGCGACTATCCGGAGTGGGAGCTCGGCCTGCAGCTGTTCGACGACGCCTTCGCGGACGAATTCGAGTTCGACATTCTCGACGCCACCAAAATCATTCCGGAAGAGCGCGTACCGATCCGCCGCGTCGGCCGGCTGGTGCTCGATCGCACCGTCGATAATTTCTTTGCCGAGACCGAGCAGGTTGCGTTCCACACCGCCAACATCGTACCGGGCGTCGACTTCACCAACGATCCGCTGCTGCAGGGCCGCAACTTCTCCTATCTCGATACTCAGCTGAAGCGGCTCGGCACCACTAATTTCACCGACCTGCCGATCAACGCGCCGAAGTGCCCGTTCCACAGCTTCACCCAGGACGGCCACATGGCGTTCAACAACCCGCGCGGCCGCGTCAACTACGAGCCGAACAGCTGGGGGACCGGCCCGCGCGAGACGCCGAAGGGTTTCCGCAGCTTCCCGGCCGAGGAAACCGGCGAGAGGCGGCGCGCCCGCGGCGAACTATTCGCCGATCACTACAGCCAGGCGCGGCAGTTCTACGTCAGCCAGAGCGAGATCGAGCAGACGCACATCAAGGACGCGTTCGTGTTCGAACTCAGCAAGGTCGAGACGCCGGCGATCCGTGCCCGCGTGGTGTCGCATCTCGTCAATGTCGATAAGACCCTCGCCCAGATGGTCTCCGACGGTCTCGGCATCAAGCTGCCGGCGGCTGCCGAGCCGGCCCGCAAGCCGATCACGGATCTGCCGCCGTCGCCGGCGCTCAGCATCGTCAAGAATGCGCCAGGCAGCTTCAAGGGTCGCAAGCTCGGCATTCTGGTCAGCGACGGCGCCGATGCCAAGCTGCTGGCGGCGCTGGAGGCTGCCGCCACACAGCAAGGTGCGATGGTCGAACTGATCGCCCCGAAGGTCGGCGGCTTCACCGCGTCCGATGGTAAGCAGCGGCCGGCGAAGCAGAAGGTCAATGGTGGTCCGTCGGTGCTGTACGATGCGGTCGCGGTACTGCTCTCGCAAGACGGCGCCCTTCAACTGCAACAGGAGGCGACCGCGCGCGACTTCGTCGCCGACGCCTTCGCCCACGCCAAGTTTATTGCAGTCACCAAGGATGCGGCGCCACTTCTGGAGAAGGCCGGTGTCGAACCCGACGGCGGCGTGATGAGTCTCGGCGGACCGAAGGACGCCGAGCGTTTCCTGGAGCTTTGCTCGCAACTGCGGTTCTGGGAGCGCGAGCCGAAGGTTCACGCGGTGTAACTAAGCTTGCTATTCGGCGACATTGATGGCGCGCGGCGGAGTCAGCTTCGCCGCGCGTCGCATTCCATTTGCCGGAATACAACAAACACTCGCCGCCGCCGCGGGCTTGTTCTACACACGGAGCCATGATTGAGCTTCGAAAACCGGGCGCGTCAGGCGCGACCCTCGGGACGACAGAGGCGGCGACAGCGGCGGTCGCCGCACGTATCGCGCGTTGGCGGGCGCTAGTCGCAGATCGATCCGGCGCCGATCCGTTCTCACCGATGGCCGAGGCCGGTCTGTTCGAGATCGGCCTTCCCGGCAGCGACGCGGCGCTCGACAGCTACGGGGCGATCGCACAGGCCGAACGGGCGATTGCGGCGTCGACCGGCGAACTCGGTCTCGCCACGGCGTTCGCCGGGCGGCAGTTGATCGCGCGGTTCTTTATCGCCGGCTTCGCCGACGCGGCGCAGCGCGACGAGCTGGTGTCGCGGATCGCTTTGGGGCGCGGCTGGGCCGCGGTGGCGATCTCCGAGCCCGGCGCCGGTGCGCATCCGAAGCATCTCCAGACGACCGCCGAACGTCGGGCCGACGGCTACGTCATCAACGGCCGCAAGGCGTGGATCACCAACGGTCCGGTCGCCGATCTGTTTCTCGTGCTGGCGATCACCGGCGTCGAGCAGGGCCGCAAGCGCTACGGCCTGTTTCTGCTGCCGCGCGGCACCGCGGGGTTGACGTTGACTCCGATGCCGTCGCTCGACGTGCTGAAGCCGGCGTCGCATTGCGAGCTGAGCTTCGAGAACTGTGTCGTGCCGGCGTCAGCGCGGATCGGCACGATGCCGGATGCCTATCCGGCGATGGCGCTGCCGTTCCGCGATCTCGAAGATACGGTCGCGGCCGCGACCACCGTCGGTTTCCTCGATTGGCTGCTGCACACGGTCGCGGCGCGGATCACGCCGAGTGAAGAGCACGCCCTGACGCTCGGCCGCCTCGCTGGATTGCTGTCGCTGGCGCAGGCAGGAAGCGCCGCCGCGGTGCAGGCGCTGGACAGCGGTGAGCCGCCCAATGGCGCGCGCGTGATCGGCGTCCGCAGCCTGGCGCGCATGTTCGTCGAAGAGTTGCGCGCGCTGTTGCCGCCGGATCGGATCGACGATCAACTCACCCGATCGCTGGCCGCATTCGACGTGCTGGCCAATGTGGCGCGCGAGCCGCGCAAGCAGCGGCAGATCGCCCTCGGCCAATCTCTCTGGAGCAATCAATAGCTATGACTGCGAATCTGCCGATGCAATCCATCGAGGCCGTCACCGCAGGTTTGGCATCGGTCGGCTATATCGCCAGCCGCCAGATCGCTACCGCCGTGTATCTGGCCGAGAAGATCGAGAAGCCGATCCTGGTCGAAGGCCCTGCCGGCGTCGGCAAGACCGAACTGGCCAAAGCGCTGGCGAGCTGGCGCGGCCTGCAGATGATCCGGATGCAGTGCTACGAGGGACTGGACGAGGCCAAGGCCCTTTATGAGTGGAAATACGCCAAGCAGCTGCTCTACACCCAGATCCTCAAGGACAAGCTCGGCGAAGTGCTCGGCGGCGCGCAGACGCTGACCGATGCGCTCGGCCGGCTGCACGATTTCGGCGACGTGTTCTTCTCCAAGGAATTCGTCGAGCCGCGGCCTCTGCTCAAGGCGCTGGAGCAGCCGCAGGGCTGCGTGCTGCTGGTCGACGAGATCGACAAGTCCGACGCTGAGTTCGAGTCGCTGCTGCTCGAAATCCTGTCCGACTACCAGGTGACGATCCCCGAGCTTGGTACCATCAGCGCCACGGTGAAGCCGCTGGTGCTGCTGACCTCGAACGGCGAGCGCGACCTGTCGGATGCGCTGAAGCGGCGCTGCCTGCATCTGCACATCGGCTTCCCCGAACAGAAGCTGGAGGAGCGCATCGTCGAAAGCCGCGTGCCCGGCGCCGGCGAGACGCTGCGCAAGCAGATGGTCGGGTTCATCAATCAGATCCGTGCGCTCGATCTGAAGAAGCTGCCGTCGGTCAGCGAAACGATCGACTGGGCGCGGGTGCTGGTGCTGCTGCAGGCGAGCGAGCTCGACCACCAGGTGGTCAAGGACACGCTCAACGTCCTGTTGAAGTACGAAGCCGACATTGAAACCGCGCTGCCGCAGGTCTCCGGCTTCGTCGCCAAGGCCGGGCGCGAGGGCGTGTTCGGCTGATGCGCGAGGAGCTGCACCGCTTCTTCCGGGCGGCGCGCGGCGCCGGCGTGCGCGTGTCGCCGGCCGAGAGTATCGACGCGATGCGGGCGGTGTCGGAGGTCGGCTTCGCCGATCGCGGCCTGCTGCGCGACACGCTGCTGGTGACCCTGGCCAAGACCCAGGACGAAAAGCAGGCGCTGGCGCAGTGCTTCGACCTGTTCTTCAGCCGGCCCGAGCCGAAGACCAACACGGATGCGGCCGACGACGCCGATCAGCAGGCAGACAACGCGACATCACCCTCGCAGCCGAACGGCAACAGCGCGCCGGGACAGGGCGGCGGCGAAGGCTCGGCGCCGCCGGAACTTGGCGAGCTGGCCCAGATGCTGCTGGCGCAGGACCGCAGCGCGGTTGCCGCCGCGCTCGCCGGTGCTGCCAACGAAGCATCTCTCTCCAACATCCGGTTCTTCACCCAGCGCGGCCTGTTTCAGAGCCGGATGATGGAAGCGCTCGGCATCGGCCAGTTGCGCGACGATCTCGACCGGCTCAAGGCCGATGATCCGGCGCAGGCGGAACGGCTCGCCGCCGCGCTCGACGGCCTGCGCGACAGCGTGCGCGAGATGGTGGCGCAGGCGCTGCTGCTGTACGGCCGCGAGGAGGCCGAGAATCTGCGCCACGAGGTGCTGCGCAACGCGCCGATGATGCGGCTGGAGCGGCGCCAGGTCGAGCAGATGAAGGAGCTGATCCGCGCCATCGCGCGGCGGCTGCGCGAGCGCTACAGCAAGCCGCGCAAGCGGCAGCGCCGCGGCCATCTCGACGTCCGCCGCACCATCCGCCGCAACGCCGCCTGGGGCAACATCCCGTTCCTCACCGCCTGGAAGCGGCGGCATCGCGACCGGCCGCAGATCGTGGCGCTGTGCGACGTCTCCGGCTCGGTGGCGCAGGTGTCCGATTTCTTCCTGCTGCTGATCCACAGCCTGCACGAGGTCGTCGACGACGTTCGCTCGTTTGCGTTCTCCGGCCACCTGATCGAGGTCAGCGACATCCTCGACAAGCAGGAGCCGGAAGCGGCGATGCGCGAGATCATGTCCAAGGTCGGGTTCGGCTCGTCCGATTACGGCGCCTCGCTGGCGGATTTCGAAAAGCGCTGGCTGCGCGCAGTGACGCCGAAGACCACGGTGATCGTGCTCGGGGACGCCCGCAGCAACAATCTCGATCCGCGCACCGACATCCTGCGCACCATCTCGGAGCGCGCCAAGCGCGTGGTCTGGCTCAATCCCGAAGGCCGGATGGGCTGGGGCTGGGGCGATTCGGAAATGTTCCGCTACGCGCCGTTCTGCAACGTGGTCCGGCAATGCGCCACCGCCAAGCAGCTCGAACGCGCGGTCTCGGACATCGTGGCGGCTTATCAGTAGCCGCTGGACGGTGCCGGCCTGTCTTGCGCCAACCGGCTGCACGCGTGGTTCAATTTCGCGGCAGTTAGTTGCGGCGCACAAGATGCGGCGATTGACTTCCCGCCGGCCCGCGCTTTCACTTCCCTCGTCGAGACGGCCATCAAGAGCCGCCGACCTTCCGAGGGAGAAAACCGATGAGCTTCGCTGACTTCGACTGGATCGCCCATCACGCCGAGGTCCGCCCGGAGCGGATCGCGGTGGTCGATCTCGCCACCAGCCGCAACATCAGCTACCGGGCAATGGACGAGCGGGTCGACCGGCTGGCGGCGCATTTCGCAACGCTCGGCGTCGGCCGCGGCGACCGCGTCGCGGTGTTGGCGCTGAATGCGGTCGAGACGCTTGAGGTGCAGTTCGCCTGCTTCCGGCTCGGCGCGATCTTCGTGCCGCTCAACGTCCGTCTCACCGTCCACGAACTGTCCTACATCGTCGGCGATGCCGCGCCGCGAGTGCTGGCGCACGACGACGAATTGGCGCCGATGGCGGCGGAGTTGAAGGCTGCGTGCGGCGTGCCGCATCTCTTGGCGTTCGGTCCGGCCTATGAGGCCGCGCTGGCGAGCTCGCCGCGTCTCGGCGCCGCCGAGCCGGTAACGCTCGATGACGTCTCGACCATCATGTACACCTCCGGCACTACCGGAAAGCCGAAGGGCGCCATGATCACCCATGGCATGACCTTCATCAACGCGGTCAATCTCGGCATCCCGGCGTTCATCTCGCCGCGCACGGTGTTTCTCTGCGTGCTGCCGCTGTTCCACACCGGCGGGCTGAACTGCTACACCAATCCGGTTCTGCATGCCGGCGGCACCACGCTGTTGATGCGCGCGTTCGATCCGGGCGCGGCGCTGTCGATCATCGGAGATCCGGCGGTCGGGCTGACGCATTTCTTCGGCGTGCCGTCGATCTATCAGTTCATGTGCCAGCACCCGGCGTTCGCCACCACCGATCTGTCGCGGCTGCAGATCGCCGGTGTCGGCGGCGCGCCGATGCCGGTGCCGCTATTGAAGATCTGGCAGGAGCGCGGCTGTGCCCTGGTCCAGGGCTACGGCATGACCGAGACCAGCCCGGCGGTGCTGATGCTCGATGCCGACGATGCCGCGCGCAAGGCCGGTTCGGCTGGCAAGCCGGTGCTGCACGCCGACCTGAAGATCGTCGGTCCCGATGGCGAGCCAGTGAAGCCGGGCGAGATGGGCGAACTCTGGGTGAAGGGCCCGAACATCACCCCCGGCTACTGGAACAGGCCGGACGCCAACCGCACCTCGTTCACCGACGGCTGGCTGCACACCGGCGATGCCGCGCGGGTCGACGACGAAGGCTTCTACTACATCGTCGATCGCACCAAGGACATGTACATCTCGGGCGGCGAGAACGTGTATCCGGCCGAGGTCGAGGATGTGCTGTATCAATTGCCGGAGATCGCCGAGGCCGCGGTGATCGGCGCGCCCGATCCGCAATGGGGCGAAACCGGCGTCGCGGTGGTCGCGCTCAAACCCGGCCAAGAGTTGAGCGAGGCGAAGCTGCTGGCGCATTGCCGCGAGCGGCTGGCGCGGTTCAAATGTCCGCAGCGCGTCAGCTTCGTCGAAGCATTGCCGCGCAACGCCACCGGCAAGGTGCATAAGCCGACGCTGCGCGAGCGCATCCTGGTCCGCGAGACCGCCGACGCGTGATCGCGCTCCGCTGAAGCGGACGCAGTTCATCGACCATGCGCGGGCGAGGGCGTAGCTGATCGGGCAGGCGCCCGCAATGACGCAAGCTCCAGCTCCGACTGTATCGGACCCGGAGCTTGCGACCGCTGCGCCGCTCGTCGTTGCGCAGCAGATGACGTGATCGGCGGCGCGTTACGCCTTGCCGGCGTAGAGGCGGCACCAGCCGTTCTCGCTGATCGGGCTTTCGACCGTGATGCACGAGCTCGGCGGTCGGAACTGGCGGCAGGTGCCGCAGCGCTTGGCACCGTTCGGCGACTCCTGATAGCCGGCATCCTTGTGCGAGGCTTTCTTGGTGACCTGGGCATTCGCCGCAGCCACGCCGGCGCCGAGCATCGCGGCGATGCCCGCCGCTCCGACGCCGGCCTTCAGCAGCTTGCGCCGCGACAGCGGCGGCTGGTCATTGCGTTTGTCGTTCATCGTCTGTCGTCCTCCCATTGTTGTTGACGTTGGTTGGTATCGGCCGGCGGTCACGTCTTTGCCGCCGGCTGCAAGCTCACCGCGTTCGCATGCGAGCCGATCCTGTCGCGAGGCGGCGCCGCATCGCGGCGCTGCCGCTCACCATTTGGCGTTGAGCGAGACCTGGAAGTATTGCGCGTCGTAATTCGGATTGGTGGCGCCCATGTCGATCATCCGCGCCAGCGTGGTATCGACCAGATACAGATAGGGCGACATCAGATCCTGCTGCCAATTGTCGACGCTGTTGCGCTCCCAGATGTAACGCGCCTTGACGTAGACCTCACCGGTCCAGCCAAGCTTCGCCACGATCGACGGATCGATGGTATGCTTCAGCGACGCATCGAGCCGTTGATAGTTGGTCGACACCGTCGGGAACGGCCGGTACACAGTGCCGCCGGCATTCGCCAGCATCGCGTAGCCGTTATAAGGGCCGTAATCCCAATCCTCGTGCGCGAACGAAATCGCATAGCCGAGCTTGAAATCGAGCACGCCGGGAATCAGCTCCAGCGTGCTGGCGATCAGGATGGTCTGCACCTTCTCGAGCGTGTTGCTGCCGAACGCATTGATCGGCGTGGCGTTTGGCAGGCCGGTGGCGGAGTTGGTCAGCGTGCCGCTGCCGACCTGGAAGCGATCATAGGTTTCGTACAGATATGATGCCTGGATCGAGGAGCCTGGCGTGAAGCTGTAGGTGACGTCGATGCCGGCGTTCCAGGTGTTGCTCTTCTTCAGGCCGAAGAACAGCGGATCGTCCGGGTAGTCCTCAAACCGCAGGCCGGCGGTCGGTGAAATCACGAAGTCCCGAAACACGCTGCCGGCCGGGCCGGAAATGTCGAGGAAGGCGTTGGCCTTGGTCTGGTTGCGGTTCGCCATATCGAACTTGCGCATCAGCAAGTTGGTGCCGTTGTTGGCAGTGGCGCTGTAATAGGTGTCGCGCGCCATCGCCAGGCCGTCGTAATTGTCGTAGCGTCGTTCGGAGTACTGGCCGCTGGTGCGCAGCGTCGCGATATCGTGGACCTTGAAGTCCGCGGTCAGTTTGCCGATGAACTCGTTGGTGACGTTGGCGTCGCGGCGGGAGCGATCCCATTGCTCCCAGCCAAACGTGCTGCCGAATGTGACCCATTTGGCGGGGCGCCACTGCATTTCGCCGCTGGCATTCTGCTTGGTGTAGGACATCGACAGCGACCGCCGCGGGATGCCGGCGGCGATGCCGATGGCGGACGAATCCTCGACCACGTAATTCGGCATCAGCAGTTCCGGCGTCTGATTGTCGTTGTCGTAGTAGCGATAGCGCGTGGTGGTTCGGAATTCCGGCGTCCACTGGGTAGTGGCAGTGGTGTTGTAGAGCGCGGTGTTGACCTCGCCGTTGAGGCTCGAAGCCGGCAGCAGGAAGGTTGTGATGTTGGGATTGACGGTGAACGGCATGAAGGCTTCGTTCTGCCGCATCGTGGTGTATTGGAACGTGCTGTTCCAGCGCGTCTTGAACGGCAGATCGATGCCGGTGGTGACGCCGGTGTTGTAGGCCTGATTGCTCGGCATCAGGCTGATCCGCGCCGCCGGCGAGAACACCCGCGGATTGGCGGGGTCGAAGAACGGATTCTGTACCGTGAACGAATTGAAGCTGTTGTCGTAGAGCGAGAAGCCGCCGCCGACCTGGACGTTGTAGTGGCCGCCCCACGGCGTCGGACCGAAGTACTGGCCGCTGAGCTTGCCGATCTGCGTGGTGTCGTCGATCGGCCTCGGCGCCTGCATCTGCTGCAGCCCGGTGCCGGCGAGGCCGCCGATCGGAAAGCCCGCGATCTGCGTGCCTTCGCGCGTCTCGTGCGAGTAGCTGGCTTTGACGTCCCAATTCGGATCGGGGGTCCAGCGATAGGCTGCGCTGCCCTTGCGGCGATCGATGCCGACGTCGATCAGGTTGGTCTTGCCGGCCAGCGCATTGGTTACCGCGGCGCGCTGCGCGGCCGTGGTGGTAGTCGCGGGTGCAACGATTGACAGGCTGTTGCCGGGGATGGTGACCGGCGTGGTCAGCGTGGTGGTGCCGACGCCGTTCCAAATGCTCAGCGCGCTCGTGTTGTAGAGATGCGGGATCTCGTCCCAACCCAGGGTAAGGTAGTGTTCGCCGGCTTTCGAGAAGTCGAAGACGTAGCGCTGGTTGTTGTTGCCGATGTTGTCGGCGCGGAGCTCGTTCCAGTAAGTGCCGTCCTTGGTCTGCAGCGTCATCCGCAGATATTCGGCGTAGAGTCCCGGCGCGATCCGGCCGTACTCTTCGAACTTCGAACGGTTGTTGCGATCGCCGCCGCCGGCCGGATTGGTCGGCGATACCCAGGGCGTCGCCGATTTCGGCGGGCGCTGGATGAATGAACGCCAGCCGGCTTCGAATTCGCCCGAATATGACCAGCCACCATGGGCCGCATCGAAATCGGGGATCAAGCGCGCCGGCTCCTCCTTGGCCGCCGTTTCGGCGGTCGCGGTCAACGGCATTGCGGTCACCACGGAGATTGCGGCGGACGTTAGCAGGAATTGCCTAAACGCCATTTCAAAGGCCCCCCTTCGCGCGAGTCGTTCCATCACCCTTGGCGGCTTGTTGGTGTGGCGAGCGACGGCGGCCGCAGCCGTCGCTGTCCCTGGCCCCGAGCTATCGGTGCCAGCGCGATCCGGACGGCGCGTTGGAGCCGTGGATATTGTTGTGACAATTCTGGCAGGCGTTCCCGACCGCCCAGCGCGCCGACGTCGGCAGACCTGGCTGGTTGTGCGGGTTGGTATGGCACTGCTGGCACAGCCGCTGCCGCGCGACGATCAGCAGCGACTCGTGGTTGGAGCCGTGCGGTTCGTGGCAATTCAAGCAGTTCTCGCGCACCGGCGGATGTTCGAACAGGAACGGTCCGCGCTTGTCGGCGTGGCAGGTGTAGCAGGTGTCGTTGACGGTGGCCTCGCGAAGCAGCTTCTCGGTCGCGCTGCCGTGCGGGTTGTGGCAATTGACGCAGGTGATTTTGGTTTCGCGGATCGGCATGTGCGAGCTGCGCTGCACCTGCGCCTTGCGATCCTTGTGGCACTGGAAGCAGGTATCCATCACCTGCACGGTCTTGAGCTGATTGCGCGGCGACACCTTGCGCATCACGGTGTGGCAGTTGACGCAGGCGAGGCCGCGGGTCTCGTGCTGCGAACCCTGCCAATAGGTCTGGTCGCCCTTCTCGTGGCAGCTCAGGCAGACGCTGTTGGCCTCGGCGACGTCGAAGCCGCGGCTGTCGGTCGGCCGGAACGAGCGGATGCCGCCCTTCTCGCGGCCGCCGCCGCCATTGACGTGCGCCGAGCCGGGGCCGTGGCAGGTCTCGCATTCCATCTTGCCCTGCGGCGTGACCTTGCCGGACTTGATGTTGCGGCCCATCACGGTCTGCTGGAACTCGTCGAACAGGCCGGCGTGGCAGGTCTCGCATGGCTTGGAGCCGACGAAGTAACGGCCATCGGGATCGCCCGGTGCGGGCGCCACCATTGGGGCACGCCCGGCGGCCGCAGCCTTCGGCTCGCGCGTCGCCACCATCAGCACCGGCCGAGAATCATCCGCCTTGGCGGCGAGGATCTCGATGAAGCCGAACTGCTTCGGCTGTTCGATCGTATCGTCGAAGTTTTCCAGCGCGACCCAGGTGGTCACCGTGGCGGCATCGCGGACCGGCTCCGGCATCTCCGCCACGTAGTCAGGCTCGCGGGCAAGCCGCGCGGCGAGCGTATGGCGGGTCGCGTGAGAGCGCAGGATGCGCTTCTCACTGAGAGTGGCGAGGCGCAGCGAAGCCGCAAACCGCAGGATCTGGTCGAGCTGCGAGCCTCCGTCGATCTGGGGAAGCGCCAGCAAGGCCTCGGTCGAACCGTGCCCGGCAAACCGTGTGTCGAAGCGCGGACCGGCTGCAGAACCGCCGTGTGGTGAACCGTGGGGTGAACCATGCGCGGAGGCACCGTGGCCCGACACGGCGCCATGCCCGCCGCCACGTCCGTCACCAAGCGCGAGGCCATGGGCGGGCACCGGCGTGAAGTTCGGTTCGGTCTTGCCGACGCTCTGCAGGCCGCGCACGTAGTCGACCAGCGCATTGACCGACGGATCGACCGCGCCGACCTGGCCGTCATGCGGCAAAGCGGTGTGTTCGACCATCGCCGGCTCGGCGCCAGCTGGCCAGGTCCCCCAGGCCAGCGCAATCGATACGAACAGCGACGAGATCCAGCTCCGGCGGCCGCGCCGATTTTGGTCGCGCGCAGCCGCCGCCCCCCGAGAGCCCCCCATTGCGTCCCCCGCAAGTGCTCAAAGCACGATGATTTTTGTCAGCCACCATCGATCGCCGTCCACGTGTCGCGGGCGACGTCGAGCGAAGATCATTTCAGTTTGAAAAAGTCCGTTGGTGCAGGTTCAGCCCGCATCACGACGCTTGCCGGAGTTGTCCGGGAAGTAATTAGTCACAATCTGTCATCAAAATTCACATGCCGTACTAAAGCGCGTATTTGATCGAGATCAATTACTCACATCTGTTAGCATATGCAGCGAGTGAGCTAGGTGGCGGTTGTTGAGTAGTCGTCGTTGTCGCGACTAACTCGTGATGATAACTAATCAAATTGCACTGTGCGCAATGCAGCGTTGGTACGGATCATGGTGTTCCGTAGTGGTCTAGGTTGTGGCGTTCTGTCGCAGGTGTTGGGCGCTACACGGGTATGAAGCGCTCTTCATCCGCAAGTCGCTACGGCAACATATTACTTGTCGTCGTTCCTAGTCGTGCGGTTGGGATAATCAAATGATTATCATTGGCGAGAAAATGATGATTTCGACCTACCGTAAGGTGCTCAGTGGCGGCGCTGGGTGCTTCTCTGTAATCAGGTGCCGTGGAGGAGAGGAGCTTGGCCGCGAGCTCGTCGAACGGTCGCGCGATCGTTGGGATCGGTAGATTGGTAAGTGCGCGCGCGGTTTCGGCCTAATCGGGCGAGCCGAACTCTAGCGGCCCGCAGGTCTGCGAGCCACGTTGCACCACCGGAAGAGCCAAGGCCTAACGGTCAGCGAAGATGCGGTAGCGCTGGGGCTGCAGGCCGATCCGGTCGCCGACCTTGAGGGAGTGATCTCTCGGGGCGTCGATCTCGATCAGCGTATCGCCACCGAGGCCGCTCAGCACGATATCGGCGCGCTGCATCGGGCCGAACGCGCGTACGGCTTTCACCGCACCTTCAAACACGCCGCTGCCGCTCGGGCCGACCGTCACGTCGTGGCGGCGGACGAACAGCTTGGAGGGGCCGGCGGCGGTGTCCTGGGCGGTGAGATCGAGGTCGCGGTCGCCGAGCCGGACCCGCCCGTCACGCACCTCGACCGGCAGCACGATCGACTCCCCGATGAAGCCGTGCACGAAGGCTGATGCCGGGCGCTCATAAACATCGCCGGGCGAGCCGATCTGTTCGATCCGGCCCTTGTCCATCACCACCACGCGGTTGGCGACTTCGAGCGCCTCTTCCTGATCGTGGGTCACGAAGATCGAGGTGACGTGAATCTCCTCGTGCAGATTGCGCAGCCAGGCGCGCAGTTCTTTGCGCACCTTGGCGTCGAGCGCGCCGAACGGCTCGTCGAGCAGCAGGATGCGCGGCTCGATCGCCAACGCGCGCGCCAGCGCGATGCGCTGACGCTGACCGCCGGACAGTTGATTTGGAAAGCGATCGGCAAGCCAGCCGAGTTGCACGAGGTCGAGCAGGTCGCCGACCCGCTTCTTGATCTCCGTCTCGGTCTTGCGGATCTTGCGCGGCTGCACCCGCAGGCCGAACGCGACGTTCTCGAACACGCTCATGTGCCGGAACAGCGCGTAGTGCTGGAACACGAAGCCGACATGCCGCTCCGCGGCGGCCCGCGACAGCGCGTCCTCGCCGTCGAACGCAATCGCGCCGGAGTCCGGCCAGTCGAGGCCGGCGATGATCCGCAGCAGCGTGGTCTTGCCGGAGCCAGACGGGCCGAGCAGTGCCATCAGCTCGCCGGTCTCGACCCGCAGATCGACATTGTCGAGTGCGCGGAAGCTGCCGAATTCCTTGACGATGTTGCGGACTTCAATGGTCATCGGGATGCAGTCCCTCTTCGATGCGGCCTTCCAGCACGGTCTTGACGATCAGCGTCACCAGCGCCAGCAGCGCCAGCAGCGAAGCGACCGCGAACGCGGCGGCCATCTGGTACTCGTTGTAGAGAATTTCGACCAGCAGCGGCATGGTGTTGGTCTCGCCGCGGATATGGCCGGAGACAACCGACACAGCGCCGAACTCGCCCATGGCGCGGGCGTTACACAGCAGCACGCCGTAAAGCAGGCCCCATTTGATGTTCGGCAGCGTGACGCGCCAGAACGTGGTCCAGCCGCTGGCGCCGAGCGAGATCGCGGCTTCTTCTTCCTGCTGGCCCTGCTCCTGCATCAGCGGGATCAGTTCGCGCGCCACGAACGGGAAGGTGACGAAGGTCGTCGCCAGCACGATCGCTGGCACCGCGAACAGGATCTGGACGCCATGCGCCATCAGCCATGGTCCGAACCAGCCCTGCGCGCCGAACAGCAGCACGAAGACGAGGCCGGAGATGACGGGCGAGACCGAGAACGGCAGATCGATCAGCGTGATCAGGAAAGTCTTGCCGGGAAAGTCGAACTTCGCGATCGCCCAGGCGGCGATGACACCAAACACCAGATTGAGGCCGACCGAAATGCCGGCTGCAATCAGCGTCAGCTTGATCGCCGCCAGCGCCTCCTCGTCGGCCAGCGCCGACAGATAAAATGCGACGCCTTTCGCCAGGGCCTCGGAAAACACCAGGATCAGCGGCAGGACCACGAACACGGTGAGGAAGGTGAGGGCGAAGCCGATGATCAGCAGCCGCACCCAAGCCGGCTCGGTGTGGGCTGACCGGCGCCCGGAGGCAGCGGGCGCGGCGGCGTCTGCAGATGCGATCGCTGCACGCCTGACTTGGCTGGTGGCAACCATCGTCATGGCATCACGCCGTGGCCAGCGACCGGGACTGTGCCCAGTGCTGGATCCGATTGAGGATGAAGATGATCAGGAACGAGAAGATCAGCATCACCACGGCGATAGCGGTAGCGTCGGCATAACGGAATTCCGATAGCCGGATCACGATCAGCAAGGGAGCGATCTCCGAAACGTTGGGCAGGTTGCCGGCGATGAAGATCACCGAGCCGTATTCGCCGACCGCGCGCGCGAAGGCGAGGGCGAAGCCGGTGAGTAGCGCCGGCGTCAGTGAGGGAAGAATGACGCGCCAGATCGTCTGCCAGCGCGAAGCGCCGAGACATTCGGCCGCCTCTTCGAGTTCGGTGTCGAGATCGAGCAGCACCGGCTGCACGGTGCGCACCACGAACGGAATGCCGATGAAGATCATCGCCAGGAAAATGCCGAGCGGCGTGAACGCCACCTTGATGCCGAGAGCGGCCAGCGGCGCGCCGAGCCAGCCCTTCTGCGCGAACAGCGTGGTCAGCGCGATGCCGGCCACCGCGGTCGGCAGCGCAAACGGAATGTCGACGATCGCATCGAAGATCCGGCGGCCCGGGAAACGGTAGCGCACCAGCGCCCAGACGATCAGCAGCCCGGCGACCAGATTGACGCAGGCTGCGGCGAACGCCAGGCCGAACGAGATTTTCAGCGCATGCAGGGTGCGCGGCGCCGTCACCGTCGACCAAAAGTCGGCGAAGCTCAGCTCGGCGGTTTTGACGAACAGCCCCGCCAGCGGGATCAGGATCATCAGCGACAGCCAGGTGATCGTCAGCCCCATTGTGAGGCCGAAGCCGGGCAACGAGCGACGTTGCGCAACAGCAGTCATGGCGTCACCTGTGCGAAGCTTCCATGTCGATCGACATGCACCAACCCAACATCGGCGTCATTGCGAGGAGCGAAGCGACGAAGCAATCCAGCGTCGTGCACGGAGCTGGATTGTTTCGCCTTCGGCTCGCAATGACGGGCGGAAGCACTGGAGATCGCGCACGCGAGCTCTGGCTCGTTGAAGTGCCTCCTCACTCCGCCCCTCTCCCCGCGACCGGGGAGAGGGAGCGCGCTGCCGTTGCCGTGAAGCATGTCACCCCCAATGAGCGGTCGCGCTGCGACGCCCGCGTCGCTCAGTTCTTGTAGATCTTATCGAACACGCCGCCATCGGCGAAGTGCTCGGTCTGCGCCTTGGTCCAGCCGCCGAACACATCGTCGATCGTGAACAGATCGACCTTGGCGAACGCGCCTTCGTGCTTTTTGGCAACCTCCGGATCGCGCGGACGGTAGAAGTTCCGTGCGGCGATTTCCTGGCCGTCCTTGGAATACAGGTACTTGAGATAGGCTTCGGCGGTCGCGCGGGTGCCCTTCTTGTCGACGACGGTATCGACCACCGCGACCGGCGGCTCGGCAAGGATCGACACTGACGGCGCCACGATCTCGAACTTGTCGGCGCCGAATTCCTTCACGGCGAGATAGGCTTCGTTCTCCCAGGCCAGCAGCACGTCGCCGACGCCACGCTCGACGAAGGTGACGGTGGAGCCGCGCGCGCCGGTGTCGAGCACCGGAACCTGCTTGTAGAGCTTGGCGACGAAGTCACGCGCGCCTTCGGCCGAGCCCGACTTCTTGAGCGCATAGCCCCAGGCCGCCAGATAGTTCCAGCGCGCACCGCCCGAGGTTTTCGGGTTCGGCGTGATCACGCTGACGCCGGACTTGAGCAAATCGTCCCAGTCCTTGATCCCCTTCGGATTGCCCTTGCGGACCAGGAACACGATGGTCGACGTATAGGGCGAGGAGTTTTGCGGCAGGCGCTTCTGCCAGTCCTTCGCCAGCAAGCCCTTATTGGCGATCGCATCGATGTCGTAGGCGAGCGCAAGCGTGACGACGTCCGCCTGCAGGCCGTCGATCACCGAGCGCGCCTGCGCGCCCGAGCCGCCATGCGACTGCTTGATCGTGACGGTGTTGCCGGATTTCTTCTGGTACGCGGCGGCGAACGACTTGTTGAAATCGGCATACAGCTCGCGCGTCGGATCGTACGACACGTTCAGCAGCGATACGTCCGCCGCGTTCGCGGCGGTCGCCACCATCAGGCCGGCGAGGATGGGGAAGAAACGACGAAGCATCGATGATCTCCATTGTGCTTGACGACATCGGTGTCGTCGGCGCGGAGGGGCGAAAGTCACGAACAAAGCGGGCCAAGTCAACGAAACGGCATTTCAATGTTCGCTTAGTTGCAACAGCAATGTCCTATGAAGTCTTGATCGTGTGAATGCCGCATTCCGTCTTGCCGCGTCCGCGCCAGCGGCCGGCGCGCGTATCCTCACCCGCTTCAGCGCGGCTGGTACATGGCATGCAGCCGACGGAGAGAAAGCCCGAAGCGAGCAGCGGATGCTGCGGCAGCTTGGCGGAGGCGTAGATCGCCGCGATGTCGGTCGGCGTGACGTTGGCGAACGGATTGAACTTCAGCCGCTTGCCGTCGGCTTCGACGACCGGAATGTCGGCACGCACGCCGCCCTGAAAGCGCTTGCGGCCGTTGATCCAGCCGTCGAACGGCGCCAGCGCCCGCTTCAGCGGTTCGACCTTGCGGATCAGGCAGCATTTGTCCGGATCGGAAAACCACAGTTCGCGCGCCGCATCGTCGCGATCGAGATCGGCCTCGAGCGGCTTGATCGAGCGTACGTCGCGCAGGCCGAGTATGTCGGTGAGCGTGTCGCGATAGGCGAGGGTTTCTTCGAACAGCCAGCCGGTATCGAGAAACACTACCGGGATTGCCGGATCGACGTCCGCCATCACTTTCAACAGCGCGGCGGACTCGGTGCCAAATGACGACACCAGCGCCAGTCTATCGCGGCCGATTTCGCGGAGCGCTGCGGCGATGACTTCGGCCGGCGAGGCGGTCCGCAGCGCGGCATCGAGTGCCTGCGCGCGCGCCTCCACGCCCGTGGAGGCGGGAGTGGAGAGGGGGAGAGATGGCGCCAGCTCGGTCATCGGTCACTACGTCCTGAGGTCACAACGTGCTGATCATCACGGTCGATCACTCCGCCATTGTGCTCAGCATCTCGCCCGACCACGAAGGAGGATTGACTAGAAATATTTTCTATCTATGTATCTTACAAGCGCCATCGATAGAAAATTATTCTTTCTGTTGATGGCATTCGAAAGAGAAATTCCATCTCCGTTTTACGCGTTCCAGAGATGCCCGTTCTCCTGCTGCTTCGGACGGCGTTTCGGACCCGTAGCCACGACCGGCCCGGCGCTGATCCGGACCGCCAATTCGGGAGCTTGTCATGACGCTCGCTGCGCGAGAAACCGCCGCCCTGGTTTCGGTCCCTGAGCGGAGTTTGGTGCCTGAGCCGCCGCTTGCTGATCAGCTTCGCGCGATGGATCACCTCGACGCGCTGGAGGCGCAGAGCATCTACATCCTGCGCGAGGCGTTCGCCCGGCTGAAGAAGCTGGCGCTGCTGTGGTCGCTCGGCAAAGACTCCAACGTGATGATCTGGCTGGCACGGAAAGCGTTCTTCGGCCGCGTTCCGTTTCCCGCGCTTCACGTCGATACCGGCAAGAAATTTCCCGAGATGTACGCGTTCCGCGATACCTACGCGAAGGAATGGGATCTCGATCTGCGTGTCGATCCATGCCCGCCGATCGACAGCGTCGATCCGACGTTGCCGCCGGCTGCACGCTCCGCTGCGCGCAAGACCGAAGGCCTCAAGCTCGCGCTGGCCAAATACGGCTTCGACGGACTGATCGCCGGCATTCGCCGCGACGAAGAAGCCACTCGCGCCAAGGAGCGGGTGTTCTCGCCGCGCGGCACCGAGGGCGGGTGGGATGTCCGTGACCAGCCGCCGGAATTCTGGGATCAGTTCAACGCCTCGCCGCCGCCCGGCGCGCATCTGCGCATCCACCCGATCCTGCATTGGACCGAGGCCGACATCTGGGCCTACACCAAGCGCGAAGGCATCCCGATCATCCCGCTGTATCTGTCGCAAAACGGCAAGCGCTACCGCTCGCTCGGCGACCAGGACATCACCTTCCCGGTGGACTCGAACGCCGCCTCGATCGACGAGATCCTGCTCGAACTCGAGACCACCAAGGTGCCGGAGCGCGCTGGCCGTGCGCTCGACCACGAAACCGAGGACGCGTTCGAGCGGCTTCGTGTCGCCGGCTATCTGTGATCAGCACCCGTGAGTGACGCCATGACCATCGCCGTTCCGCCCGCCTCGCTCGCCGCCGACGCCGTTCGTCCGCTGGTGCGCATCGTCATCGTCGGCCACGTCGACCACGGTAAGTCGACGCTGGTCGGCCGCCTGCTGCACGAAACCGGCTCGCTGCCCGAAGGCAAGCTCGAGATGCTTAAGGCGGTCAGTGCCCGCCGCGGCATGCCGTTCGAGTGGTCGTTCCTGCTTGATGCGCTGCAGACTGAGCGCGACCAGGGCATCACCATCGACACCACCCAGATCCGCTTCCGCACGCCGTCGCGCGACGTGGTGCTGATCGACGCGCCCGGCCACGCCGAATTCCTGCGCAACATGATCACCGGCGCCTCGCAGGCCGATGGCGCGGTGCTGATCATCGACGCGCTCGAAGGCGTGCGCGATCAGACGCGGCGTCACGGCTATCTGCTGCAGCTGCTCGGCATCAAGCAGGTCGCCGTGGTGGTCAACAAGATGGACCGGGTCGAATTCTCGGCCGCGCGGTTCGGCGACATCAGCAACGAGATCACCGCGCATCTGACCTCGCTCGGCGTGACGCCGACCGCCGTGATTCCGATCTCGGCCCGTGAGGGCGATGGCGTGGCGGCGCGCACCGACAACATCGCCTGGTACGACGGCCCGACTGTGGTCGAGGCAATCGACAAGCTGACGCCGGCGCAGCCGCTCGACGCGCTGCCGCTGCGGCTCGCCGTGCAGGCGATCTACAAGTTCGACGATCGCCGTATCGTCGCCGGCCGTATCGAATCCGGGCATCTGCGGGCGGGCGACGACATCGTCATCATGCCGGCCGGCAAGATTGCCAAGATCAAGACCGTCGAAGGTTGGCCGGTGACGCCGCTCGCCGGGGCGTTTGGTGCCGGCCGTTCGGTCGGCATTACGCTCGACCGTGAGCTGTTCGTCGAGCGCGGCGATGTGATCGGTCATGCCGGCAATGCTCCGCGGGACACCCGCCGGCTGCGCGCGCGGATTTTCTGGCTGCACGATCAGCCGCTCACCGCCGGCGCCTCGGTGCTGGTGCGGCTCGGCACCCGCGAGACTCGCGCGAACGTCGTGGCGATCGAGAAGGCGGTCGATCCCGGCGATCTCGCCAGCGAGGCGGCATCCGAGATCAAACGCAATCATGTCGGCGAAATCGATCTGTCGCTGTCGCAGCCGGTCGCGGCCGATCCGGCCGATAGCAATCCGCGCACCGGGCGGCTGGTGATCGAAATCAACGGCCGGATCGCGGGCGGCGGTCTGGTGCTCAGCGTCGATAGCGGCCAGCGCGCCGCGACCGCCGATATCGTTCCGGTGGAGTCCGCGCTGCTGCCGGGCGAACGCGCCGCGCGCTATCGCCACAACGGCGCGGTGTTGTGGTTCACCGGGCTGCCGGGCTCCGGCAAGACCACGATCGCGCGGGCGCTCGAGCGTCGGCTGTTCGATCGCGGCGGCTCGCCGATTTTGCTCGACGGCGACACGCTACGCGCCGGGCTGAACAGCGACCTCGGCTTTTCGCCGGCGGACCGCGCGGAGAACATCCGTCGCCTCGCCGAGCTCGCCGCGCATCTGGCCGCCAATGGCCACGTGGCCATCGTCGCAGCAGTATCGCCGGCGCTCGCCGACCGCGCCGCGGCACGGCGCATCGCCGGTGATCGCTTCCGCGAGATTTACGTCGCGACCTCGGCCGACGTCTGCGAACAGCGCGATCCGAAGGGGCATTACGCCAAGGCGCGCGCCGGCGGGTTGCCGAACTTCACCGGCATCGGCAACGACTATCAGCCGCCGACGACCAGCGAACTGGTGCTCGACACCGCGGGCCTGTCGGTCAGCGAAGCGGTGGCGCAGGTCGAGACCATGCTGGCGCAGACCGACGTGCTGATCGAAGATCTCGCCGATCTCGCAGCGCATATCTGACGCGGGCTAAGGCACCGCGACGAGCCGGTCGAGCGGAGCGGTCAGACGCCACCGCAGGCCGGATTCGGGGTAACTGATCTCGACCTCGGCGCCGAGCGCGGCGCGGGGATTGCGGTCGATCATCACGGTGCCGAAGCCGGCACGGTTCGGCTCGCCGACCGGCGGGCCGCCTTGCTCATGCCAAACCAGGTCCAGCTTGCGGCCTTCGGCTGTATCACGGATGTCGCAAGCAATCCGCACGCTGCCGTCCGCATTCGAGAGCGCGCCATACTTGGTCGCATTGGTGGTCAGCTCGTGGATCGCAAGCCCGATCGTTTCGGAGGCGACCGGCGACAGCAGCAACTCGCGCTCGCCCTCGATCGACACCCGGGTGTTGATCAGGTCGTTCACCGCGGCGAGCTGCGATTCGATCAGTTCACCGATCGGCGTTCCCGACCAGTTGCGCTTGATCAGGAGATCCTGGTTGCGGCTCAGTGCCTGCAGCCGCGCGCCGAGGCTTTCGGCGAAGCTCCGGTCCGCAGTGCGCATCACCATCGCCTGCACCACTGCGAGCATGTTCTTGGCACGGTGATTGATCTCGCCCATCAGCATCTGGATCTGCTGTTCGTGCTGGCGCTGCACGGTGATGTCGGTGTTGGTGCCGAACCAGCGCCACACCTGGCCGGTGTGGTCGCGCAGCGGCATCGCACGCGACAGGAACCAGCGATACTCACCGTCTTTGCCGCGCAGCGGGAACGTGTCCTCCCACTCTTCGCCGGTGTCCCAGCTATGCTGCAGCCGGCTGGTGACCCGTTCGAGATGATCGGGATGATGCACCGTGGTCCAGCCCTCGCCTTGCATCTGCTCGAGCGTGGTGCCGGTGTAGTCAAACCAGCGGTCGTTGTACCAGAACACGGTGCCGTCGCTGCCGGCGATCCAGGCGAGCTGCGGAATCGAATTGGCAAGGGTGCGGAACTGATGCTCGCTGGCGATCAGCCGATGGCGGATCTCCATGGTCTCGGTGATGTCGTGGGCGATCTTCGAGGCGCCGACGATGCGGCCATCGGTGTCCCGCAACGGCGACACCGTCACCGCGACATGGATTCGTTGGCCGCTCTTGTGTAGCCGTTCGGTTTCAAACTTCGGCACCATCTCGCCGGCGCGGATCCGCCGCAAGATATCGTCTTCCTCGTGCTGACGATCCGCCGGGATCAGGACACGGATCGATCGTCCGATCATCTCGGCGGCGGTCCAGCCGAAGATGCGCTCGGCCGCCGGGTTCCAGCTCTGCACGGTTCCATCGATGTCCTTGGAGACGATGGCATCGAACGAATGCTGGACGATCGCAGCGAAGTGATGGTCACGATGCGCAATCGAAAGAGGCCGGGATTGTCGGTTCATTCTGGCGCGGAGTTCCATTGGACGGGGATGTCGGCGGCCGGATTCGGCGGCCAGACCCCGCGCGCAATGAACACCAGTTAGCGGTCGCCCGCTACCTCATTTGTAATTGGCGTCGACTTGTTCCGCGAACTAGCCGACCATTGCGGCCGGCTCGGCCAGGACGCATCGCGCCATCCGGCCCGGTCCGAGGGCCACCTCGGGCGGCAGGCCGGCTGAGCAGCGCGGCTGCGCATGCGCGCAGCGCGGCGCGAACGAGCAGGCCTGCGGCTTGGTATCAAGCGATGGCGGCGCCCCCGGAATGGTTTCCAGCCGTGCGCCGCGTTTAGCGCCATGCACCGTCGAGGCGAGCAGGCCCTGCGCGTAAGGATGCTGCGGCTCGCGTACGATATCGCGCAACGAACCCTGCTCGATGGTCTGACCGGCATACATCACGGCGACGCGGTCGCAGATCTCGATCGCCACGCCGATATCGTGAGTGACGAAGATCACCGACATGCCGAACTCGCGCTGCAGTTCGCGCAGCAGCAGCAGGATCTGGATCTGCACCGTGGCGTCGAGCGCTGTGGTCGGCTCGTCGGCGAGCAGGATCTTCGGCTTGCAGGCGAGCGCCAGCGCGATCATCGCGCGCTGCCGCATGCCGCCGCTCATCTCGTGCGGATAGGCGTCGAGCCGCCGCTTCGCCGACGGGATGCGGACCACCTCCAGCATCTCGAGCGCGCGGGCCATCGCCTCGCGCTTGCTCTTGCCTTCGTGGCGCATCACCGACTCGGCGATCTGCTGGCCGACCGTGTAGACCGGATCGAGCGCCAGCGCCGGCTCCTGGAAGATCATCGATACGGTCTGGCCGCGGAACGTCGACAGCGCTTCGTCATCGAGCGCCAGCACGTCCTGGCCGGCGACCCGGATGCTGCCGGTGATCGCCGTGCGCTTCTTCGGCAGCAGCCGCATCAGGGCACGCAGCGTGACGCTCTTGCCCGAGCCGGACTCACCGAGCAGGCCCAGCACTTCACCCTGGCCGAGCGAGAGGTTGAGATCGTTGATGGCGTACACGGTCCGCTCGCCGGTGAAGCGGACGTTGAGATCGCGGATTTCGACCAGGTTGCTCATCTACAGCTCCGGGCATTGCCGATGGAAGTCGGTGGCGCGCTGCCAGCCTGCGCCGATCCGCAGCAGCGTCGCTTCGTCGAACGGGCGGCCGATCAGTTGCAAGCCGATCGGCAGGCCGGACTTGGAGAAGCCGCAGGGTAGCGCCAGCGACGGCAGGCCGAGATAGTTGATCGGCCGGGTGAAGCGGGTCAGCCGTTGGATCACGGCTTCGGCGTTCAGGCTGTTGCCGACGTCGCTCTCTGCGATCGTCGGCGCCGGCACCGGCGACACCGGCGCCAGCACCGCGTCGACGCCGGCCACGGCAGCGACGAACTCGGCGAGCGCGACGCCGCGCCAGCGCATTGCTTCAAGGTAGGTGACGGCCGGAATCGCCAGCGCGTTCTGCAGCCGCATCAGTACCTGCGGGCCGTAGTCCTGCGGCCGCTCCCGCATCCACTGGCCATGGAAGCCGGCGGCTTCGACCGCGAGCACGAGCTGTGCGGCGGCGCTGAGCTGGCGCTGATCTGGCAGTTCGACTTCGATGACACGCACGCCCTCGCGCACCAGCGCCGCCTTGGTGTCGTCGAGCACGCGCGCGACCTCGGGGTCGAGATCGTCGACATAAAACGATTTCGGAATGCCGACGCTGAGACCTTGCAGCGGTTGTCTGATGGCGGCCAGATAGTCCGGCACCGGACGATGCGACGCGGTCGGATCGGCGGGATCAGCGCCGGCCATCAGCCCGGTGAGCAGCGCGCAGTCTTCGGCGGTGCGGGCCAGCGGCCCGACGGTGTCGAGCGAGTGCGACAGCGGCATCGCGCCGGCACGGCTGACCAGCCCGACGGTGGTCTTCAGCCCGGTGACGCCGCAGAAATGCGCCGGCATCCGGATCGAACCGCCGGTGTCGGAGCCGAGCGCCGCAAACGTCAGCCGCGCGGCGACCGCCGACCCGGAACCGGACGATGAACCGCCGGTGATGTGGTCGAGCCCCCACGGATTACGCACCGCGCCATAATGCGCGTTGTGGCCGGTCGGGCCATAGGCGAACTCGGACATCTGCAGGCTGCCGAGCCGAACCTGGCCGGCATCCTTCAGCCGCTGCAGCGCGGTCGAGGTGGTGGTGGCGACGAAGTCGCGGCGGATCTTGGAGCCGCAGGTCACGACGAAGCCGGTCTCGTAGTACATGTCCTTGTGCGCCAGCGGCACGCCGTGCAGCGGGCCCTTGCGCTCGCCCTTGGCCAGCGCGGCGTCCGCCGCATCCGCTGCGGCGAGCGCGCTCTCAGGCTCGATCGCCATGAAGGCGTTGAGCTTCGGCTGCGCCCGCGCGATGCGGTCGAGACAGGCCTGGGTGACGTCACGCGACGACAGTTTCTTGGCGGCGATCGCCTGGGCAACTTCGGTCAGCGTCAGCAGCGCCGGATCGCTCAGGCTCATCGTGCGCCCTCGTTTTGCGCCACGACGTAGGTGGACGGTTCGAGATCGAACGGCAGCGTACCGGCGACCGGGGTGAAGCCGTCGAATGCCGGGCCGATCGAATTGGCGATCCGCGCCGCCACCTCGTCATCGACCGGAAGCCCTGCGATCGCCGCCATCGTTTTGATCGTGGCGGGGTCGGGTTTGATCATTGCTGATTTCTCCTTATGGGGCGCGGCTGTGTCCCGAGCCGGGGATCGACATGAAGCACGCGGCCTGATGACCGCTGTCGCCGATCGACGACAGCTTCGGCTTGGCCTGCGAGCATAGCGCCTCGGCGAACGGACAGCGCGGATGAAAACGACAGCCGGCCGGCGGATCAATCGGGTTCGGCGGATCGCCGGTGATCGGCGGAACTTCGGTGCGGCGATCCGGATCGGACGACGGCATCGCCGCCAGCAGCGCCCGCGTGTACGGATGCGCGGGCGCGTCCCACACTTCGTCCACCGGGCCGAGCTCGACGACTTCGCCGAGATACATCACCAGCACGCGGTCGGAGATATAGCGCACCACGTTGAGATCGTGGCTTATGAACAGATAGGTCAGGCCGAATTCGCGCTTCAAGTCGGCCAGGAGGTTCAGGACCTGCGCCTCGACCGACTTGTCGAGCGCGGACACCGACTCGTCGAGGATCACCAGCCGCGGCGACAGTGCGAGTGCACGCGCGATGTTGACGCGCTGCCGCTGGCCGCCGGACACTTCGTGCGGATAGCGGTGGGCGAAATTTTCCGGCCGCAGCCCGACCTTGCCGAGCAGTTCGCGCGCCAGCGCACGGGCGCTGGCATCGCTCATGCCGTGGACCTTCGGGCCGAACGCAATCGATTCCTCGATCGTCAGCCGCGGATTGAGTGACGCATAGCTGTCCTGAAACACCATCTGCATGCCGCGGCGCAGCTCGCGTAGGCTGAGCTCGCGCCCGACTTGCCGCGCGTCGAAGATGATTTCGCCGGCCGTCACTGGCATCAGGTGCATCAGCAGCCGCGCGGTGGTCGACTTGCCGCAGCCGGACTCGCCGACGATGCCCAGCGTCTCGCCCTTGGCGATCGAGAAGGTGACGTCGTCGACCGCCCGCACCGTTTTGGCGCCGCCGAACAGTCCGGTGCCGCGCACCGGGAAGTGCTTGGTGAGCCCGTTGACCTGCAACAGCGGCTGGGCGGCGCCGCCGATGTCTTCGATCGGCTCGAACTTTTCGACTTCTGCGATTGCGGAGACAGCTTTGCTCATCGCGTCAGTTCCTGATGTCCATGGCGCTGCGCATCGAGTCGCTCAGCAGGTTGAAGCAGATCGACACCGCGAAGATCATCACGCCGGGCAGCGCCGCCACCCAGGGGTTGACGTAGATCGCGGTGCGCAGCGTGTTCAGCATCAGGCCCCATTCCGGCTCCGGCGGCTTGGTGCCGAGGCCGAGAAACGACAGGCCGGCGGCCAGGATCATCGACACCGAGATCAGGCCGGTGGCGTAGACGAAGATCGGTCCGAGCACGTTGCCGAGCATGTGCACCCGCATGATGGTGAAGGCGCCGGCCCCGGAGGCGCGTGCGGCTTCGACGAAGTCCATATTGCGGACGCTGGTGGTGACGCTCTCGGCGACGCGGGTGATCTGAGGCACGAACACCACGGTGAGCGACACGATCGAATTGGTGATGCCGGCGCCGAGCGCGCCGGAAATCGCGATCGCCAGCAGCACCGACGGGAAGGCGTAGAACACGTCGACGGTGCGCATGATCGCGGTGTTGACCTTGCCGCCGACGTAGCCGGCAACGAGGCCCAGCGAGGTGCCGATCAGGAACGCGAAGATCACCGGCAGCACGCCGATGAACAACGACAGCCGGCCCCCATAGACCAGCCGGGCCAGCATATCGCGGCCGAGCTCGTCGGTGCCGAGCGGATAGTTGGCGGTGCCGATCGGCTTCAGCCGCCGGATCATCGAGCCCTGATACGGGTCGGCGAGATGCAGCCACGGCGCCAGCACCGCGGCGAGGACGATCAGCAACAGGATGATGCCGCAGGCGAGCGCGATCTTGTCGCGGATCAGGCGGCGGCCGACATTGGCCCAATAACCTCGGGCTTTGCCAGCGGGGGCGGTCTGCGGTGCGGCGTCGGAAGCGGTCAAACTCATCGTCGGTGCTCCCATGACATCAGGCCCGCTTGATCCGCGGATCGATCAGCGCCTGGGCGATGTCGACCGAGAGATTGAGCAGCACGAAGAACAGCGCCAGCACCAGGATCGTGCCCTGCAGCAGCGGCAGGTCGCGCTGGAAGATCGCGGAGTTGAGCAGCAGGCCGGAGCCCGGCCAGGAGAACACCGTCTCGACCAGGATCGAGCCGCCGAGCATGTAGCCGAGCTGAAGGCCCATCACCGCGAGCGCGGTCGGCGCCGCGTTCTTGATGACGTGGCCGAACACGCCGGTTTCGCGCAGGCCCTTGGCCCGCAGCGCCTCGACAAAGTCCTGCGACAGGATATCGCCGGTCAGCGCCCGCACCGTGCGGGTAACGATGCCCATCGGAATGACGGAGGTGGTGATCGCCGGCAGGATCAGATAGCGCAAGTGCGCCCAGTCCCACGCCCATTGTCCGGAGCCGCCGGGACCGGCGCCCACCGCGGGCAGCCAGTTGAGCTGCACCGAGAACACGATCACCAGCACCATGCCGAGCCAGTAATGCGGCACCGAGACGCCGGCGATGGCGATGCCGGTGGCCAGCTTGTCGATCCAGGTATCGCGGAAGTAACCTGCGATCAGGCCGAACAGTAGGCCGAACGAGAACCCGATGATCGCCGCCGCGATCGCCAGCATCACTGTGTTGCTGACGGCGCGCATCACCTCGGCCAGCACCGGCCGGCCGGTGGCGATCGAGGTGCCGAGGTCGCCGTGCACTGCCTTCCACAGCCAAAGCCCGAACTGCGCCGGCAGCGGCCGGTCGAAGCCGTAGGCGGCGCGGAGCTGCGCCGCGAGTTCCTGCGACGCGTCCGCCGGCAGCACCGCGACCAGCGGATCACCGGGCGTGATATGCACCAGCAGGAAACACACCAGCGCGACGCTGAGGACGATCGGAACAACATAGACGATGCGGCGGGCGATATAGGCGAGCACGGGACTCTCACTCGAACGAGGATGCAGTCAGTCGGGTCGAGGCGTCTTCCCCGTCATTGCGAGCGCAGCGAAGCAATCCAGTGATCAGTGCACTGGGCTGGATTGCTTCGTCGCTTCGCTCCTCGCAATGACGGGGTGGAGTTCAGCAGTGTCGATCTACGGCGCGATCGACACCGGGGAGAAGTCGACGAACCAGCTCTTCGGCTGCACGAAGCCCTTGATCTTCGGGCTCAGTGCACGCGGACCGACGTCGTGGGCGACGTAGAGGAACGCGGCGTCGTCGATCGAGGCGGCGTTGAGCTCGGCGAGCACTTCGTCACGCTCTTTGTCGGTGAAGGTGGTGCGCGCCTTCTTCACCAGCTCGTCGAACTTCGGGTTGTTGATGTAGCCCCAGTTGTTCGACACCGGCGGCGCCATCGACGACTGCAGGAAGCGCACCAGCGCGAAGAACGGATCCATCGCCGCGTAGGTGACGTTGATCGCATCCGAGCCGTTCGCCGACGGATCCTTGACGCCGCGGCGCCAGTTGGTGAACAGCGTGTTCCATTCGATCACGTCGAGCTTGACGTCGAAGTAACACTCCGCCAGGGCCTGCTGCAGATACTCGTTCATCGGCAGCGGCAGCATCTGGCCCGAGCCAGACGCCGAGGTCTGCACCTTGACGGTCAGCTTCTTGGTCGGGCCGTAGCCGGCTTCCTTCATCAGCTTCTGCGCCGCGGGCAGATCGTACTTGATCTGGAACTGCGGCTTGCCGCGCCAGGGGTGACCCGGCTCGAACGTGCCAGTCGCCGGCACCATCAGGCCCGACAGCAGCCCGTCGCGCATGCCTTCACGGTCGATACACAGATTGGCGGCGCGGCGGACACGGATGTCGTTCCACGGCGAGCCTTCGATCCGCGAGAACTGCCACGGCCAGACGTGCGGCTGTTCGTTCTTCTCGATCTTGAAGCCGCGGCCTTCGATCTCCTTCACTGCATCCGGCGCCGGCGCTTCGATCCAATCGACCTGACCGGAGAGCAGCGCTGCAGTCCGTGCATTGGCTTCCGGCATCGGCAGCAGCACCATGCGGTCGACATGCGGGATGCGGTTCTTGTCCCAGTAACCGTCATTCTTGGTGAGCTCCAGCCGTTCGCGCGGGGTGAACTTCGCCATCTTCCACGGTCCTGTGCCCGACGCGTCCTTGGCGAAGGCGGCCCAGGCGGCGGTCGACTTGGCCTTGGCGTCGGCGCCCTCGGCCTTGTCGTACAGCGCCTGCCATTTGGTCGGGCTCGCCATGAACAGGTTGGTGAGGTTGATCGGGAGGAAGCTGTCGGGCTCCTTGGTGGTCAGCTCGACGGTCAGGTCATCAATCTTCTTAGCCGACACCAGCGTCGGCATCCGCGATGCAGTCACGCCGATCTGGCTGGGGTCGTATTGCGGTGCTTCTTTGTTGAGCACCTTATCGACGTTCCACACCACGGCGTCGGCGTTGAAGTCGCTGCCGTCGTGAAACTTCACGCCGGGGCGAAGTTTGAAAATCCACTTTGTATGATCAGCGTCTTCGACCTTCCACTCGGTGGCGAGACCGGGAATGACGACGCTCGCTTTGGTTGCCGACGACAGATCCCACATCGTCAGGGCGTCGTACATCGTCAGCCCGGTGAAGCGGTTACCTTCGAAGCCCTGATCGGGCTGACCGAGCGTGCGCGGAATGTCCGCGGCCGTCATGCCGATGCGCAGCACGGATTCGGCGGACGCCAGCGACGGCACCATGAAGACGCTTGCCATCGACAGAGCGAGCAGCGCAGCGCGACGGTTGTTACGACGAAAATTACGCATTCGACGAGAGTCCCTTTGCAGTGACTAATTGGCAGGCTGGTCAATGCAATGCATGTGCCAGCCAAAGCGGCAGTCCGACGCCGCCGGCTTCGACGGAGACGCGCAGACCCGCAATGCAAAACTGCAGGTCCGTCGTGGCGCGCCCGTTGCAAGTGGTTCGCCCATCGTCATCAGGAGATCAGTTGCAATGCGACTTAAGAGTTCATGGGTGCTGGGCGCGTTGTTTGCTGCGGCGAGCGCAATCGGTGCGGCGCGTGCGGAAACAGTGGTGCGTTACGGGATCTCGATGGCCGACATTCCGCTGACCACGGGGCAGCCGGATCGCGGCGCCGGCGCGTATCAGTTCACCGGCTACACGATCTACGACCCGCTGGTGGCGTGGGAGATGAACGTTGGCGACCGGCCCGGCAAGCTGGTGCCGGGACTCGCCACCGAGTGGAAGGTCGACGACGCCGACAAGACCAAGTGGCGCTTCACTTTGCGCAAGGGCGTGAAGTTTCATGACGGCAGCGACTTCAACGCCGATGCGGTGATCTGGAATCTCGACAAGGTTCTTAACGACAAGGCGCCGCAATTCGACAAGCGGCAGAGCGCGCAGGTGAAGACCCGGCTGCCGTCGGTGAAGAGTTATGCCAAGATCGACGATTCAACCGTCGAGATCACCACCAAGACGGTCGACTCGTTCTTTCCCTATCAGATGCTGTGGTTCCTGGTATCCAGTCCGGCGCAGTACGAGAAGGTCGGCAAGGACTGGGACAAGTTCGCCGCCAATCCATCCGGCACCGGTCCCTTCAAGCTCACCAAGCTGGTGCCGCGCGAGCTCGCCGAGCTCACCAAGAACGATGAGTATTGGGACAAGTCGCGGCTGCCGAAGACCGACAAGCTGGTGCTGATCCCGATGCCGGAAGCATTGACCCGCACCAATGCGCTGCTGGCCGGGCAGGTCGACCTGATCGAAACGCCTGCGCCCGACGCGGTGCCGCAGCTCAAGGCCGCCGGCATGAAAATCGTCGACAACGTCACGCCGCACGTCTGGAACTATCACCTCAGCGTGCTGCCCGGTTCGCCCTGGACCGACATCCGCCTGCGCAAGGCGCTCAATCTCGCGATCGATCGCGAGGCGGTGGTCGGGCTGATGAACGGCCTCGCCAAGCCGGCTGTCGGTCAGGTCGATCCGTCGAGCCCGTGGTTCGGCAACCCGTCGTTCAAGATCAAATACGATCTGGCGGAAGCCAAGAAGCTGGTGAAGGAAGCCGGCTATTCGCCGGAGAAGCCGCTGAAGACCACATTCATCATCGCCAATGGCGGCACCGGCCAGATGCTGTCGCTGCCGATGAACGAGTTCCTGCAGCAGAGCTTCAAGGAGATCGGCATCGACGTCGAGTTCAAGGTGGTCGAACTCGAAGTGCTGTACACCGCGTGGCGCAAGGGCGCGGCCGATGAATCCAACGCCGGCATCACCGCCAACAACATCGCCTACGTTACCTCCGATCCGCTGTATGCGATCGTGCGGTTCTTCCATTCCGGGCAGGTGGCGCCGGTCGGCGTCAACTGGGGCGGCTACAAAAATCCCAAGGTCGATGCGCTGATCGACGAGGCCAAGACCACGTTCGAGCCAAAGAAGCAGGACGAACTGCTGGCGCAGGCGCACTCGCTGATCGTCGACGACGCAGCGCTGGTGTGGGTGGTGCACGATACCAATCCGCACGCGCTGTCGCCGAAGGTGAAGAGCTTCGTGCAGGCGCAGCACTGGTTTCAGGACCTGACCACGATCGGGCTGCAGTAACCAAGCGCAACAAAAGCGATCACAAAACGGGCTGCGTACGAAAGTGCGCAGCCCTTTTTTGTCGCCCGCTGCACAAACTTATCGCTTGGCCAAAGCCCAGCTTATCGCTCGTCGATGGTGTCGCCTAAGAACAATGCAAGCTGTGCCTATTCGTGGCGCGGTGCGGGCGTCCTGCGCGACAACGCAGCAGCGCCGGCAAGAGGTATTTGGCCGTCACGCCAGCGCAGTGCGACCACTCGTCACCACCATCCGTTCGGCGAGTGCCCATCGGGCGCGTCGGGTTCTATCCTGCCCCCGTCATCAATCGCGACGCGGGGGACGAGCGAGCATGACCAGCCAACGCGGATTCTGGGATCGGATGGCCGAGCGCTACGCCGCGCGGCCGATCAAGGACGTCGCCGCCTATGAGGCGATGCTGGCGGACGCGGCCGGGCGGCTGTCGCCGTCGGATCGAGTGCTCGAGATCGGTTGCGGCACCGGCGGCACCGCGATCCGCCTCGCGCCCGGGGTGGCGCAGTGGACCGCGACCGACCTGTCGCCCGAGATGGTGCGGATCGCCAGCGCGAAGCCGGCGCCGCCAAATCTAAGCTTCGTGGTCGCCGATGCCGATCTCTCCACCGGCGAGCCGCCATACGATGCGGTTTGCGCGTTTCTGATCCTGCACCTGGTCGACGACATCCGCGCCACGCTGTCGGCCATTCGCGACCGGCTCAAGCCCGGCGGCCTGCTGCTGAGCAAGACCTATTGCATCGGCGACATGAATCCGGCGCTGCGCTGGGGCGTGATCCCGGTGCTACAGCGGATCGGCTGGGTGCCGCCGATCAAATCGCTGACGTCGCAGCAGTTGCGGGCCGCGATCGCGGAGGCCGGATTCGAGATCGAGGCCTCACGCACTTTCGGCAGCAATCGCCACGCCCATTATGTGGTGGCGCGGAGGCCGGCCTGAGCCGTTGCGGTGATCGTCCCGGCGAGACTCGCATGCCGGGACGATCGCGCTGGTGTTAGTCCGGGAAGTCGCGGGACGTCAGCTGGCCGTCGCCGTCCTTGTCGATCGCCTTCATCCACGCCGCGCTGCCGTCGATGAATTCGGCGCGCGACACCCGGCCGTCGCCGTCAGTGTCATTACGCGGCAGCGTCAGGCCGTCGGCGATCTGCCGGATCTTGACCTGCTCCTCAGGCGAGAACCGCGCGATGCCGGCGTCGCGCACCTTGTCGAAGCGCGCATATTCGTCGCGATCGAGATAGCCGTCGGCATTGGCATCGAAGGCGTAGAAACGATGCTCGCGTCCCTGCTTGATCTCGGCCAGCGTGACGATGCCGTCATTGTTGCCGTCCCACTGCTCCAGGAAGTGGGAAAGGCTGACTGAGTCCGCGGCGATCGCCGGCGCGACAAGGCTGGCAGCCGCGATGGCCGCCAGAAGAAGGCGTTTGGTCATATCGTATCCTTGCTGGTTGATCAGAACGACGCCTTGATGCCGGCGTAGAAGCCGCGGCCGTCGCCAGGCAGGAATGCCGCCTGATCGGGGCGCGCCTGATCCACCACCAGCGAAGTCGCCGCGTAGGTCTTGTTGAACAGGTTGGTGATCTCGCCGAACACCCGGAACGTCTTGTTGATCCGATACTCGCTGCGCAGATCCACCACCGCGTAGGGATCGGCGTACAGCGTATTCATATTGTCGACCGGCACCGACGCCGGGCTCCAGCGCACCGCGCCCTGCACCATCCAGGCGTCGGTCGCCTGCAGCTGCAATTGCGCGTAGATCAGATGCGGCACCGCGCCGCCGAGCTTGTTGTTGCCGCGCAGCGGATCGTTGACGAAGCGGAAGTCCTGATAGGTGTAGGCGAGCCGGCCGGAGAGCTTGTCGGTGAACTTGACGCCGGCGCCGAGTTCGATGCCGAAATGCGTGGTGCGGTCGGCATTGATCGCGCCGATCGAGGCGCCGGTGACATCCCGCAGGTTGAGCAGCTCGTTGTCGATCCACGAGTAGTAGGTGACGACGTCCCAGGAGAACCGATCGGCGCGGCCGCGCCAGCCGCCTTCCACCGTCACGGCGGTCTGCGCCGACAGGTTCGGCGTCGCGAACGCCGCTGCGACCAATTTAGGATTGGCCGGTGTCGGCCGTCCGGGGCTGGTATTCGGCGTGCCGTTGATGGTCGCGATCAGGTCGTCATGGGTCGGCGGCTCGAAGCTGTGGCTGCCGGCGATGAAGAAGGTCTGCGTCGCGTCGGGTCGATACGACAGCGCCAGGCTCGGATTCCAGCCCGAGTAGGATCGCGCGTAGCCGTTGTCCTGGGTCGGCACCGAGCCGTTCGGCAGCAGCACCGTGGGCTTCGCGGGATTGTACGCGATGGTCGGCCGCGCCGCGGCGGTGTAGCGGTCGTCATTGTCGCGCGTCGCATAGGCATAGGAGATCGCCGGCGACACCGTCCATTGCTGCCAGACCGGCACGTTGGCGCCGGCAAACAGTGACAGCGTCTGTGCGTCGAGCCGGTTGCTGCCGAACTGAGCGCCGGTCATGCCGCTCTGGTTGAGATAGTAGTCGCGATCCGCCGAGCCGACGCTGTACTGCGCGGTGGTTTCGAACAACGGCAGCAGCGCGTCCGCCGGGTTATAGGCGTAACGGACGAGGCCGGTGAAGTCGCCGCCCTTGGTACTGCGTACCCCCGAAGAGATCGGAAACCGGAAGGTGTCGTCGGTGTAGGTGTAGCCGAGCGCGATATCGATCAGATGGGCATCGAACGTCGCGGTGGTGCGGTTGCCGATCATGAACTGGCTGGCGTCGCGCCGCGGCTTGTCGCGCACCGCGTTCGGTCCCGGATTGATCGCGACGCCGTTGACCACGGTCGGTCCGGTCGCGGTCTGCCGCGGATTGGCGAACAGCGCGTCCTTGTTGATCGGGCCTGCGACGTCGAAGCCGAGGTCGGTGTAGCCGAGGAAGAACCGGGTCTTGACGTTCTCCGACAGCGCGATGCCGACGTTAGCATTGAGGCTGTTGCGGTCCGACGAATTGTAGTCGCGGAAGCCGTCGCGGCGCGTGGTGTCGAATTGCAGGAAGGCGTCGACGTTGTCCTTCTTGGTGCCGATCTGGGCGCTGCTGTTGATCTGGCCGAAGCTGCCGCCGCTCACCGACATCTGTACGCCGGGCTGGCTCGATCCGGTCGGCGAGATGAAATTGATCGCGCCGCTCAGCACCGTGGCGCCGAGCCGGTTGGCCATGTAGCCGCGATAAACTTCGATCGCTTCGGCCTGCCGCGGATTGGCGAAGCCGACGATGTAGGAGCCGTCGGCGCGGTTGATCGGCAGGCCGTTATACAGCACCAGCACGCCGCGCTCGGCCGGGTTCTGCTGCGCCGAGCCGCGCATTTGAATCCGCGGCTGGTCGTTGGCGCCGAGAAAGTTCTGGATGATCAGTCCGGGAACACCGGACAACGTGTTGGCGAGCGTCGGGTTGCCCGCGTTCGGCATGTCCTTCTGCGACACCAGCGCGACGCCGCCGGCCAGCACGTTGAAGCGCTCGCGCACCAGGTCCACCGTCTGAGCGGCGGAAGCTGCCGGCGCCGCGCTCGGTGGCGCGGCAGGAGCGGCGCGGCGCACCACGGAGCGCGGCCGCGCCGGCGCGCGGACCGCTTCGCGCGGCTGCTCGACCACGATGGTGTCGAGCGTGATGGTGGCGCCGGGCGTTGCCGATTGCGCAAAGCAGAGCTGGCTGCTCGAGGTCAGCAGGGCCGCCAGCGTGATGGTTCGCAGCGGCCGGCGTGGTGCCGCCGCAAGCGTCTTGCCGATCAGGCTGCGTGTGTCCGGATGCGCATCCGCTCTCATTCTTCGATCCCGTCCATTCGATCATCGCCCGCCTTCTCGGCGTGCGGCGCGGCGATGGCTCGCCCTCCTTGCGAATGAAAGATCGCGCCCTTGCGGGACGCGACAGCCGGCACACAGGCCCGCGTCAGCGACCGCGATCACGACCTTTCGGTTCTGATCTCGATGGCAATCGGGCTTTCTCGATCAGCGCCGACCATAGCGAGCGCATCGCCGCGGCTTTTTGCTTTCGAGCAAACAACGCCGGCCGTGGGCGCGGCGGCCCCCTGAAAAGCTCGCGACTGTGACAATTGTTCACGTGCCGATTAGAGGCCTTCAAAACCACAGCGGCCAGCGCCGCTGATAGGAAGGATGCGTAGGAAACGCCCGCTGATAAACCCCGCAGGGTCGCAAGGTTGATGATGGAAAAGGGTGTCCTACGCGCCGCTGCCACACGCAGCGCGCTATTCTCGCAATTGCCGCCTGCGGAGACGTCGCGCCTGTTGGACGCGTCGAGCCTGCGGCAATTCCCGGCCGGGCAGGCGCTGTTTCACCAGGGGGACGTGCCGGAGTATCTGTTTCAGATCCTCAGCGGCTTGGTCCGCGTCACCCAACTCAACAGCGAGGGCGAGCAGATCACGCTGCGGATCATGCGGCCGGGCGATCTGTGCTGCGTGGCGGCGTTTCGCCAGCGCTCATATCCAGCTACCGCCACTGCGATCAAGGCCACCTCGGTGCTGGCGTGGCGGACGAGTTCGTTCATCGCGTTGACCCAGCAGAGCCCGGCGCTCGCCGACAACGTCGTCTGCATTGCCGGCGACCGGACACGCGAGATGCTGCAGCGCGCCACTGAGATGACCGGCAAATGCATCGCGCAGCGGATCGCCGCCTCGCTGCTGCGGCTGTCTGCCCAGGCAGGCGTCCAGACGTCCGCCGGCATTCATATCGAATCCCCGGTGACCCGGATCGACCTCGCCTCGATGGCAGGCCTGACCTACTTCACCGTCAGCCGCACCCTGAGCGCCTGGCAGAAACAAGGTCTCGTCAAAAGCGGTCGCCACCGCCTGACGATCCTGGACCTCAGCCGAATTTCCGAGATCGCCGAGCCGCGGTGTGGAGTTGGTTGAGACGAACGGCCCGCGCACGTGCGGCAAATGAATATAGGAATCATTAACGCGGCAGCCCTAGTCCTTAGGTCTTAATTAGACGTATGGATCGCTGCCGGATCGACGATGAGGGAAGACTCTGTCGCCTCGGTTTTGTCGGACGAGGCTCGCGCACGTCTCTATGATCAGGCCCTGACCGCCGCTGGGATCGGCGCCTGGGAATGCGACCTCGCAACCGAGCGCCTGAACTGGACCTCCGCGGTCTATGATCTGTTCGGCTATCCGATCGGCAACCCGCTGCGGCGCGCCAGCATCGTCGATCTCTATGTCGACGAATCCCGGCGCCACATGGAGCTCGCGCGCGCCGAAGTGATCCAGAGCGGACGTCCGGTCACGCTGGAGACCGAGATCCGCACCTGGCGCGGCGAGATGCGCTGGATGCGGCTGTCGATCAACGCGCTGCGCGAGGGCGGCCGCCCGGTGCGGATCTTCGGCTGCAAACAGGACGTCACATCCGACCGGCTCGCGATCGAGCGCCTCCGGCGGCAGGCCGAAACCGATCCGCTCACCGGTCTCGCCAATCGCGCCTGCTTTCAGACGCGCTATCGCGAGGTGGTGGGCGACAGCCTGCATCATGGCTTCGCCTCGGCGCTGGTGCTGATCGATCTCGACGGCTTCAAGGAGCTCAACGACACGCTCGGCCATCTCGCCGGCGACGCGTGCCTGTGCGAAGTAGCCCAGCGCCTGCGCCGCGCCTTCCATAGCGCCGGCCTGATCAGCCGTCTCGGCGGCGACGAGTTCGCCATCATCCTGCGGACGCCGACTAGCGCCGAGCGGATTGCCGACGTGCTGCGGCGGACCATCGTAATGTTGAGCCGTCCGCTGTTCTGGAACGGCCATCGCATCAAAGTCAGCGCCTCGATCGGCGCTGCCCTGATCGGCCGCCCTCACCAGCGGCGGATCGCCGACCTGTTCGCCGAAGCCGACCTCGCGCTGTATCAAGCCAAAGCTGCAGGGCGGAATCGCGTGAGCCTGATCGGCGATCAGGCGCAGAGCAGGGCGGCTTAGGGGTTATTACCCGCGTCAGCTCATGCGCGCGAAGGCGGTGCCTATCGTGCGGCGACTTGTTCGTCGGGCATGCAATTGGAAGGTCGCGAGCACATCCTGCACGTAAACAGAATGGCGCACCCGACACGATTCGAACGTGTGACCTTTGCCTTCGGAGCAATTTGACCTAGCCATCCTTTATGCACGCTAGGACACGCCATGCTTCGACAACCACTTGAAACCTCTGGACTATTTGGTTTTGCGCGCCGAATTGTCTATCCGAAAATTCGCTCCGATATTCATTCGGCTGCTTCCGTGGTGCTTCCGTGGAAACAGCCCCTCGTTAGCGGGGGAGATGCCACATGGCAAAGCTGACCAAGCGCATTGTGGATGCGGCCAGTGTCCGAGAAAAGGACTACTTCCTTTGGGATGACGAGCTACCTGGCTTCGGCCTCCGTGTGTTCGCTTCCGGCAAGCGCAGCTATCTCATCCAGTATCGCGCCGCCGGACGGACACGGCGCTACACCATCGGTCTGCATGGGGTTTGGACGCCGGAGACGGCCCGGCAAGAAGCGAAGGTGCAGCTCGGCCGCATCGCCAAGGGCGACAATCCCGCAGAGGAACGTCAGCTCGACCACCAGGCGATCACGGTCAAGGAGCTTTGCGAACTCTATCTCAAGGATTTGGATGCCGGGCTCATCCTTGGAAAGGGTGGCCGACCGAAGAAGGCCGGCACGATCGTGAGCGACATCGGACGGATTCGCCGGCACATCATCCCGCTCATCGGCAACCGGCGGGTCAAGGATCTCGTCAGGGCCGACATCGCCAAAGTGTTGAAGGACATCATGGCCGGGAAGACTGCAGTGTCGGTCAAGACGAAGAAGCTGCGCGGCAAGGCGATAGTTCGCGGCGGCGTCGGAACCGCGACGCGAACCGTCGGACTGCTCGGCGGGATACTAACCTACGCCATGGAAGCCGGCATCATCACGGCGAACCCGGCGCACGGCGTCCGCAAGCCCAAGGACAATGTGCGCGGCCGTCGCCTCACGGAGGCCGAATATCGCACCCTGGGCGAAATCCTGCGCAAAGCCGCCGAGACTGAGAAGTACGCCATGACCGTCGACATCATCCGCCAGATCGCGCTCACCGGGTGCCGGCGAAGCGAGATGATCGGTCTCATGTGGGCCGAGGCGGACACGGGCACCAGTTGCCTCCGTCTGGCCGACAGCAAGGAGGGGGCATCCATCCGTCCCATCGGGCTTCCCGTCGTCGAGTATCTGGAGGAGCGGCGCAAGAATCAGGCGGGAACCTATGTGTTCCCCGGCCCGCGAGCGGAGGACGCCGCGTTTGGCGGTTTCCCCAATCATTGGAAGCAGATTTTCAAGGACTCGCCGCTTGCCGACATCACGCCGCACGTTCTGCGCCATAGCTTCGCCAGCATAGCCAACGATCTCGGTTTCACCGAGGTGACGATCGCGGCGCTCGTCGGCCACTCGAAAGGCTCGGTGACGAGCAAATACATTCACACGCTCGATACCGCGCTCATCATGGCCGCCGATACAATCTCGGGCTACATAAATGGGCTGCTCCAGGGAATCGAATTCAAGCAGACGGCCTACGCATTGGATCGAGATTCCCGTCGAGCGGCACTTGACCTCTTCCTGACCAAAGCGGTGGGAGAGTCGGCGAACGAAGCCGAAGACGAGGAGCGTCGTCTGGCTGCCTGAGAACTGTATCTCGGGGCGTCGTCAGGCGCAGGAGAATATACGATCTGCGAAGTCCCCCGGGATATGCGGAACACTCAGCGTTTCGAGCAGGCGGGTGGTCATCACCAGGTTGATGCCAGTCGCTTGCATCGGGTCGCCGGCATCGTTCATCCGGTGGAACACCTCGCGGAGCGGCTTTTCGATGCGGCCCTTCCGCGCCTTGCCGTCCCGCGCGAAACGCATCGCGCAGCCCGCAAGGATGTCGGCTGCCTGGAGGCATGGTTCGATCTTCCCGGTCGCGAAGATGAGATCGCCACGCCCTCGCAGGCGATAGTCGGCGAACGGAACGATCGGCAGAGCAGCCTCGGTCGCGAGTCGCTCCATGAGCCTCTTGGAGTCATCGAGTACCTTTGCGTACTGCATCTGCCCGTCGTGAACGAGCTGGGCCCCGTCAAGGCTCGCAGGACGGGACTGGTTGAGACGAGCGTAGATGTTCGTGAGGCACTGGAGGTTGGGCAGCATCCAGACCTTTTTCCCGGTGGCTGACTCATCAGCGATCGGCAGAAATTCCTCGGCCTTCGCCGACGATTTCCGCACGCGGTCCCGCGCGAACATCGTCAGCACCTGTGCTGTTCGGGCGATCTCGGCGTCAGAGCGATCCAGCCAGTCCCAAAGCAGATCGATGACGGCGGCTACGGATGGCACCGAGAGTGTCTCGCTGGCGTTGATGTAGGCCATCAGCACTGCGTCGGAATCCTCGTCCGAGAGGAATTCTGCGATCATATTGCGGCTCGCCATATCGACATTACCGAGACCGTAGGGGCCGCAAAGCAGGTGATTGACGATGTGGATCGCGACGAAGAACCGCTTGTCCACCAGTTCCACGAAGAGCGGCCATCGGTGTTGGCCAAGGAAGGTGATCAGCTCACCCGCGATCGGCGTCAGCTTCTTTCCCAACCTGGTCGATTTCAACTCGCCTTCACCGCAGGCGTAATGCACACGTAGCCGATCCAACTCCGCGGCCAACAGCGCAGCATCACCCGTTCCGACGCAGGCCAGTGCGAAGAACGGTTGGCCTGCGAAATCGAGCGCCTTAGCCGAGGCGAGATCGCCGCCATGGCCGCTTTCGTCGAGGAAATAGCGGTCTACCAGAATGCTCAATGATGGGTGTTTGCCGTCGTTGGTCATCGGCCGTGACACTGCTTGTAGTTCCGGCCTGACTGGCACGGACATCGCTGGCTTCGGTCGGCCTTGGTTCGACTTCGTGGGGACGGCGCGGAGCGAGATGAATAGCTCGTCAAACAGCACCATCCTCCCAGCGGACGGCCCGCAAAAACTCATCGCGTGTCAGCGCGCAAAGGGCGAACTCGCCACGCTTCAATGGACTGCCGAGGCGGGCGGCCACGCCAGGACCAGCGAGGTAGAAGATGTATGGGCCCGCATGGAAGAAGACGTGGGCGGCAGCGCGCTTCCATTTCTCAATGAACTGCTTGTTCGGTCCCATCCACCGCATGATCGCGAACTCCTTGCCATCGAGATCGACGACGCGGGATTTGAAATCGAGCGACATGCCGAAATAGGTCCCTAGGAACGAGCTTTCGCTATGGATGTGGACCAGCCAGAACATCCGATGCCCGCGCCGATAGAAGGCCTCCCGCGCATTGCGCTCCTCCTCGCTGATTGAGGAATGCTGTAGCTCCAGCACGGTGGCCATAGGCGTGCCGCTGCCGACTAGAACATCCGCGCGATGCAATTCTCCGGTCGCCGGATCGCGCAAAGCGATCTCCCGGCACGACATGTCGAAAAGCTCTTTCCAGCCGAGGTGCCAAGGCCCCTCGGGCTCGCTCCAGGGATCGCAGTCGCCCGCCTTGTGCCGCCAGTGGGGCGTGTTCTCGACCGGCATGACGGCGGTGAGCAGCCCGCCACAGTCGCGGCAGGTCGTGCGCTCTCCCTTCGCGGCGGGCGCACGTTTCTGGTCGCCGACCCAAGCATAAAGCATGACTACCGTTCCCCTTTACGCATCGGCTGTCGGCCAGCGCAGTTTCCCGCGGCCGACGCGCAAGGCCTCAACCAGCCTGGTGCCGCCGGGCAATCGGCCCGAGAAGAGGCTGGGCTTGGGATCGACCGCCGGCTTCTTGAAGGCGGCGACCCGCTGGTAGTCAGGCGTCGTCAGCCAGGTCCGCCCATCACCCTCGTCGGTGACGATGCGATAGAGGCCGGCAGGCGGAGCGGCGGCGGTGTCGAGCAGGCGTTTGTAGTTTTCGACCGACCATTTCTGGATGCCACCGCTGAGGGCTTCCGTCCGGAACCGCGCCCACAGCGCGGCGGTGTCAGGCGTCGGCCAGTCGCCGGCGTCAGTGTAGGCCGTGATCTCGTCGGATTCGAGCCAGGCCCGCATTTCGGGGGGCGTGACAAAGACCGGCTTGGCATCTTCGATCGCGGCCATGGCTGCGCGCCTCGACGGCAGGCCCGCGCGGATCAGCATGGACATCATGAATTGGGGCACGCCGGTTTCCACCGCCGCCGCGGCGCCGCCCGCCACCGTTTCAGGCACCCAACCGCGGGACATGCGACGGGTGCGGACGGCTTCCAGCGCCCAGACCAGGCGATAGGTGAAGGCCTCCTCAACCGCCCGCATGTTCTGCGGGCCAATCTTGGCGACATCCTCACCAGATACCCAGCTTCGCAGGATCGCTTTCCAGTTCGCCGGCAGCGCGTTCGCCTTATCGGGAATAAAGGGCCGTATGAACAACAGGCGTTCGCCGAGACCGCCCAGCGCATCGACAAGTTTGTCGATGTCGCCGCTCAGTGCCGCCTCGTCCGCTCGGTCGAGGAGTTCGGCCAGCTCGTCGGCCATCGCGTCGATCGATAGGCCAGCCTCGAGCCCAACACCCATGGCGAAATGTCCGCGCCGCGCCTGCGCCGTGGTGGTCTTCCAGATGAGATCAGCGCGTGCCTCGAAGACCTTCTTGTGCAGCGGGGCGACGTCCTCATCCTCGCGGGCGATCTGCCGGGCCCAGAGCGATCCCGTGAGCGCCTCGTCCAAGAGCTTCGGCAGGTCGGCGCGGTCGGCATCAAGTGCTTCGATCAGGCCGAACACGGTCGCATCAAGGCGCTCAACGATTTGCGAAAGCGGCTCCTCGTCGATGGTCTCTTCCTCGTCATCGCCACCGCCTTCGTCGTCATCGCCATCGGCGTCATATTCCGCACCGGCCGCCAGGCGCTCGGCGACCGCGGCTTCCTCTTCGGGCGATCGCCAAGCCTCCCGGGCGTTGGCGAGATATTCCCAAGCGTCATCGCGATCCAGGACACCTTCGCGGGAAAGGCGCTCAAGGATCTCCGCAACGATCTGGATGAGACCGCTCTTCAACGTGCGCGCCTTGGCCGAAGCGACGAGCTTTCGCCACTCCTTCTTTCGCCAGTCGATCTTGTCGAACATGACGTGGACGATGAGGCCTTCGACGTCCACGAAGGCGCGCCCGGCGCGGCCGGCGACGTTCGCGAACTCCTCGCCCTTGATCTTCTCGGACGCCCGATACAGCGCTGGTACCAACAAGACGGCGGCGTTGAGATTGAGACCCTGCGACAGCGTCGGCGACGCGACAATGACCTTCAGGACGCCCTCGGACAGCAGGGCCTCCAGCTCGCGCAGGAACGGGCTCGGCAGCCGACCGTGGTGAATGGCAACGCCCGCCTTCAGGCAGGCCACGGCTGGATGGTCTTCGCCCAGCCATTCCTTGCCGACTTCCAGAGCACGGGCGATCGACGCCTCGTCCTCCAAGAGCGAGTCCAGATAGCCCCGCTTGCACAGGTCCACGACCTGTCTGCCATAGCTCTCGACCCAATTCGCCTGGGTGGAAAAGATCAGGGTCCGCTTGCCCTGGCCGGCAAATTCCCACGCCGCGAACAGGGCGAGATGCGAGTTCTTACGCGGATAGGGCTTCTTCTCTTTCCCGAGAGCCGCCTTCTCCACGACGAACTTGTCGAGGAACGGACCATCGTCGTCGAGGTCGAGTCGGAGCAGCGCATCCTTGCCCCGCCAGGTGAGTGCGCCGAACCGCTGGCGCGTGGGGCGCCAATCCGAACGCACCGGCTCGCCGGGTTCGTCGGAGCGTATCCAGGCGGTGAGATCGTCGAGTTCGTCGCCGCTGGGCAGGATCGCCGACAGACAAACGATACGGCGTTCGCCTGCGTCCGCGCGCCGAAGCAGGCGCTGCACGAGGGTTTCATAGCGGATCTCGCGTTCGCTCGGGCCAATCATGTGGCCTTCGTCGAGGACGATCAGGCCGACATCGTCGATCAGCGAGGGGTCGCTTCTCAGCGCGAAATCGAGCTTCTCGGGCGTCGCGATGATGATTTCGCGGGAGCGCAGCGCGTCTTCATCGCCAGCCGAAAGGCCGCTGGCGCCGTAAAGGGAGGAGACGCTAAAGCCGAGCGGCGCGAAGGTCTTTCTGAAGGATCGCTCGGTCTGCGCCGACAGAGCACGCAGCGGCGTGACGATCAGCACCCGGCGCGCCGACGACAGGGTCATCAGCGCCGCGATCTCGGCCACGCGGGTCTTGCCGGCACTGGTCGGCAGGGCGACGACCAGATCGTCGGTGACGTCGGTGGAGCGCCGGGCCGCTTCGCGCTGCGACGGCCACAGCTCCACCTCGGACGTTTTGCGGGCGTAGAGCGACGAGATGAACAGCCGGCGCAGGTCCGGGTATTTTTCCTCCGTTCCCTCCGGCGGCTCGGTCGGCAGGTTCTCATGCAGCGAATGCTGCCAGAGGTCATCGATCAGGTGACGGCACAGGTTCGATATCCACCACAGCGGAACATTCTCGGCGTTGTCCGCCAGACTGACCGCGGTGGCGAGCAATGCCCGCGCGGTCTCGATCGGCTCGGGCTCGCCCGTCTCGAGCGCGAAGTCAAAATGCGCCAGAGCCCGGCAGATCGTCGTGTTGAGGATGGTCGACAGCGCCTCGTCGATGTCGGGATCTTCGCCCGCCAACGCTTCGGCGATTTGCTCGTCGTCGTGCGCCTCGTCGTCGAGCCACCCGCGAACGAAGCCGCGCAACTGGCCGAGATCGCGCAGGATCAGATGCCGGATCGCCGTTTCGCCCGGCGAGGCATTGAGGTCGTCCGCCGTCTCGTTGAAGAGCGAATAGGCAACGGCCGAGAAGCCGGCCAGGTGATAGGCCGCTGCGGCGATCGTGCGACGGAAACCACGATCGGGGGACTCCGGATCGCCGTTGCGCACCAGGGCTTCGAAGGCGTTGGCGGCCCGCTCAAATGCCTTGCTGGTCAAATCCGACGAACCGGCCTGAGCGCGCAGGGCCATCGCGCCCCGAAGCAGGGCAAAGCCATGCTCGGCGAGGTCGGTTTCGATCGTCGCGCCGAGCGGCGGCGCATTCGCCGGCAGCACGCCTTCTTCGCGCATCAGCGACCAGGCGGCGCCCCGGTAGAGCAAGCGCCCGAGGATGCCATCGACGGTCGCGGTCGCAAGGAACGCGGTCAGCTCGTCAATCGTCTCCAAGGTCTTCCGCCTCCTGGTACATGGCCGCGATGAAGTCCTGGTGATCTTCGATGTGAATGTTCACCACGTAGTGGTCCCGGTTGGTCCCAGCGGCGTCGAGGTCCTCCTTCAACGAAGCGTGCGGGCCATTGCCGGACACGGTGAACAGCATGTGGTCGATGCGATCTGCGCGAAGAGACTTCAGGCCTACCTCGTCACGAAGGCTGCGGCCCAGCGCGTTGTCATCCGGGTCGTTGCTCTCCAACAGGCGATTGGCGACGAACAGCAGGGAATCGGGCGTGCAGCGTCCATTGTCGCGGTTGAGCACCTTGCGGGCGCTCGTGACCGTGGCCTTGCCGAGCACCTTGTTGCTCTTCGCTTCGCCTTTTAGGAGCCAGAGCTTCTCGCCGGCCGCATCGTATCCGGCGCCGATGAAGTCGTCGCCGCGCATAGCCATGTTGCGCCCATCCTTGTAGCGGAGGCGGCGCACGGGGACGCGGAGCCCGATCTCTTCCTCAACCAGCTCGGTCGCGAGAATCTCGCCGAGATCACCGGAACGACCTTTGGACGTCTGCGGCATCGCCTCGCTGAGGATCTTCGCGGCGACTTTGTATCCGAGGCGATCCACGTCCTCGGCGATGCGTTCGAGCCGGTCGTAATGCGAGCGGATTGTCTCGGCGAGATCATCGCGAATCTCGTCGCGACCGCCGTCCTTCTCGACATAAGTCCAGTAGCGCTTGCGCTTATTCTTTTCCTTGGTGGCGTCGCACCACTCTTTATACAGCCCCACTAGTTCCCCCAGCTCCCATTATTCTGCCGCGCGGTTTGCCCGTTCGGCGAGCTCTGCGCATCGCTCGATTAGCGCCTCGAACGGCTCGGCGTCTTCGAGCAGTAGCCCGTCGTCGACCATGCGCGCATAATCCGTGGCCAGCGCCGCGCGCGCTTCACCCGCCGGTGCGAGCTGCAGCTTCCCGCCGATGGCGTCGTCGTAGTCGATGGCCTCGCCATCGGCAGCCTTCTCCGCGAAGAACATGCTCTTATGGCGGGCGACCGCGCCGGCGAGATCACGGTCGGCCAGTGCGGCGGTGGCGATCCCCGCATCATCGAGTCGAACAACGTCATGCCAGTGGCGGGCGAAGCGCTCGCCACGCAGCCGTTCCTGCAGGCAGAAAACGTGCATCGCCGTCGCCTTCTCCCAGAAGGTCCGCTCGGCATGCATGACCCGCGGGCGCGCTGTTGGAAATTCGACGCCTTCGATCAGTCCGGCCGCGTCGCACACGACATCGCGCGGGCTCGCCGGCTCCCCCGTCGAGCGGGCGCCGAACTCCAGCATCACGCTCGGCGCCACATAACCCGATCCCGCCGAGGTCGCCTCATAGTCGACGAACAGCTTGTCGCCTTCGACCCTGAGCGTCGCGGGCAGCGATTGCGCGTCGATCACGCTGGCAAGTAGAGGTCGGACCATTCCATCGACCCATTCAGGCAGGCGATGCCGGACGGCTTTCGACCAGCGCTTCTCCTCGCTCCGATTTTTCGGCAGGGCCTCGCCATTCTCACCCACCAAGTCGGGGGCGATGGCGCGAATGTCATAGGTGAGGTCCACATCCTCGGAGAAGCGCTGGATGACGTGATACGCCTTCGACAGCGATGTACCGCCCTTGAATACGAGATGCTCGCCGAGGTCGGATCCGAACAGCGTCGCCAGGGTCCAGACGACCCACACGTCCTTTTCCAGCAGATGGAGTGGGCGGCCGGATCGATCGGCAGCGACTGCCAAGGCCTCGCGCCGATCGTCGGCCGACAATGTGAGAAACGCTTCAGCCATGCGCGACCTTGCCGACCGTTCTGGCGAGCCAGCTCGGGAGCTGGGGCGCGGCGGCGACAAGTTCGCCGAACGCGGACGACGGCAGCTTGTGCTTCAGTTGCTTCACGGCCGCTTCCGCCTTTTCCGGCCCCAGCCAGGCGAGCGCGCGCACGGCCCGACCGGCTGGCCGATCGGCCAGCGCCAACTGCCAGCGCGGCGCATGCCGTAGCTCGACGATTTGCTGGCCCAGATTCATGGTCCGGCTACGACCGGATGTCAGGTAGACCGACCGCACTGGCACCTGGGTCGTGAGGCCGAGCGCGTTGGCGGCGGCGGCGCCGTTCGGCACGATCACTTCACCGCGTTGGACCGCGAGAGCTTCGACGGCCTTTTCGACGGACGGTGCGCGAATGCCGAACCGGCTCGAAATCGGGCGCAGATAGACGCCGCGCCCGGCACGCATCAGCCGGCCGCGCTCAGCCAGTCGCGATAATGCCTGGTCCACCGCGGCGCGATTGCCGAGATGGAGCAAGCTTTTCGCCGCGATCGGAGCGCCTTCGGGCAAGCCCTCTGTATGCGCCAGAATCTGTTCTGTCAGTCGTTGCACGGCCAATCTCCTGTCAGAAATATACGCAGTTTTCTGACAATTTTCAACCAGGCTGCGACATGGCCCGGACCAGGGTGCCTCCTGAAGGGGAAAGGCCTCAAAGACCGCGCGGCCGAGTGGGCCGCCGGCTCCGAACCCGGCTACTTGGGAATCAATGCCTCGCTAATTGGGAATGAGGATGCCGCAATTGGAGGGGCAGGAGGGGAATGCCTTCCCCTACGGCCGAGCCAAGGTCTCGGCCGACCCCTTCTGCGGGGACACCCCCGCAACGCCCCGCGAAGAGTGAGAGTGGGGATCGGAGACCCATGACGGGTTGAGTGTCGAGAGAGAGGCTCTCGGCGCCCGTCATGGAGTTTGATCCCATGAACATGCAGGTTCTCGACGCCCGTCGCGACATGAGCGGTGGCTACAAGGTGGATTTCAGCCGCGGCGAGCGGATCGGCCGCGTTTCGTCGGAGTGGTTCTCTCGCCCTGATGACGAGCGTTATCTATCCCTGTCGGAGCTGGCGGATTCTGTGCGCAGCCGATCGGAGCGCAGCCGGACCCGCGTGGTAGAAACCGCGCTCATTCATGTCGAGGCGAGCCGCACCGATCCCGAGCGGTTGTCTCTCATACTGCCGGGTTCGGACACGCCCGTCGCACCGACGCACTGGAGCTTCGGTCAGCTCGCCAGCCAGGTCGGCGCGCCCGCCGCCTATCTCCGTCAGCTCCCCGCCGCACTGGCCGGCATCAATCTGCAATACGGTCTGACCTCGCATCGGGCCGAGCAGATCAAGGCGCTCGAAACCGACAACGCTCGCATCGAACTGCGCGCCGTCACCGGCCCCGACTACGGCCGAATCTATGACCACGAGCTGGTCGAGGCGGTGCAGCGCATCGCCGGCAACGGCGCCGGCGATACGAGGTGGAAAGTACCCGGCGTGCTCGATTGGTCGACGGGCGTCTACAATCCCCGCGTCGACATCACGAAGGACACGACGACGCTCTATGCCTCCGATCGCGACGTGTTCCTCTTCCTCGTGGACGACCTGAACCCCATCGAGGCCGGTCGGCTCCCCGACGGCTCCCCCGACCTCTATTTCCGCGGCTTCTATTGCTGGAATTCCGAGGTCGGCGCGAAGACGCTCGGCATGGCGAGCTTCTATCTCCGCGCGGTCTGCCAGAATCGAAACCTCTGGGGCGTGGAGGATTTCGAGGAGATCACCATCCGCCACTCGAAATACGCCGCCAACCGCTTCGCCCATGAGGCGGCGCCAGCGTTGCTCAACTTCGCCAACTCCTCGCCCATGCCCTTCGTTAATGGCATCAAGGCTGCCCGCGAGCGGATCGTGGCGAGGAACGACGAGGACCGCACCGACTTCCTGCGCCGCCGAGGCTTCTCCAAGGTCGAGACCGGCAAGATCATCGACGCGGTGCTCGCCGAAGAAGGCCGTCCGCCCGAAAGCATCTTCGATTTCGTGCAGGGCATTACCGCCGTCGCGCGGGACAAGCCTCACCAGGACGTTCGCCTCGACATGGAGGCCAAGGCAAAGAAGCTCATGGACCGGGCCGCCTGACTTCCGCAAAGCCGGAGATGCGGCTTTGCGTATCTCCGGCTTTCAACCCGGGTCACGCCCTTCGGCTGATTGGCAGTCGAAGGCCCGCCGATTGGTAGTGACCGGTTTCCTCTACCTTCCAGATCAATGGTTTCGCGGCGCTGCCCTCAGAGGAAGAGGGCGGCGCTGCGCTCCGTGACGGGTTGGAGGTCGAGAGAGAGGCTCTCGGCCGCCCGTCGCGGAGTAAATCCCGATGGCTACTGCCGTTCAGAAGATCACCCTGTCGTCCTCGCGCGACATCCCCTTCAACAAGCTGGTGCTGAGCCAGGCGAACGTCCGGCGTGTGAAGGCCGGCGTCTCGATCGAAGACCTGGCGGCCTCGATCGCGCGTCGCGGCCTCATCCAAAGCCTCCATGTTCGGCCGGTGCTTGACGTCGATGGTCAGGAGACCGCCATGTTCGAGGTGCCGGCCGGCGGGCGGCGCTATCGTGCGCTCGAGCTGCTGGTCAAGCAGAAGCGCTTGGCCAAGACCGCGCCGGTGCCGTGCGTCGTGTCGCGTGCGGACAGCGACATCCTCATCGACGAGCTTTCGCTGGCCGAAAACATCGAGCGCGCACCGCTTCATCCCCTCGATCAGTTCCGCGCCTTCCAAGCCATGCGCGAAAAGGGCATGACCGAGGAAGCCATCGCGGCAGCCTTTTTCGTGCCGGTGCAGGTGGTCAAGCAGCGCCTGCGGCTTGCCTCGGTCTCGCCGACGCTGCTCGATGTCTATGCCGACGATGGTATGACGCTGGAACAGCTCATGGCGTTCACCGTAACGGACGATCACGCGCGCCAGGAACAGGTCTGGGAGAACGTCCGCAATTCGTGGTCGAAGGAGCCTTATCAGATCAAGCGTATGCTGACGGAGACCACCGTGCGCGCGTCCGACAAGCGGGCGGTGTTCGTCGGCCTCGACGTCTATGAGGCGGCCGGCGGCTGCGTTCTGCGCGACCTCTTTCAGGATGACGACGGCGGCTGGCTGCAAGATCCCGCGCTGCTTGATCGTCTGGTCTCCGAGAAGCTGAAGGCCGCGGCCGAGGAGGTCGCCGGAGAGGGCTGGAAATGGATCGAGGTGGCGGTCAACTTCCCCTATGGTCACGATCACGGCTTGCGCGAGTTGGCCGGCGTCACGGTCGATATGACCGACGAGGAGCGGGCGACCCGCGAGGCGCTTCGCGACGAATACGATCGTCTCGAATCCAAATATGCCGAAGCCGACGAATTGCCCGACGAGATCGACCAGCGGCTCGGGGAATTCGAGCAGGCGCTCGACGCCTTCGAGCAGCGCCCCGTGCTCTATGATCCAGCCGACATCGCCATCGGCGGCGCCTTCGTCAGCATCGACGGCGAAGGCTCGCTCGTAGTCGATCGCGGCTATGTCCGCCCCGAGGACGAGCTTCCGGTCGAGCCCAAAAGCGGCGAGGCCCCTGCCGCGGACGACAGCGCTGGCGATCCGGTGGTTCCGACCGCCCAGCGCGCCGTCATCACCATCGGAGGCCAGCCCACGGAGACGGAGGAGGATGAGGACGATGGCGTCAAGCCGCTGCCCGAACGCCTCGTCATCGAGCTGACCGCGCACCGCACCCTCGCGTTGCGCGACGCCGTGGCGCAGAATCCGCACGTCGCCATGACGATGCTGCTCCACAAGCTCGTCTCCGAGACCTTCCTGCACAACTCCACGCCGGGGTGCCTGCACGCCAATGTGCGGCACGTCTTCTTCCCCGCGCAGGCTGACGATCTGAAGGACAGCCTCTCGGCGAAGAACGTCACCGAGCGCCAGGAAGCCTGGAAGCAGGACATCCCGGCCGACGACGACGCGCTCTGGAACTGGCTGACGACGCTCGACGACGCCAGCCGCATGGCGCTGCTCGCGCATTGCGTGAGCTACGGGGTGAACGCCCTCTACGAGCGGCCGAACCCTTACAGCGGCAACGGCGTCAGCGAGCATGGGCTCAATGTCCGTCTCGCCCAGGCCGACCGGCTCGCGCGCGCGACCGGACTCGATATGGTCGAGGTGGGCTGGCGGCCGACGTTCGGCAACTACCTCAACCGTGTCAGCAAGGCGCGCATTCTCGAAGCCGTCCGCGAAGGCGCCGGCGAACGGGCCGCCCAGCTCATCGACCACCTCAAGAAGGGCGACATGGCTAAGGAAGCCGAGCGGCTGCTCGCCGACACCGGCTGGCTGCCCGAGCCGCTGCGCCTCATCGATCTCGACGGCGGCCAGGCCGTGGAGACGCCCGCCGACGCCGACACTGGCGCCGACGCGGCGCTGCCGGATTTCCTCACCGAGGATGGCGGGGAGGAAACCTCGCTCGAAGACGAGGACGACGAGCTGGCGGCGGTCGCGGCTGAATAACGAGCACGGGCGGGGAGCGGCGCAAGTCGCTCCCCCATTTTTCAAGGAGACATCCCATGATCGAAGAGCGCGCGCCCACCTCTCGCCGCGTCGTCTTCCAATACCTCGTGCCCGTTCACGTCGAGGTCGAGGACGGCTTGGTCAGCCGCGTCGTCGTCATCGACGAAACGCCGGTGCGCGATCCGATCGTCGTCGAAGGCGAGGCGGCTTACCTGACGGAGGCCATCGCCGCCGCCGATGACGGTCAGCCGTGGCCGTCCTGGCAGTTCGGCTACTGACCGCATTTCCCCCTTCACCCCCACCACAAGCCCAGCTTCGCGCCGGGCTTTTTCGTTTCAGGAGCCTGCCATGGCCAACTACTTTACCCACTTTTCGTGCCTTCTCGAAGTCGGCACACCCGAGAACGCCGCCCGCGCGCTCGATCTCTACAACAAGCTCTCCGAGGAGGGCGCATCGGAGGAACCGCCGTCCGAGGGCTTCCTTCTCTCGATCCAGCCCGAGCATCGCGGAACCCAACTCTGGATGCGCGACGAGGAGACCGGCGATCCCGAACGGCTGATACAGTTCGTGAAGCTCTGCGCCGCAGAGTTCGGCCTGACGGGTCGCTGGGGCTTCCAATACGCCGACACCTGCTCACGCCCTCGCGTCAACGCCTTCAGGGGCGGCGCGCACGTTCTCGACCTCGCCACCGGCGAAACGGTCGCCTGGACCCACACGGATGGCTGGCTCGCCGAGGCGCTCTCCAGCGCGGGAGACCCGACATGAGCATCCCAGACTATGCGCGGACGAATTTCCAGACGCTATTGCGCGCGGCGGCAGACGGCAACCTCGCGCTCATGGAGTGCGCGGACGCCGAAACAGGCAAGCCGCGTTACGTCCTCTGCGCGGTCGGCCGCGACAGCGGCGATTACGTCTTCACCCCGTTCGGCCATCTCGCCGACGGCAACCCCTATGACGCCTATCTGCCGCCGGACCCTGACGATCCTGGCGGCTTCCTGCCCAAAGGCGACGAACATCAACCGGCGTGATGGATAGCGCCCGGCCTCGCGACCGGGCGCTTTTTCGTGCCGGCTACCGCCGTGCCCCGAGAGTGAGAGGCCCGCCGGGACGGAATGAGTCCGGGCCGGTCGAGAGAGAGCGCCGTCCGGGCTTTCCCGTTCCCGCTCTCCTGAAAGTCCCGCTCATGAACATCATGTCGCCCGTGACCGCTCCGGTCGCGCCCGCTGCCCCTGCGCCCGCTATCCTCGCGGCCGCCCATCACCTTCTCGGCCATCTCGAACGCGGCGAGCGCATTGACGCCCCGATCCTGCGCGCCGTGATGGAGGCCGCGTTCGGAGCTTCCGACGCCTCCGGCGCCTGGGCCTGGAAAGCGGCCTATGACGCCTGCGAGGCCGCGACCGTCCTGTTTCTCCGCAAATACGGACGTGCGCTTTTCCGCAAAGCCGCGTCTCCGGCTGCGCGGCTTTCCGCCTTGTCGAAGCTCACTGGCCTCCTGCCGACGCATACCCGTCGCTCGGAAGAGAGCCAGGCGCTCCAGCAATTCTCGACGCCCGTTCCGCTCGGCCTCGCCGCCGTGACGGCGGCCGCAATCATGCCGGCCGACATCGTTCTGGAGCCCTCCGCCGGCACAGGCCTGCTCGCCATCCTGGCCGAGATCACCGGCGGCACGCTCCTCCTCAACGAGCTGGCTGACACCCGCGCCGATCTGCTCGCCACCCTCTTTCCAGCCGTCACCGTCACGCGCTTCGACGCGGCCCAGATCGACGATCAGCTCGATCCTGCGGCGATCCCCAGCGTCGTGCTGATGAACCCGCCCTTCTCGGCGATGGCGAACGTCTCCGGCCGGGTCGCCGACGCCGCCTATCGGCATATCGCCTCGGCGCTGGCCCGGCTTGCCGACGGCGGGCGGCTGGTGGCGATCACCGGCGCCAGTTTCGGCCCGGACCTGCCGGCTTGGCGTGACGCCTTCGTCCGGCTTCAGCAACGCGGCACGATCGTCTTCACCGCGACGATCGACGGCTCGGTCTATGCCAAGCACGGCACGACCATCGACACGCGGCTGACCGTCATCGACAAGCGCCCCGCCGTCGATCCGGCAGTGTTTCCGATATCGGCGGGCACCGCGCCGGACGTCGCCACGCTGCTCGGCTGGATCGAGGCGCAGGCGCCGGCCCGCTTGGTCGCACAGCAGCGGTCGACTGTCGTCCCGGCAGGGTCTTCGCCCCCCCGCACAGTGCGCGGATATCTTGCGCGCAGCGCAACCGGCCGACCGGCGGCGCTGGCTTCGATCGAGCCCGAAGGCGTCGAACTCGCCTATGAGACCGTGGACTGGACGCCGCCGGAAGGCGCACGGCTGACCGACGCGATCTACGAGGAATATGCACTTCAGTCGATCCGCATCCCTGGCGCGCAGCCGCACCCGACCAAGCTGGTGCAGTCGGCAGCGATGGCGAGCGTCGCGCCGCCCAAGCCCAGCTACCGGCCCATGCTGTCGGCGAAAATCGTCTCCGATGGCCTGCTCTCCGACGCCCAGCTCGAGACGGTGATCTATGCCGGCGAGGCCCATGACGATTACCTCGCCGGATCGTGGACGGTGGACGAGACCTTCGACCTCGTTTCCGCCGCCGCCGAAGGCGCCGAGGGAGCCGTCCGCTTCCGGCGCGGCTTCATGCTCGGCGATGGCACCGGCGCGGGCAAGGGTCGCCAGGCCGCCGGCATCATCCTCGACAACTGGCTGCGCGGTCGCCGCAAGGCGGTCTGGATCAGCAAGTCCGACAAGCTCATCGAGGACGCCCAGCGTGATTGGTCGGCCCTCGGCATGGAGCGTCTGCTCATCACGCCGCTGTCCCGCTACCCGCAGGGCAAGTCCATCACGCTGGCGGAAGGCATCCTATTTACGACCTATGCCACGCTACGCTCCGACGACCGTGGCGAGAAGGTTTCGCGCGTCCGACAGATCGTTGAATGGTTGGGCTCCGATTGGGACGGAGTGCTCATTTTCGACGAGAGCCACGCGATGCAGAACGCCGGCGGCGGCAAGGGAGAGCGGGGCGATGTCGCCCCCTCGCAGCAGGGACGCGCGGGCCTGCGCCTTCAGCACGCGCTCGCGAAAGCCCGCGTCGTCTATGTCTCCGCCACGGGCGCCACGACCGTTCACAACCTGGCCTACGCGCAGCGGCTCGGTCTCTGGGGCGGCGAGGACTTCCCGTTCGCCAACCGCGCGGAGTTCGTCACCGCCATCGAGGACGGCGGCGTCGCGGCGATGGAGGTTCTGGCGCGCGATCTCCGCTCGCTCGGTCTCTATACCGCACGCTCGCTCTCCTATGACGGCGTGGAATACGAGCTGGTCGAGCACCCGCTCACCGACGAGCAGCGGCGCATCTACGACGCCTATGCCGAAGCGTTCAGCGTCATCCACAACCATCTCGACGCCGCGATGGAGGTTGCCAACATCACTGGCTCCGACGGCACGCTGAACCGCCAGGCCAAGTCCGCCGCGCGCTCGGCCTTCGAGTCCGCCAAGCAGCGCTTCTTCGGGCACCTGTTGACGTCGATGAAGACGCCGACCCTGATCCGCTCGATCGAGCGCGATCTCGATGACGGCCACGCCGCCGTGGTGCAGATCGTGTCCACTGGCGAGGCGCTGATGGAGCGCCGCCTGGCCGAGATTCCGACCGAGGAATGGAACGACGTGCGCGTCGACATCACGCCCCGGGAATACGTGCTCGACTATCTCGCCCATTCCTTCCCGGTGCAGCTCTACGAGCCTTTCACCGACGGCGAGGGGCATCTGTCCTCGCGGCCGGTCTATCGGGACGGCCAACCCGTCGAGAGCCGGGAGGCCATCGCCCGGCGTGAGGAGCTGATCGAACGGCTCGCCTCGCTGCCCCCGGTGCCTGGTGCGCTCGACCAGATCGTCCAGCGCTTCGGCACGGACATGGTGGCGGAGGTAACGGGGCGCTCGCGTCGTATCGTCCGCAAGGGCGAACGCTTCGTCGTCGAGAACCGCGCGCCCTCTGCCAATCTCGCCGAGACGGCCGCCTTCATGGACGATGTGAAGCGCGTGCTGGTGTTTTCGGACGCTGGCGGCACGGGCCGGAGCTACCATGCCGAACTCTCGGCCCGGAACCAGCGCCTGCGCGTCCACTACCTGCTTGAGCCAGGGTGGAAGGCCGACGCCGCCATTCAGGGCCTCGGCCGCACCAACCGCACCAACCAGGCGCAGCCGCCGCTCTTCCGTCCGATCGCAACGGACGTGAAGGCCGAGAAGCGCTTCCTCAGCACGATCGCCCGGCGTCTCGACACGCTGGGCGCGATCACGCGCGGGCAACGCCAGACCGGCGGCCAGGGCCTGTTCCGGCCCGAGGACAATCTGGAATCACCCCATGCCCGCGACGCGCTCCGCCAGCTCTATCTCCTGCTCGTGCGGGGCAAGGTCGAAGGCTGCTCGCTCGACCGCTTCGAGTCCGCCACCGGGCTTTCGCTCACGGACTCAAACGGCATCAGGGACGAGCTGCCGCCGATCACGACCTTCCTTAACCGGCTGCTGGCGTTGACCATCGAATTACAGGGCATCCTGTTCGCCGCCTTCGAGCAGCTTCTCGAGGCGAAGATCGCGGGCGCCATCGCCAGCGGCATCTATGACATGGGACTGGAGACGCTGACGGCGGAGAGCTTCGTCGTCACCGACCGGCGCACCATCTACACCCACCCGACGACCGGCACGGAAACCCGGCTGCTGACCATCACCGAGCGCCGACGCAATCGGCCGGTCACGCTCGCCGAAGCGCTTGACTATCTTTCCGATCTGGGCGCGGTCTTGCTGGTGAACGAACGCTCGGGTCGCGCCGCCGTGCAGATCCCCGCGCCGAGCATCATGCTCGACGACGGCGAGATCGAGCGCCGCGTTCGGCTGGTTCGGCCGATGGAGCACCACTACGCCTCGCACAAGATGATGGCGGACAGCCACTGGCAGCGGGCCGATCCTGACTCCTTTGCTGCGGTTTGGACTCGCGAGGTCTCCGAAGTTCCGGCGTTCGCCGAAAGCACGCTTCATATCGTCGCCGGCCTGTTGCTGCCGGTATGGAAGCGGCTGCCGGACGAGTCGACGCGGGTTTATCGCCTTCAGGCGGATAACGGCGAGCGCATCATCGGTCGTCGTGTCTCCCCGGCCTGGGCCGCGAACGCCACGAAGGCCGGCGCGACCACGCTCACAGCCGAAAGCGCCTATGCCGCATTGTTGGAAGGCCAGACGATCCTCGACTTGGCCGAGGGGCTTCAGCTTCGCCGCGTGCGTGCCATGGGCGCCAACCGCATCGAGCTGACCGGCTTCACCGAGGCGATGCGGGAACGCCTGCGCGCTTATGGCCTGTTCAGCGAGATCATCAGTTGGAAGCTCCGCTTCTTCGTCCCCGTGGAGGCTTCCGGTCCCGCCATCCTCGGCAAGCTGCTCGACACCTATCCGGTGGCGTGCATCTCCGAACGGGAGGCCGCGTGATGGCTCGTCACGATGCTTCCGATCTTGCACATCGTCTCGGCCGGCAGGCCGAGGCGGCGTGCCGTCGCTATCTCTCGAACGGCCGACGCCAGGGTAATTACTGGCAGGTCGGCGATGTTCGCAATTCAGTGGGGCGGTCCATGTTCGTCCGGCTGCGGGATTCCCCGAAAGGCCCGGCCGGCAAATGGACCGACGCCGCCACCGGCGAGCATGGCGATCTGCTCGACGTGATCCGCGAAACGCTCGGCCTCAGCGACTTCGCCGATGTCGCCGAAGAGGCGCGAAGCTTCCTCAGCCTGCCGCGTCCCGATCCTGAACCGTGCCCGCAGAAGCGGCATATGGCTCCAGCGCCATCGGGCTCCGCCGAGGCAGCGCGACGGTTGTTCGCCATGTCGCATCCGATCGCAGGCACGCTCGTAGAGACGTATCTGCGCAATCGCGGCATTACGCTTCTGCACGGAACAGCAAGCCTTCGCTTCCATCCCCGCTGCTATTATCGGCCCGACGAGCACAGTCCGACCGAAATCTGGCCGGCGATGATCGCCGCCGTCACCGATCTTAGCGGACGGATCACCGGCGCACATCGCACCTGGCTCGATCCGCACGGCTTCACCGAGGCTACGCTCGGCAAGGCGCCGATCGACACGCAGCGCAAGGCGATGGGCGACCTGCTCGGCCATGCAGTTCGCTTCGGCATCCCTGGCGACGTGATGGCGGCTGGCGAAGGCATCGAGACCATGCTGTCGCTCCGACAGGTTCTACCCGACATGGCGATGGCCCCGGCACTCTCGGCCGCACATCTCGCCGCTGTCCTGTTCCCGCCGACGCTGCGCCGACTCTATATCGTCCGCGACAACGACCCGGCCGGTGACGGTGCGCGGGACAGCCTGATCGAACGGGCGAACGCCGAGGGGATCGAGGCCATTCCGTTGTCCCCGGCGCGCGGCGACTTCAACGAAGATCTCCGCACGTTCGGTGCCGGCGCACTTCGGGCAGGCGTCCGTGTCCAGCTCGCCCCGCAGGACGTCGCCCGCTTCCTGGCCCTGGCGGCATAGCCCGGAAGGGAAAGGCTGGCGGCGGCCCGCGACCGCCATACCCGCCCGGATGCATGTGACCATCGGAGAGAACCGCGCCTCGGCCTTCGAGAGGGCGATCGGCCCACAAACGGGCCAGCCCGGCAATGGCGGCGACCGACTATTTTCCGGCGGCGGGCCAAGGCCCGCCTTTCCATCGCGAGGCAAAATAGTCGGCCTTAGCCATCGAGGCCCTCGCTCCGCTCGGGCTGCCGGCCCGTCCCGCCCGTGGGCTTCGTCGCCATGAAGGCCGCGACGGTCGCGGTCCAACCGACGGAGCATCCTATGAGCGAGCATGACGAGCACGAACCCGATCACGCCTCATCCCAAACCGACTACCTCATCCAGGAGCTTCAGCTTTACGGCTGGCGTCCCTTCCAGGACGAACCCGACCAACGGCTGCTGCCCGACGGCAACCAGGTCGCCGGCGCAATCGCCGACATCTTCGACGCGCTGATCGTGGCACTGCAGGACACCCGCCTCGAGCCCGATCTCGACGATCTCCTCTGGTCGACTGTCAACGTCTTTCACCGCGCCACCGGCCGGATCGACCGTGAACTCGACGACAACGAGCAGGCGCAGAAGCGCGCGCAGCGGGAGCAGGACGGCAGCGAGGTCAAGTCGGTCGAACTGGAACGCTTGATCGCGGAGGGCAAGACCCTGGTGGAACGCCAGACCACGTTCGAGCTGATGCGCGACCAGGCCGCCGAACACTATGAGCGCCACGTCGGCAAAGTCTGGCTCCCCCGCACGGGCTCACGGGTCAATCATCGCAATCTCACCGCGACCATGATCGACAGCCGCGACTTCCTCATGGCGAAGAAGCACGCCGAACAGAGCGTTCTGCTCCCTCCAGGTCCGAAAATCGTCGTCACGGGCGGCCTCGACTTCAACGACCACCGCTTGATCTGGACCAAGCTCGATCAGGTCCACGAGAAGTATCCCGACATGGTGCTGGTCCACGGCAAGTCGCCGAAAGGCGCCGAGAAGATTGCGTCGCTATGGGCGAAGAACCGCAATGTCCCGCAGATCGGCTTCGCGCCCGATTGGGCCAAACATGGACGGGCCGCACCGTTCAAACGCAATGACGATATGCTCGAAATCGTGCCGAAGGGCGTGATGCACTTTCCCGGCAACGGCATCAATGACAACCTCGCCGACAAGGCCCGCAAGCTTGGCATCCAGGTCTGGAAGCATGGCGGCGCGTGAGCGCCGCCTTTATCCCAAGCCGTTCGTGATTCATCTGCACTGGCCTTGAAGCACTTCACCGCGACCGAGATCAGGTGACGCGGCTTTCAGGACTTTGGCCCGAACGACTCGGCATCAACCCAACTCCCATCGACCGGGGATCCTCCCCGCTTCTTCGCGCTGATCCTTGGTCCGGCCGGGGGCCTGACGCCATCAACCCGTAAAGGGTCGGACTACGCAAGCGTGCCGCCGCTCCGGCTTCGCCTGCGCGGTGATTGCGGCCCTCGGCCGGACACATCGGGCGCCTGTCAGCGGGGGGCGGTCCTCCGCTCGAACAGGAGCCGGCAAGATGTCTCTCAACGACGCTCACGCTTTCGCTTTCAGCCTCGCCACCACGCTGATGGTCGCCATCGTTATCTTCCGCGCCGGTGACGGCAGCCTCTCGGTCATGCCCGCCGCAGAATACGACGGTGACGTCTCGGAGATCGTCCACGAGGTCGATCCCTTCGCCCCTTGACGGCGTAAACACCGTCGCGCGGGACGCGGGAACCTTGACGGTTTCCACTCCCGTCGACGTTGATCTTTTGCTATACTTCGAGCCGCGCCGTGGTGGTGGTGGAAGGCGTAACCGTCGGAATTTTCTCGCGGAGCACCACCATGATCTTTCTCGGCATTCTCCTCAGCATCGTCGTCATAGGCTTTTTCTGCTGGTTGCTGTTCACGCTCGCCGTTTTCGCGCTGCCCTTTTTTGCCGGCGTCACGGTAGGCACCTGGGCCTATCACACCGGCGCGGGCTGGCTCGGGGCGATCGTGATCGGCGTTGTCGGCGCAGGACTGACCCTCGGTATCGGGCAGATCCTGCTCATGGTCGTGCGCCCGCTTTGGGCGAGGCTTCTGATAGCGCTGGTCTTTGTCGCGCCCGCCGTCATCGCCGGCTATCACGCCACGCATGGCATCGTGAAGCACACCATGCCGTCGGAGACCTGGCAGGTCGTGTTCTCCGTCATCGGCGCTGTTGCAGTTGGCGTCACGGCGTTCCTGCGGGTTGCGGGAATGGCGGCCGCTGGCTCCTCCGGCCAGAACCTCGCACGAGCCTGATTTTCCCACGTCCGCCGGAAGGACCAAGCTTGCGATATTGACGCCGCCACATCGTCTTCCTGTTGGTATGAGGCGGTGGAACCCGGATCATGCAAAGGCCCGTCGCGCGCTGCATCCGCTGGACCGCTTGAACCACGTCACCCGTCGAGTGGACGGGCGATCAGCACGGGGAAAAGGGCGTTTTCACCAATAGCATCGGCGTGAACAAAGGCGCAGGCAGGCCTGAAAAAGACGGGGGAGACTGCGCCGGTTGGGATCGACCGGGTCCATCTGCCGGTTTCGGAAGTCGCCATCGTCACCATTTCTTCCGTCTCCAGACCGCTCCAAACGGCCTCTTCAAATGGCTTGATCTGGCCGAAGGTCGGCTGCGCCTCGACCGCCTATGGCGCAACAGCCGCGTCCAACTTTCTTCCCCTGCCGGCTGCGCCGCCATTCCTCGCGGAACAAGAAAGTCCTCCTTAGCTGTCAAGCCCCTGCGGGGTGCGCCGTCGGTCGCCTCCTGCCTGTCGATCGCCATCGAGGCCGCAATGGTGCGGGCTCGAAAACGGAACTGGAGACTTACAATGGCGACCATCGGCACCTTCAAGAAGACCGGCTCGAACGAGTTCACCGGCGAAATCGTCACCCTCAGCGTCCAGGCCAAGGGCGTGCGCATCGTCCCCGACACCCGCGCCACCGGCGAAAACGCCCCTAGCCATCGCGTGCTGGTCGGCCGCGCCGAGATCGGCGCCGCCTGGTCCAAGCGGTCCAACGAGGGCCGCGACTACCTGGGCCTCAAGCTCGACGATCCGAGCTTCAACGCTCCCATCTACGCCAACCTCTTCGACGACGAGGAGGGCGAGGGCTACTCGCTGATCTGGTCCCGCCCCAACGGTCGGCGGGGCGACTAAGCGACGAGCAAGGCCCCGGCCGAATGGCCGGGGCCTTCTGCTTGCCCGCAACCCGCACGAACGCCATGACGCCGCCCATGGGCCGTTGCGCTGGGCCGAATCACCCGCGCCGCTTGACCAGCTTGTCCGGTAATGCAGGCCATCAAGGCTGGTGAGTGAAGCCAAGAGCGACTATTATAGTCGTAGTTTTGGCGTGCGCGCAGGTCCGTGTGGGAGGTGATCATGGATGATCACCGCCCGACAGTCGCGGGCCGCGCGAGCCTTGCTGGGTTGGACACAGGAAACGCTTGCTGACGAGGCCCGAGTATCACTGACCGCGCTCAAGCGCCTCGAATCGGAAAACGGCTTCGAGGTCTATGAGTCGACGCGCGATCAAGTGCGCAGGGCGTTCGAGGCAGCCGGCATCGTCCTTTTGTCCACGGACAAAGGCGAAGGTGTGCTTCTTCTGCATGAGCGAACCGAGCGAAAGAGCCGGTAAAGTCCATCTGGCGCAATATACCCCGCCCGACTATTTTCGTTTCCGTCATGCTGCGGCGCAATGGCGAGCATCAAGCCGTTAACAAAAGGGATACGGTGCCGTGATGGGACAAGCGCCCCCACAATTTCTGGACGAACCGCCATCGAGCCAAACGCTAACGTCCTATGACCGGGAGCATATGGTGCTTTACTTGCGCCTGCTCGATTCGGCGCGCGATGGCGCGGACTGGCGGGAGGCTGTCCAGATTCTGTTCGGCCTCGATCCCGAGTGCGATCCCGAGCGGTGCCGACATATCCATCAGACCCATCTGGCGCGCGCTCATTGGATGACCGCGCACGGCTATCGGGAGTTGGTTCGGGAGAGCCAACGTCCTTAGTCGGCATGATGTCGCCAGGACATCACCTGTTGCAGATAGCTGGTCTTCCCAACAACAACCTGTCCGGGAAATCTAACCCTCCCACAAGTCCATAGAACGAGACGAAGGGGAGGATGTCCGTGACGCCAGACGCATCCCGATGGCGCTCTTCGGCAAACTACGATCATGTCGAGGATTTGACCGCATCCAATCTGGCCTGGGAGTGGCTCCGTCGTAACGACGCCTACGACCAGGACTTCCAGGCGCTGTCCCGTGCTGACGCTGATCCTCCGCTGCTCATAGAAACCATCCGGCAACGCTGGGGGCTACGATTTCCCGATAGACCCGCTCCACGCCCCACCGGACGCACCCGTTCTTTGGTCGCCGCAGGAGGATACGAGCGTCGTCGTTCTCTCGTCGGCACCAGCCCTTCTAGCTACGGCTGCTGACGCCCGCCCTTTTCCGGCCGGCCAGGTCACGCTGGCCGACGAGGACGGCGCACACGCCCTCTACGACCTCGGCAATGCGCAGTCCCTCCAGCTTCTGCGCCTCGATCCGAGCAGTACGACGCTCGCAGCCGTCGTGCCGCTCAGCATCACGGGCTTCGACCGCCTGGAGGCCGTCATGCGCCTTCTTTCGGCGCTGCATGGCCGCGTCATTCCGCCCGACACGCGCCTCACTCGCCAGCAGCGAGCGAGAGCACGCCGCATGTTGCAGGCCTTCGACGGCGCCCGTGATGGCGCCACCCAGCTAGAGATCGCAGAGGTCATCTTCCGCATCGGCTCCATCAGCCGCGACGAGTGGCAGGCATCTTCCACCCGTCACGCCGTCATGTCTCTCTTGCGCGACGCCCGCGCCATGATCGCGGGCGGCTACCGCAAACTTCTCCGGCACCGCCATCGCCGCTAATTCCCGCCGCGCCCCAGCGGTGTGGGATTTTGGGTCCCCCCAACTCCCCACGACAACTCGCCGGTTTCGCTCCGCCATCGTGGTCGCCGTCCGCCGCTGATCTTCAGCGGCCGCCCGCACCCCTACGGAGGCCCGATCTATGCGACCCGATACCGCCGTTTTGCCGCCGCGCTTCCTGCGCACCAAAGAAGCCGCCGAGTTTCTCAGCCTTTCCTCGCGCACGCTCGAAAAGCACCGGACCTATGGGACCGGGCCAGCCTATCGGAAGCTCGGCGGCCGCGTCGTCTATTCCGTCGACGATCTCGAAACCTGGGCAGCCCGAGGCGCCGTTACCTCGACCTCCGATCCGCGCGGACAGGTGCTGCCAGCGAAGCGGCAATCGACGGCCGACACTCTGCCCCGCCGCGCCGCACGCTGATCGCGGACAACTCCCGAATGGCGGCGCGGCCTCGTCCCCTATCGGAGCGCGGACAGCTCGACCTGTTTCGGGCGCTCCCCGGCGACTTCGCGCCACGAGACGCACAGGATCTCATGGCCTATCCCTTCTTCTCCCTCTCCAAAACGCATCGCATCGCGCCGATCGACTTCGCCGCCGGCAACGTCGCGATCCGGGTCGAGGCCGTGCCCGACCACGGCATGGCCACGATTTGGGACGCGGACATTCTGATCTGGGCGGCGAGCCAGATCGTCGAGGCGCGCGACGCAGGCTTGCGCACTTCACGGCTGATGGCTGCCACGCCCTATGAAATCCTGAACTATATCGGCCGCGGCACGTCGCTTCGCGACTACCAGCGCCTCAAGGCGGCGCTGGACCGGCTGCAGTCGACCACGGTGTCCACCTCGATCCGCCAGCCGACCGAGGGTCGCCGCCATCGCTTCTCCTGGATCAACGAATGGCAAGAGCGCACCGACCGCGCCGGAAAGCCCGCCGGCATCGAGCTGATCGTGCCCGACTGGTTCTACCAGGCCGTGCTCGACGACGCGCTCGTCCTCACCATCGACCGCGCCTATTTCGACCTGACGGGCGGGCTCGACCGCTGGCTCTACCGGCTCGTTCGCAAGCATGGCGGCCGTCAACGCGACGGCTGGCGTTTCGATTTCCGCCACCTCCATCAGAAATCTGGCGGCCTCTCGCCCTTCAAACGCTTCGCCTTCGAGCTGCGCGACATCATCCGTCGCCAGCCGCTGCCCGGCTACACGCTGTTCATCGAGGTCGAGATCGGCGGCCGGACGCTGCTCGCCTTCGAGCCGGCGGCCCCCTGTGGAAAAGTTGGGGACGGCCCCGTGCTATCGGGAACCGGCAATATCGTGCCATCAGGAACCCGACTGTCGTGCTATCGGGAACCCAAACAGCTCCTAACTCCCGGCAGCAAAAGCGAAAATCGCGCCCTTAACTTAGAGTCTAACGAAGAATCTAACTTTGAAGAGCGCGCGCGCGATGTGGATAACATCGCTTCGGGGACTTCAAGCACATCCCGAATAACCCCGAAAGACGGCAGCGAAAGCACATCGTTCCGTAAAGGCGATTTTACGGATCGGGATGCGACCGTCACCCCGCAGCCTCCTCTCGACACTTCGAGAGGTGTGCGATGATCGTGGCCTTCCTCAATCAGAAGGGCGGTGTCGGCAAGACGACGCTCGCGCTCAATCTCGCCGGAGAATGGGCCGCAAAGGGGAAGCGCGTCACGCTGGTCGATGCCGATCCGCAAGGCTCGGCGCTCGACTGGTCGCAGCAGCGCGCGCGGGAGGGCGTCCCTCGGCGTTTCGGTGTCGTCGGCCTGGCCCGCGACACGCTGCACCGGGAAGCGCCCGAGCTGGCGCGCGACGCCGATCATGTCGTCATCGACGGGCCGCCGCGTGTCGCCGGGCTCATGCGCTCGGCGCTGCTCGCGGCCGACCTGGTGTTGATCCCCGTGCAGCCGTCCCCGTTCGACGGGTGGGCGTCAGCCGAGATGCTGGCGCTCGTTGCCGAGGCGCGCATCTACCGGCCGGCGCTGATCGCTCGCTTCGTGCTGAACCGCTGCGGCGCGCGCACCGTCATCGCGCGGGAGACAGCCGAGACGCTGGCCGACCACGACCCGCCGGTGCTCACCAGCGCCATCGGCCAGCGCGTCGCCTTCGCCGCCACAGCCCAATCGGGCCGCCTGGTCTCCGAACTTGATGACGCGGATCTCGCCACGCGCGAGATCGCCGCGCTGGCGAGCGCGATCGAGCGCCTCGGCGTCGGGAGGATCGCCCTATGACGATCCTGACTGGCGATTGCCGCGAATTGATGCCGGCGTTCGGCCCGTTCGACGAGAGGGCGGCGCCATGAGCGAGCGCCCGACACGACGCGGCTTCGCGGCGCGGCCTACTGATCCCGAGCACTGGATCAAGGCTGCCGATACGCCGCCGCGCGCCGATGCGGCGTCGAGCTTCACCGCTCGGCTGACCATCGACGTGACGTCCGAGCTGCGTGGCCGGATCAAAGTCGCCGCCTTCCGGCGCGGGATCACGGTCGCCGACATGCTGCGCGAGCTGCTCGCGCGCGAATTTCCTTCAACCGATGGAGAGTCTTCATGAGCGGTGCAGCGACCTTCCGTGCGCGCGACGGCTCCGTGCCCGTCGCGCACTATGCCGATGTCGAACTGACCTGGATCGAGAAGCGCATCGAGAACTGGATCAGGTTCGGCCGCGAGGCGCATGACGAGATTCTCGATCGCCGGCGGCGCGTGCTGTCCTTTCGTCCTGGCAGCATCTTCGCCTTCGTCCGTTGGGCGGCCAACGACTTCGGCACCATCATCTCGCGCATCGACATCGTGCGCGTCGTAGAGCCGGGCGAAGCCTATCAGACGCTGCCTTTCGTGCGCCCCGGCGGCGACATCCTGCTGAAGATCGAAGGCTGGCCGAAGGTCGAGCGCGTGCTCCGGCACATCGACGCCGTGGAAGCTGCCGGCGTCGACGCCTGCGACGTCGCACCCGATCACTGGCGGCACGTCCACAACCGGATGAGCGTCGGCTACGAGCCGCGCCCCTACACGGCGGAGCGCCATCAGGCGTGGCTCAAGCGGCGGGAGATCGAAGGATGACCCGCTTCGGCTACGTCATGCTGACGTATCTCATGACGGCAGCCATCGTCGTCGCGTCCTTCTTTTCCTTCCCGATCCGTCTGATCTGGAACCTCTCGGCCAGCGCGCCCATCGGCCTCTACGAGATCGAACACGTCCGCCATCTCGCCGTCACCGACCTTGTGGCGGTGACGCCGCCGAAGCGCCTGGCCGACTTCATCGTCGGCCGCGGTTATATCGGCCGAGGCGTACCGCTTCTGAAGCGCGTCATGGCGTTGCCGGGGCAGGAAGTCTGCCGCACCGGCCGCAGCATCACGGTCGATGGCGTGCTCTTGGGCGACGCGCTCGGCCGCGACCGCAAGGGCCGCGAACTGCCGGTCTGGCAGGGCTGTCAGCGCCTCGCCGACGGCGACCTGTTCCTCATGAACCCAGACGTCCCTGACAGCCTTGACGGCCGTTACTTCGGCCCGATCGCGGCGCGCAACGTCATTGGCCGCGCGACGCCGCTCTACACCGACGAGGACGGCGAGGGCCGCTTCGTGTGGCGCGCACCGACACGCTGACTGTTCGGAAAACAGCAGATGCGCAGCGCGACACCCTTCCTTCCACCCCCAGCAACAGGAGACTTCCATGCCGCAAATCGGTCAATTCACGCGCGAGGCCACAGGCTTCATCGGACGCATCCATACGCTCACGGTTTACCGCGACGTCGCCCTCGTTCCGGCCGAGCCGTCCGACGCTGAAAACGCGCCCGACTACCGCGTCCACCAGAGCAACGCCGAAGGCCCCGAGATCGGCGCCGGCTGGAAGCGCACCGGCGAACGAGCGGGCGACTACATTTCGCTTGTCATCGACGATCCAGCGCTCTCGCAGCCGATCCGCGCCAATATGTTCCGCGACGACGACGATGGAGCGTCCTGGTCGCTGCACTGGAACCGTCCCACCAAGCGCAGCGGAAAGGACTGACGCCATGCGATCGGCATGTCGCCGTTTCGTCTTCCTTCTCCTTTCCGGCCTGCCGCTCGCAGCGATGCTGGCGCGGCCTGCCGTCGCGCAGACCGTGCCGGTCTCGCGTCCGATGCCGGCCGATCCCTATGCCGCGCCTGTCGCCGAGGCTTCGCAGCGCTTCGGCATCCCAGCGGCTTGGATCAGGGCCGTCATGCGCGTGGAAAGCGCGAACGATCCGCATGCCATTTCGCCCAAAGGCGCGATGGGCCTTATGCAGATTATGCCCGAGACATGGGCCTATCTGCGCGTCCGGCTTGACCTCGGGCGCGATCCCTACGATCCGCGCGACAACATTCTGGCGGGCGCGGCCTATCTGCGGGAGCTGCATGACCGCTACGGCTCCCCCGGTTTCCTTGCGGCCTATAACGCCGGCCCTGGTCGCTACGAGGACTATCTTGAGGGCCGTCCCCTGCCTTCGGCAACGCGCGCCTATGTCGCCGTCCTTGCTCCTCTGATCGACGGCGGCGCTTCGCCCGAGCCGATTGTCGTGGCGACCGCCGATCCGCTCGCCTGGACTCGCGCGCCGCTATTCGTCGTGCAGCCGAACCGCACGACCGCCGCTGATCCCGTGCCGGATCAGCCGCAATTGGCCAAGGCTCCAGCCGCAACTCCCGTGCGCGACGTGTCCGCCCTCGAACCGGAATCGGCCGGGTTGTTCGTCGCCCGATCTAGCTCGGGAGGGCCGCAATGACAGCGAGAGGGCTCTGTCGCATCCTTTCGGGCTCCCGCGCATCAAAGCGAGTGGGCAGGCGGGAGTGCAGACACACAACCGACCGATGGCGAGATAAAAAGGCGCAAGGTGCGCCTCGGTCGGTTGTTTGTTTTCGTTGGGTTTTTCAGTCTATCGCGCAATGTGCCGGCCTTGACCGCAATGTGCGCTCGACACGCAACAGCCTGATTTTCTTCTCACTTTCGCACATTGCCGGAGTCGGCGATGGCCGATGAGCGCGAATTTCGTATCCGGCCGGGCCGCATCCGCTCGATCGGCACGCAGCGGGCGCGGCCTTTCATCGCGCAGGCGCTCGCCGCCGCCCAGAAGGCCGGCGGCCGGGTCTCGCGCTCGGGCCGGATCAGCGCCGGCAACCGCTCGCACTTCGGGCGCGGCCGGACGGCCAGCATCCGGGCCAACCGTCTGCTGACCAACCGCTCGCGCTTCGTCGTCATCAAGACCCGAGTGGTCCGTCACACCGCGCGGGCAGCTCCGCTCTCCGCCCATCTCACCTACCTGCGGCGCGAAGGCGTGACCCGCGATGGGGAGAAGGCTTGCCTGTTCGGCCCGGAAACCGAAGACGCGGACGGCCGGGCCTTTGCCGAGCGGTGCGAGGACGACCGCCACCACTTCCGCTTCATCGTCTCGCCGGAAGACGCCGTGGACATGGCGGACCTCAAATCCTTCGCCCGCGACCTGATGGGGCAGATGGAGAAGGACCTCGGCACGAAACTCGATTGGGTCGGCGTCGATCACTGGAACACCGACAATCCCCACGTCCACATCATCCTGCGCGGCCGCCAGGACGACGGGCAGGATCTCGTCATTTCGCGCGACTACATCAAGGAAGGGATGCGGGACACCGCCCGGAACCTCGTCACCGAGGAGCTGGGACCCCGCACCGATCTCGACATCCGCCGCCATATTGAGCGCCAGGTCGAAGCCGAGCGTTGGACCCAGCTCGACCGGCAGCTTGTCCACGACGGGCGCGACGGCGGCGTCATCGACCTCGCGCCCCATGCAGATCGGCAGCCCGACGAGTTCCATGCGATAAAGGTCGGACGTCTCCGCAAGCTGGAGACCCTGGGCCTCGCCGATCAGATCGGCCCCGGACAATGGGTGATAGACGGCAAGGCCGAAGCGACCTTGCGCGAGCTGGGCGAGCGCGGCGACATCATCAAGCGGATGCACCGCGCCCTGACGGAACGCGGCATCGAACGCGGATCGGCGAGCTATGTGCTGGCGGCCGAGAGCTTGGACACCCCTATCATCGGGCGGCTCGTCGATCGCGGTCTCGTCGATGAGCTGAAGGGCACGGCCTATGCCGTGGTCGATGGCGTGGATGGCCGCACCCACCACTTCAAGCTGTCCGACCTCGATGCGGCCGGGGACAGCGCGCCAGGCTCGATCGTCGAGCTACGCAAATTCGACGACGCACGGGGACAGCGCCGCGTCGCGCTCGCCGTTCGCTCCGATCTCGACATCGAGCGACAGGTAACGGCTTCGGGCGCGACCTGGCTCGACCGGCAGGCCATCGCCCGCGATCCAACAGCGCTCTCCGACGGCGGCTTTGGCGCCGAGGTGCGCAATATGATGGAGCGCCGCGCCGAGCATCTGATCGAAGAGGGTTTCGCCGAGCGCCAAGGACGGCGGATCGTCTTCAACCGCAATCTCATCGACTCGCTGCGCCGCCGCGAACTCGACGCGCTGGGCGAGAAGCTCGCTGCCGAAAGCGGACGCCCCTACAACCACGCCGGCAGCGGCGAATATGTCGCCGGCACTTACCGCCAACGCTTCGAGCTGGCCACCGGCCGCTTCGCCATGATCGACGACGGCCTCGGCTTCCAGCTCGTGCCCTGGACGCCCTCCCTCGAAAAGCAGCTCGGCCGCCACGTCTCCGGCATCGCCCGCAATGACGGCGGCATCGACTGGAGCTTCGGCCGCAAGCGGGGGCTTGGTCTCTAACTCCATCCAAGAAAGGACGCCGCCATGTCCGCGACAAAAATCCTCTGGGGCCAGATCTTCGTCGTCTCCCTCATCGTCCTCCTGACCACCTGGGGCGCGACCGAATATGTCGCGTGGCAGCTTGGCTTTCAGGCGCAGTTGGGCGCCCCCTGGTTCCGGGTCGCGGGCTGGCCGATCTATCACCCGCCTGCCTTTTACTGGTGGTGGTATTTCTACGACGCCTACGCACCCCATGTCTTCGTGCGCGGCGCCTTCGTCGCCGCCTCAGGCGGTTTCATCTCCATCGCCGTCGCCATCGCCATGTCAGTCTGGCGCGCGCGCGAGGCGAAGAAGGTCGTGACCTATGGCTCGGCGCGGTGGGCTGAGAAGGGAGAGGTGCGGGCGGCGGGTCTGCTTCGTGCCGACGGGGTGGTGCTCGGCCGATTTCAGCGTGACTATCTGCGCCACGACGGACCCGAGCATGTCCTGTGCTTTGCGCCGACCCGGAGCGGCAAAGGCGTGGGCCTGGTCGTGCCCTCCCTCCTGACTTGGCCGGGCTCGGCGATCGTCCACGACATCAAAGGGGAGAATTGGACCCTGACAGCGGGCTTCCGCTCGAAACATGGGTCCGTGCTGCTGTTCGATCCGACCAACCCGAAGTCGGCTGCCTACAATCCGCTTCTCGAGGTGCGCCGCGGCGAATGGGAGGTCAGGGATGTCCAGAACGTGGCGGACATCCTAGTCGACCCTGAAGGCAGCCTGGAGAAGCGGAATCATTGGGAAAAAACCAGCCACGCGCTGCTCGTTGGCGCGATCCTTCATGTCCTCTACGCCGAGGAGGATAAGACCCTCGCCGGCGTCGCCGCCTTCCTTTCCGATCCCAAACGGCCGATCGAGACGACGCTCGCCGCCATGATGAAGACGGCACATCTCGGCGACGCCGGCCCGCACCCGGTCGTAGCCAGCGCCGCCCGCGAGTTGCTCAACAAATCGGACAACGAGCGAAGCGGCGTGCTCAGCACCGCCATGTCCTTCCTTGGCTTGTATCGCGATCCCGTCGTCGCCGAGGTGACGCGCCGGTGCGATTGGCGGATCACCGACATCGTAGGCGGCAAGAGCCCGACGACGCTCTATCTCGTCGTGCCACCCTCGGACATCAATCGGACGAAGCCGCTCATTCGCCTGATCCTCAATCAGGTGGGGCGGCGGCTCACCGAGGATCTGCAGGCGAAAAGCCACCGGCACCGGCTGCTGCTCATGCTCGATGAATTCCCCGCCCTCGGTAGGCTCGACTTTTTCGAGTCCGCCTTGGCCTTCATGGCGGGATATGGCCTGAAATCCTTTCTGATCGCCCAGAGCCTCAACCAGATCGAAAAAGCGTATGGGCCGAACAACTCGATCTTGGACAATTGCCATGTTCGCGTCAGCTTCGCCACAAACGACGAAAGGACAGCGAAAAGGGTCAGCGATGCCCTCGGCACAGCGACCGAGATGCGCGCGATGCGGAACTACGCCGGCCACAGATTGAGCCCCTGGCTCGGACACCTGATGGTCTCGCGTTCCGAGACGGCTCGCCCCTTGCTGACGCCGGGGGAGGTGATGCAGCTACCGCCGACCGATGAAATCGTCATGGTCGCCGCCACACCCCCGATCCGGGCGAAGAAGGCGCGCTACTACGAGGATGCCTGCTTCAAGGAGCGCATCCTCGCGCCGCCGGCGTTGTCCGCACCGAGGCGCAAGCGGCCCGACGACTGGACGACCCTTCCGTTGCCGCCGCGCCCGGAGGTGAGCGCCGGCGACCCATCGGCCGATGCAGCCGAAGAAGACGCCACCGAGTCCGAGCGCCGCCGGCAGCCTGAACTCAGTCGCGTGAAGCCGGTCGAGAAGAAAACGCCGATCCCGAACGAGTTTGAGATCGAGCCGGCGGACGACGCGGAGGAAGACGCCGCCCGCAACAGTCGCATAAGCCGTATGATGCAGGGCGTGGCGCGGCAGGTGTCGCTCGACCCCGGCGACGGCATGGAGCTGTAGCCCCCATGTCCGCTCGCAAGAAGAAGGTGCAGCTCTCCGCCTACCTCGACCCCGAGGTGATGGCGTCGCTCACCGACTACGCTGCCCGCCGCGATCAGTCTCTCTCGCTGATCACGGAAGCGGCCCTCTCCTCGTTCCTCTCGCCGGATACGGCCGAGCGGCGCGAGGCCGTGCTCGCCAAACGTCTCGACCAGCTCGATCGTCGCATGACGCGGCTGGAGCGCGATGTCGGGATCGCAGTCGAGACTCTGGCGGTGTTCATCCGCTTTTGGCTGGTCACGACGCCGGCACTCCCCGAGCCGGCCGCCCAGGCTGCTCGCGCCAAGGCGGGAGAACGCTACGACGCCTTCGTCACCACGCTGGGACGGCGTCTCGCCAAGGGACCGAAGCTCCGGCAGGAAATCTCCGAAGACATCGGCGATTCGAGTGCGCCGTCCGCCTCTCAGTCAGACGCGGGAGAGGGTTAGTCACCACTCGCTCAAACCTGATAGAACAACAGCTCCGCCGTTCTCCTGTATTTGCACGCTACGCTACTACGACGCGATATACTTGTTGAAGCGACCAAAAATCGGGCTCTTTTAATCATCCCCATCCGGGGACTGTCTGTTCAAGCCCCGCGAAAACGGGGAACAGATGGTGGCTTCTCACCACAATTCTGAAGGTTTGGCGCGAGGCGCGCGGATGCTGCGCACCGCGCTCGGCCCCGCCATCACTCGTTTCCTCGAAGACCCGGCCGTCGTGGAAGTGATGCTGAACCCGGACGGCCGATTATGGATCGACCGGCTATCCGAAGGTCTGTGCGACACGGGCGAGCTGCTCCCGCCCGCCGACGGCGAACGGATCGTCCGCCTGGTCGCACACCATGTCGGCGTCGAGGTTCACGCCGGCTCTCCGCGCGTGTCGGCCGAGCTGCCGGAAACAGGGGAGCGTTTCGAGGGCCTGCTCCCGCCGGTCGTCTCCGCGCCGGCCTTCGCGATCCGCAAGCCCGCCGTCGCGGTGTTCACCCTGGCCGATTACGTCGCCGCCGGGATCATGACGGCGCAGCAGGCCGAGGCGCTCCAGAAGGGCGTCGCCTCGCGCGCCAACATCCTCGTGGCGGGCGGCACCAGCACCGGCAAGACCACGCTGACCAACGCGCTGTTGGCGGAAATCGCGAAGACTACGGATCGCGTCGTCATCATCGAGGACACCCGCGAACTTCAATGTAACGCGGAAAATCTCGTCGCCATGCGGACCAAGGACGGCGTGGCGTCGCTTTCCGATCTTGTTCGCTCTTCGCTCCGGCTACGCCCCGATCGTATCCCCATTGGCGAGGTCCGCGGTGCTGAGGCGCTCGACCTCCTGAAGGCGTGGGGGACGGGACACCCCGGCGGGATCGGCACCATCCATGCCGGAAGCGCCATCGGCGCGCTGCGCCGGCTCGAACAGCTCATCCAGGAAGCCGTCGTCACCGTCCCGCGCGCGCTGATCGCCGAGACGATCGATCTCGTAGCCGTACTCTCCGGCCGCGGTTCATCGCGGCGCCTGGCCGAACTCGCCGGCGTCGAAGGGCTCGGAGCCGACGGCGACTACCGGCTTACCCGCCTTTCCCCCGCAGAACCCGGAGATGAACCATGACTCTGAAGCGCAGACTGCTGACCGGCTCCATGCTCGACAAGATGGTGCCGGCCGGGATCACGGTCGCCGGCCTGATCATCCTCTCACCACTCCTCGCGTCTCCCGCCTACGCGGCCGGTTCGTCGATGCCGTGGGAAGCACCGCTGCAATCCATCCTCGAGTCGATCGAAGGCCCCGTCGCCAAGATCATCGCCGTCATCATCATCATCGTCACCGGCCTCACGCTGGCATTCGGCGACACGAGCGGCGGATTTCGTCGGCTCATCCAGATCGTCTTCGGCCTGTCGATCGCGTTCGCGGCCTCCAGTTTCTTCCTGACCTTCTTCTCGTTCGGCGGCGGGGCGCTCGTCTGATGACGGACATGACTGAAACCGCCGTCGGCGTGCCGGGCTACATGGTCCCGGTCCATCGGGCACTCACCGAACCGATTCTGCTCGGCGGCGCCCCGCGCTCGATCGCCATCCTCAACGGGACGCTCGCCGCCGCGCTCGGCCTGGGCCTGCGCCTATGGCTAGTCGGTCTCGCGCTCTGGGCGATCGGTCATTTCACGGCGGTCTGGGCCGCCAAGCGCGACCCGATGTTCGCCGACGTGGTGCGCCGGCATCTACGCATCCCCGCGCATCTCACGGTCTGAGCGGGAGCGAGCGCGATGATGAACCTGGCCGAATACCGCAACCGCAACACACGGCTTGCTGACTTCCTGCCCTGGGCAGCCCTGCTCAGCGAGGGCGTCGTCCTCAACAAGGACGGCAGCTTCCAACGCACCGCGCGCTTTCGCGGTCCCGACCTGGATTCGGCGGTGCCGGCGGAGCTGATTGCGGTCGCCGGTCGGTTGAACAACGCCTTCCGCCGTCTTGGCTCCGGCTGGGCGATCTTCGTGGAAGCGCAGCGCCACCCGTCCAATCGCTATCCCGACAGCCGCTTTCCCGACGCCGCCTCGGCCCTCGTCGATGCCGAGCGCAAGGCGGATTTCGAGGAGGCAGGGGCGCATTTCGAGTCCAGCTACTTCCTCACCTTCACCTATCTGCCGCCGGTCGAGGACGCGGCCCGCGCGGAAAGCTGGCTCTACGAAGGCCGCGAAAAGAGCGGTCTCGATCCGCACGAGATCACACACGCCTTCGTCGACCGCACCGACCGCCTGCTGCGTCTTGTCGAAGCCTTCATGCCGGAGTCCGCTTGGCTCGATGACGCGGAGACGCTCACCTATCTCCATAGCTGCATCTCGACCAAGCGCCATCGCGTCCGCGTGCCCGAGACGCCAATGCACCTCGATGCGCTGCTCGCCGATCGGCCGCTCACTGGCGGCTTGGAGCCGCGCCTCGGGTCGGCGCATCTGCGCGTCCTCACCATTGTCGGATTTCCGACCGCCACCACGCCGGGCCTGCTCGACGAGCTGAACCGGCTGGCCTTTCCCTATCGCTGGTCGACACGCGCGATCCTGCTCGACAAAACCGACGCCACCAAGCTGCTGACCAAGATCCGGCGCCAGTGGTTCGCTAAGCGCAAGTCGATCGCCGCCATCCTGAAGGAGGTGATGACCAACGAGGCGTCGGTGCTAGTCGACACCGACGCCGCCAACAAAGCGGCCGACGCGGATCTGGCTCTGCAGGAGCTGGGCGCCGACTATGCCGGGATGGCCTATGTCACGGCCACCGTCACGGTGTGGGACGCCGATCCCCGCATCGCCGACGAAAAGCTGCGGCTGGTCGAGAAGATCGTCCAGGGCCGCGATTTCACCGCGATGGCCGAGACCCTCAACGCCGTGGACGCTTGGCTTGGCGGCCTACCGGGGCATGTCTATGCCAACGTCCGCCAGCCGCCGATCAGCACGTTGAATCTCGCCCACATGATCCCCCTAAGCGCCGTGTGGGCGGGGCCGGAACGGGATGAACACTTCGGGTTGCCCCCCTTGCTTTATGGCAAGACCGAGGGAAGCACCCCGTTCCGGTTTTCCCTTCATGTCGGCGATGTCGGTCACACCCTTGTCGTCGGCCCGACGGGCGCCGGCAAGTCAGTGCTGCTCGCGCTCATGGCGCTCCAGTTCCGACGTTATCCGCGCTCTCAGGTCTTCGCCTTCGATTTCGGCGGCTCGATCCGGGCCGCGGCGCTCGCCATGCGCGGCGACTGGCACGATCTCGGCGGCGGCTTGACCGAGGGATCGAGCGAGACCGTCTCGCTTCAGCCGCTCGCCCGCGTCGACGACGTGCCCGAACGGGCCTGGGCGGCCGACTGGATCGTCGCGATCCTCGGTCGCGAAGGCGTCGCCATCACCCCCGAGGTTAAGGAACATCTCTGGTCGGCCCTGACCTCGCTGGCGTCCGCTCCCATCGAGGAACGGACCATCACCGGCCTGACCGTCCTGCTCCAGTCGAACGACCTCAAGCAGGCGCTCCAGCCCTATTGCGTCGGCGGTCCCTATGGCCGCTTGCTCGACGCGGAGAGCGAGCATCTCGGCTCGGCCACCGTCCAAGCGTTCGAGACCGAGGGCTTGATAGGGACGGGCGCCGCCGCGGCCGTGCTCGCTTACCTCTTCCATCGCATCGGTCATCGCCTTGATGGCTCGCCGACGCTCATCATCATCGACGAAGGCTGGCTGGCGCTCGACGACGAAGGGTTCGCCGACCAGCTTCGCGAATGGCTGAAGACGCTCAGGAAGAAGAACGCGAGCGTCATCTTCGCCACGCAGTCGCTCTCCGACATCGACGGCAGTGCAATCGCACCCGCCATCATAGAAAGCTGTCAGACGCGACTGCTTCTCCCCAACGAACGAGCCGTCGAGCCACAGATCACGGCAATCTATCGCCGCTTCGGGCTCAACGACCGACAGATCGAGATCCTCGCGCGGGCCATGCCGAAGCGCGACTACTACTGCCAAAGCCGAAGGGGCAATCGCCTGTTCGAGCTAGGGCTGTCGGATGTGGCGCTCGCGCTCTGCGCCGCTTCCGCCAAGACCGATCAAACCGCCATCACCAACATCGTCGCCGAACAGGGACGCGAAGGCTTTCTCGAGGCCTGGCTGCGCCATCGCGACCTCGGCTGGGCGGCTGACCTCGTTCCCAACCTCACCAACATGGAGACGCCCTCATGACTCCGCGTCGTTCGCGCGCGGCGCGCCTTGTCGCCGCATTGCTCGCCGCCACCGTCGCCGGCGGCCCGTTCATCGCCGCGCCTGCCCACGCGCAGTTCGGCGGCATCGTGTTCGATCCGTCGAACTATGCCCAGAACGTGCTGACCGCGGCCAGGTCGCTGCAACAAGTCACCAATCAGATCACCGCGCTTCAGAACCAAGCGCAGATGCTCATCAACCAGGCCCGGAATCTGGCGAACCTTCCGTATTCCTCGCTGCAACAGCTTCAACAGTCCGTGCAGCGGACGCAACAGCTTCTACAGCAGGCGCAAAACATCGCCTACGACGTCCAGCAGATCGACCAGATCTTCCAGCAGAAATACGCCAACGTCTCGATGTCGGCGTCGGACGCGCAACTTGTCGCCGACGCCCGCTCGCGCTGGCAGAACACCGTTGGCAGCCTCCAAGACGCGATGCGCGTGCAAGCCGGCGTCGTCGGCAATATCGACACCAACCGAACGCAGATGTCGGCGCTGGTGAACGCGAGCCAGTCGGCCACGGGCGCGCTTCAGGCGACGCAGGCCGGCAACCAGCTTTTAGCGCTTCAGGCCCAACAGCTCGCCGATCTCACCGCCGTCGTCAGCGCCAATGGCCGCGCCCAGGCGCTGAGCGACGCCGAGCGGGCCGCCGCCGCCGAACAGGGCCGCGAACAGCGTCGCCGCTTCCTGACGCCGGGCGCGGGCTACCAACCTGGCAACGCGCAGATGTTCCACAACTGAGCGGGAGGATCGCGTCATGGAGGGCAAGATGCTCGCTCGCGTTGGCGCTGTTGTGTTCGTCGCCGTCGCCATCACCGCCACGGTCATTGAGCTGACCCGCAAAGAGGACGCGCCGGTGGCGATGGCCATCCAGCCACGCCCCGCGATCGATCCGATGCGCGCCTTGCTCCGTCAGTGTCGAGACATGGGCGAGCCCGCCCTGCGCAATCCGGTCTGTCTCCGCGTCTGGGCGCAGAATCGCGACCGCTTCCTTGGCCAGCACCCGACGTCGGGGCCGTCGTCGTCGACTCCTCCAGCGGAAACAACGCCCGCCGAAGATCTCCTGCGCAAGGAGGGCGCGCCCGCCGCCAACGCGCCCGTGCAGCTCGGGCCTGCCCAGACGGAGGCTCGGTAGGCACATGGGCAACACCGGCGTCATCGACCACTTCCTCGATGTATTCACCCGCTACATCGACTCCGGCTTCGGCTTGCTGACGGGCGAAGTCGCCTTCATCGCCACCACACTGATCGTCATCGACGTGACGCTGGCGGCCCTGTTCTGGAGTTGGGGCGCTAACGACGACATCTTTGCGCGCCTCGTCAAGAAGACGCTCTTCGTCGGCGCCTTCGCCTACATCATCGGCAACTGGAATAATCTCGCCCGCATCGTCTTCGACAGCTTCGCTGGCCTGGGGCTGAAAGCGAGCGGCACGGGGTTCACCGTCGCCGACCTTCTGCGGCCCGGCAAGGTGGCTCAGACCGGCCTCGACGCCGGACGACCTCTGCTCGATTCCATCTCGGACCTGATGGGATGGGTCTCCTTCTTTGAGAATTTCATCCAGATCGCGTGCCTGCTCTTCGCTTGGGCGCTGATTCTGCTCGCCTTCTTCATCCTAGCCGTCCAACTGTTCGTCACCTTGATCGAATTCAAGCTGACGACGCTGGCCGGCTTCGTCCTCATTCCCTTCGGTCTCTTCGGCAAGTCGGCGTTCATGGCCGAGCGCGTGCTCGGCAACGTCATCTCCTCCGGCATCAAGGTGCTCGTCCTCGCGGTCATCATCGGCATCGGCTCAACGCTTTTCTCCGAGTTCACCGCCGGCTTCGGGGGGGCTACACCGAGCATCGACGATGCAATGGCGATCGTCCTGGCGGCCTTGTCGCTCCTAGGTCTCGGCATCTTCGGCCCAGGCATCGCGAATGGTCTCGTCTCAGGCGGCCCGCAGCTTGGCGCCGGCGCCGCCCTTGGAACTGGCCTGGCCGCAGGCGGGATGGTCGCGGCCGGCGCCGCGGCCGCTGGCGCCACCGTTTCCGGTGGTACGGCGCTGGCCGGCGGCGTCGCCGCCGCTGCTCGTGGCGGTGCGGCGCTCGCTGGTGGTGCTTCGACCGCCTACAGCCTCGGCGCAGCCGGCCAGTCCGGCGCATCCGCTGTAACGTCCGGTCTCGGCAATGTGGCGAGCGCAGGCGCGCAAGCCGCGGCCTCGCCGCTGAAGCGCGCGGCGTCCCGCGCGGCTGACAGCCTCAAGTCCAGCTACCAGTCCGGCGCTCGGGCCGCCTTCGAGGTGACAGGTGGATCGTCCACTGCCGGCACGATCGGCGGTGAAGCCGCCGCGACCGAAGCCGCGGCAGCGTCCTCGACGATGGACGGCCCGCCCGCTTGGGCGAAGCGCATTAAACGCTCGCAGCAAATGTCCCACGGCGTCCAGGCGGCCATCCATGCCGTGCGCTCCGGCGACAGCCACGGCGGCGGCTCTTCCATCAACCTCTCCGAAAGCGACCGCTGATGTTCAAACGACCCTCCACCCACTATGGCAAGACACCGCAACCCGAGACGCCCTATCAGCGCGCCGCGCAGATATGGGATGACCGCATCGGCTCCGCTCGCGTTCAGGCCCGCAACTGGCGACTGATGGCCTTCGGCTCGCTCGCCTTGTCGGCCGGACTGGCGAGCTCGCTCGTCTGGCAATCGGCCAACGGCTCGATCGTGCCGTGGGTGGTGCAGGTCGATAAGCTCGGTCAGGCTCAGGCCGTCGCGCCAGCCGTCGCCGACTATCAGCCGACCGATCCGCAAATCGCCTTCCACCTGGCCCGCTTCGTCGAGCAGGTCCGGTCAATTCCTGCCGATCCGATCATCGTGCGGCAGAACTGGCTCAGGGCCTACGACTTCACCACGCAGGCCGGAGCGGTTGCGCTCAACGACTATGCGCGATCGAACGACCCTTTCGCGAAAGTCGGCAAGCAGCAGGTCGCCGTCGACGTCTCCAGCGTCATCCGGGCGTCGCCCAATTCCTTCCGCGTCGCCTGGATCGAGCGCCGCTATCAGGACGGCGCACTCGCCGCCACTGAACGCTGGAGCGCGATCCTCACCATCGTCGTGCAAACTCCGCGCGACGCCGAAAAGCTCCGAGCCAATCCGCTCGGAATTTACGTCAACGCCATCAACTGGTCGAAGGAGCTTGGACAATGACGCCCACCTTCCGCAAAGCCGGAGGGCCGGCTTTCCGTAATTCCTCGTTCGCGGTTTTGCTGCTGTCGACGTCGGCGCTCGCCGGCTGCGCCACCATGCAGAAACCGCCCGAAATTTCCTACGACAACGCCGCCCCGGCCGTGCAGACCGTCGATCCTCCCGCGCCGGTCAAGGTGGTCGAGCTGCCGCGCCCGCTGCCGTTGCCCGGCCAGTTGAAGCCGGTGGGGCCATCGAGCCGCACGCCCGAACCGGCCGACCCGGCGGCGCGCGTGAACCAGGCCAACGCACAGGCCCGCGTCCAGCCCGTCCGCGACGGCTTCATCAACTCGATGCAGGTCTATCCGTTCGCGACCGGCGCTCTCTATCAGGTCTATACCGCCGTCGGTCAGATCACCGACATCGCCCTCCAGCCCGGCGAGCAATTCGTGGGCTCCGGCCCCGTCGCCGCTGGCGACACCGTGCGCTGGATCATCGGCGACACCGAGAGCGGAGCCGGCGCCACGAGGCAGATACACATCCTCGTCAAGCCCACGCGGCCGGACCTGATGACCAACCTGGTCATCAACACCAACATGCGGACCTACTACGTCGAGCTGCGCTCCACGGCCTCGACATACATGGCGTCCGTGTCCTGGCAATATCCGCAGGACCAGCTCATTGCCCTTCGCCGTCAAAACGAACAGGCGCAGGCCGCCCAACCGATCGCCAACGGTGTCGATCTATCGCGCGTCAACTTCCGCTACGAGGTGACGGGCGACCGAGCCCCCTGGCGGCCGCTGCGCGCTTTCGACGACGGCAGGCAAGTGTTCATCGAGTTTCCGCGCGGTATCGCCCAGGGAGAAATGCCGCCGCTGTTTGTCGTCGGCGCCGAAGGCGACACCTCCGAACTCGTGAACTATCGCGTGCGCGACAACTACATGATCGTGGACCGGCTCTTCGCCGCGGCCGAGCTGCGCTTCGGTTCCGACAAGAATCAGAAGCGCGTTCGCATCACCCGCACCGACGGGAGGACGGCGTCGTGACCAACCAGTTCGATCCCGAAAAGGAGCAAGGGGCGAAGCCGGTCGGCGCGTCCCCGTCGGAACCGGCCAGCGAGGATGAGGCTCGGCCGCTGACCGGCGAACCGGCTTCGGCTATGCGGCTGCGGCCCGATCCACCGCGCGTGATGCGGCTGTCGCGCAAGGTGTTGGCGGGGCTCGGCCTGGTCGCCGGCGTCGGGGTCGGCGGCGCGCTCCTCTATGCGCTTCAGACCCAACACGGTGGAAAACCGAGCGAGGAGCTATACTCGACCGACAACCGCTCGACGCCGGATGGTCTCAACACGCTACCGCGCGACTATACCGGCCCGATACTCGGTCCGCCGCTGCCGGGAGATCTGGGCCGACCGATCATCGGCGCCCAGAACGCCGGCCAGCCCACACCAACTCCGCCGGGTGGGACACCCGCTCCGAGGATCAGCCGGGAGGAGCAGCGCCGGATTCAGGAGCTGGAAGCGGCGCGGACGGCCCGCCTGTTCGCGTCCACGGAGACACGGCCAAGCGCCGCCGGGGCCACGACTTCACCTGCGCCAGCCGCCGCGCCACAGACCGACCTTGCCAGTCTCGGCCTCGCGCCCACGCCGGCCACGCCCTCCGCGCAGGATCGCCAGCTCGCCTTCCTCAACCAGGCGCCCGATCGACGCATCGCTTCGCCCGATCGCGTCGCTGCGCTGACGTCCCCGAACGTGGTGCAGGCCGGCGCCATCATCCCCGCCGCGCTCATCACTGGCATCCGCTCCGATCTTCCCGGCCAGATTACGGCACAGGTGACGGAGAACGTCTATGACAGTCCCACGGGACGGATTCTCCTGATCCCGCAGGGCACGCGCGTCATCGGTCAATATGACAGCGGCATCGGCTTCGGGCAACGCCGCGTGTTGCTCGTCTGGAATCGGCTGATCTTCCCCAATGGCCGTTCCATCGTTCTGGAGCGTCAGCCGGGCGCCGACGCCGAGGGCTATGCCGGCCTCGAGGATGGCGTCGACTATCACTGGGGCGAACTGTTCAAGGCCGCGGCGCTGTCCACCATCCTGAGCGTCGGTGCCGAGGCCGGAACATCCGGCCAGGAGAGCGACATCGCGCGGGCGTTGCGCCAGGGCGCGTCCGACAGCATCAGCCAGACCGGCCAGCAGATCGTCCAGCGCCAGCTCAACATCGCGCCCACGCTCACCATCAGGCCGGGTTTCCCCGTCCGCGTCATCGTCACGCGCGATTTAACGCTCGAACCCTACGGGAGTTGACATGACGAAGCTGAAGCTCGGCCCAATTGCCGACGACAAGCCCGTGAAGGTCACGCTGGAGCTGCCCGCCAGCCTTCATCGCGATCTTGCGGCCTATGCCGAAATTCTCGGCCGGGAGACCAATCATCCGCCCGCTGACCCCGTGCGTTTGATCGTGCCCATGCTGCAACGCTTTATCGCCACGGATCGAGGCTTCGCAAAGACGCGACGATCTATTGGGGCCGGGAAGGTCGATAGCTGAGTCCATCGGCCTGGCTGCTGCCATTCGCTGCGCCGCTAGTGGGCAAAATTACGGGCGATATGCAGTCCAAGCGCCACGAACCCTAACCACAATGCTTCGTCCCAATGGTTGAAGCCGTCTCGCTGAAAAAAGCGTTCCTTGAGGATCAGGGCGAAGGCCACGCAACACGCGGAATAAAGGCCGATCCAAAAAGACACAGCCGTGAGATAGCCAGCCTTACCGTATGTGCCGATCACGGCCGAAATCGCGAGTTTCGTGCAAAAGCGACGGATCGCGAGGCGCGATCCGGCATTGAGGCGGGACAGCATGATTCGGTCGGTCGATCACGAGCGTTTCCTCTGTGTCTATCGACCCCCGAATAAAGACAGCATCAAATTTTGCGCCGCCGCGAGGGGGCGCAGCGGCAGGTCGGTGAAGCCATCCCTATACGGTTCTTACAGGCCCGCCCCCAAACGTTACGCTACCCTGACACCGGCTATGTTAGCCGTCCGCCCATGCAGCTCGAGTACGGTCCAGGTCGTTGGCTCAGGGTGCTACGCGATCCCGATGAGCGCTCGCGTAGACATCTACGGCTGTTCGGAGGGCAGGTCGGCTTCATCGTTCTGTTTATCTCTCCTACACTGGCCATTGATCAGCATAGACCGATACTCTTCCTATCGCTGATCCATCTCATGTTCGGATTTTCGGCGCTGCTCGTATTCGGCGCCGCGCTCTGGAAGCGCGATCCAATTCCTCCCGCCAGCCTGTGCGTCTGGGATCACGGCTTCGCCATGCTCCTTTTGATGCTGATCAGCTCGGTCGTGCTCAGGGCGTTGGCGTAAATGCACATGCAGCCACAGCCGATGTCGAACATCAGGTCCGGCGACGACGGCCTTGAGCTTCAGCTTGTTCGATCCCCGACCCACGGGACGACCGCCTCCGTATCCGCGGTCGGCCCCATCGTCGCCTTGCAAAGCAGCGGGCTCGAGGACGAGCGCGTCGTGCGCCAGTGGCCGCAGGTAGCCCTGGACGGCTACGCCACGATCCCGGTTATCGCTCCTGACGCAGGCAGCCGGCGCTATATTGCACGCATTTTACAACGTGCCGGATGCAAGGCGACTGGCTTCACCGAACCGCGGGCGGTGTTGGGCGCGCTCGCCAAACGTCAATACGATGTCGCTGTAGTGTCGGGCGACCCAGCAGAGCTGGCGTGGTGCGCTTCCCTCCTTGGCGTGCGCCCCGAGCTGCCCATGCTGTTCGTTCTCCAGAACGGCGATCCAGACACCATTGTGCAGGTGGTCGACTCTGGGATCGACTGCCTCGAAGCGCCCTTCCTGGAATCGGACCTGATCGCGCGGGCCGGACTGCTGTTCCGGGCCGTCTGGCGGCAGCATGGCTTGGTTATCCCAGGCGGCGAAGCCGCTATCCGTCTCCACCTGCACCAGCCTCGCGCTCAGGCCGGAGGCCGTGAGATCGCGCTGACAGCGGTTGAATATCGGGCGCTCTGGACCTTGGCGCAAAGCCGCGGCGGCGTTTCTCGCTTCCGCGATCTTGAGAAGAGCGTTTGGGGGACGTCCTCCAATGCGCGTCGCACGGCGCTGCGCCAGGTCATCCAGAGCCTCCGGCGCAAGCTGACCGGACGTTCGAACGATCAGCGCCTCTTGAAGACCGAGCGGTGCGTCGGATACCGCCTTCTCGGCGGATAAGACCGCCGTCAATGCGAGGGGCCGCCGCCGCCCTCCGTGACTGAACGGGCTTTGCCACGTTCACCCCCCTCAACCGCCCGCGATAGGTGGGGATGTCTCTCGCGATGCAGTTCCCAATAGTCCCGCTCGGGATCGCGGAACCCAATCGTCGGATCGATCGGTGACTTGGCGCCGGCAATTCTACTCAACCATGCAGCGGCCGCCAGAGCGCCGACCACAATAAGGAAGACGAGAATACCGGGCCAACTCACCGACCGCACCCTCAATTTAAGCTATGTCTATCGAGCCGAACGTAGCGTTAGCTTGGGCCGGGTCGGCTGTTTGTCCGATTGATGAGCGACTGCCAGCTTGTGACCGATCAGTAGCAGGTGATTGGCGTGATCGTTGTATTCGGAGTTGGCCGAGAAGCTCTTCTCCATCTTGGCAAGTTCCAGCGCCAGTGCATGGCTAAGGTCTTGGCCAGGCGGATTCCATCGCGGGTCGGCCGCGAAGCGCCCATGAAAGAAATCTAATCCTTCAAGAACCTCGATCTCAAAGACGCCTCTAAAGAGCGATCTCAGTTCGTCGGTGGAGAAGAGATGGAAGCTGAACGCAGCGCGGCAGCCGTCTGCGAGTTCCACTTCGCACCAATTACGTCGCTGATCATGGCGGAGTTGACGCACGTCGCTTATCGACGCGACAAGTCCGGAGGCCATACTCCCAAGCGGCCGGACGGTCGTTATGAAACTGCCGCGGGTAACGCGCCCAAATTCCCTCGCGACGGATGGAAGCTCCGCTGGAGGAATGTGGCTGAGTACGCTGTAGAGACACAGCGTAAGATCGATGCTGTCATCCGCCTCGGGAAGAGAATGGGTAAGGTCCCCGACCGTGAATTCCAGCCTGACACCGGGAAGAGATGAGAGGCTGCGGCAATATAGGCGCGCCTGCTGGATCTGCTCCGCGGAAACATCGAATCCACGGGCCGAGATCTCGACGAAGCCCATTTCTCTAGCACTGATCACCAAGCGCTTTAGCCATGTACCGGGCCCACACCCAGCGTCGAGGACGCTGACGGACGTCGCGCCGGACCGGCGTATCTCGGATAGCTTGGCCATGATGCACGTCCAGACTTGGTGGTCCGCGTAGGCGTGCGGCCCGCTAAAGCGGAACAGATCCGATGTATCTCCATCGGCATAGCTGCCATAGGCGGCACCCGACAGGTCGTAGGCTTTCGCAACAGGCGACGTGCGAACTTCTTTGCTGATTGCGAGCATGTCAGGCCGCCTTCCGATAAGAGGGCGCTCTGCTCTTCGAAGCATCGCTGTTGTGGAAGGCCACTTGCCGAAAAATGAGGGCGCTGGCTTCGGGAAGTTCGACGATCAGGTCAGGGCGGCGCCCATTTTCGGAGAGGGCGAATTTTTGCGCCCATTCCCGATTGGTGAAATAGCCTGATCGGCTGCAGGACCGGTCTTGAACGACCCAATGGCCCAGATGGTCGGGGGCCATGAAAAAGAGCTGACGTGATTCACCGTCAGGTTCGTCGGATTCGTCGGAGGTCATACTCTATCTCCTTGCTCGTGAGTGATCGTCTGCGTTTGGTTGGGCGGCGCAGCTTTCCGACCACGCCGCCCAAGCATCAGAAGAGGATTCCGGTCTCGATTAGGCCGCGGACCTGGTCGCGCTGGTTAAAGTCGCGGCCGAAGCCCGAGCCGGACTGAAGGCCGCCGATCCGGGTGTAAGACAGCTCGCCACGTGCGAAGAACACGCCCTTCTGATAGGTCGGCGTGAGCGTGAGCGACCAGGCGTCGCTCTTTGCGCCGTAGAGCAGATTGGTCGGCATGCAGTTGGCGTCCGCCCCGCATGTCCCGCCGGTCGTCTTCAGATATTCGGCGCGGCCGCCGACCGACCATTCGCTGTTCAGCGTGTATTTCACGAGCAGCGCGCCGCCATAGGTGTCAGCCGGGCGGTTGATGCCGAGCCGGTCATCACGCCCGACATGGCTGTACTGCAGATAGGGGGTGAGCGTCAGCGGCCCGCTGGTGTGGGTGAAGATGAGATTGAAGATGCTGCTGTTGTTCTGCGCGACAGGGGTGGCGACCGACGACTTGTCGTTTCGCGAAAGGCTGCCGGCGCCTACGAAGCTGATCGAGCTCGACGAGTCGATCGCATAGCCCAACGTCCCCGAAAGCCAGTTAAGCTTGCCGGAAAAATACCCGTCGTTCAGCGAGATCGCCGCGGAGACTGGCCCGTGCGCATAATTGACCTGCACGCCGCGGCTGACGGCCGGCTCTTGATTCCAGAGCAGCCCGCGTTCGATGTTGACGTTCTGGAAAGTGAAGGTCGATTCCGCGCCCACCATCGTCGGAAGCAGGCCGGCCATGACCGACAGCTCCGGCGTAATCACCCCCTTCGCATAGGCGACCGGAACAGGACCGAACAACTGGTCCGTCGCTTTGGTCGCTTGCAGGTAGGACGAGCCTAGCGACGGCAGGGAATAGGCACCGGCCTGAACGTAGAACTGCAGAGGCCCTTGGGTGGTCTGAATCTCGATCTGTCCATTGCTCAGATCGACAAACCCATCTTGATTGCCGATCCCCCCGGCATGATTCGCATTCGTCTGGAGGGTGCCGATTCCGCTCACCTGGCCGGTAATGGCGACCGATCCGAAGGGCCCCGCGTCGACCGTGAAGGGTTGCGGGTTAGGGACGAGCGGCCCGGAAAAGCTGGGGCTTGGAAGTGGGTCGGCGTTGGCCATACCGGCCCAGGAGAGGGCGCCGATACTGCCAAGCAAAAGGAACACTCGCACGGATGGGCTGCCGCGACGGCCACGTCCCGAACGCCGAGAAGTACAAAGAACACGCAATGGTGGGGATAAAGGAGTTGTCATTAGGTGCATTTCCCTTGCTTGAAGGTCGATGCACGCGAGAATTAAGAGGAGGGGTGTAAAATCGGCGCTTTATCTTCCCATGACCCGTAAGGATCATATAACGACGATGCCTCCCTATTACATAGAAGAAGCAATATCGGTTGAGTCTGCGCTAGACCGGGGGACGCGGGATCCATTTGACGCAAAACCCAAGCGCCCCCTGCATAGGATGTTTGCCACGCTCAATAGCCGTCGGAACGCGGGATTGTCATTCTCATCCGACCATATCCCGCAAAAAGGAAGAGAACATCCAGCCAGAGGCCGGTAAACAACGCCAGCAAATCGCGCTTCTGTAACGGAGTGGCTCGCTAGGGTAATTCCACGGCCACACGCGACAAGCTGCATTAGGGTTTGACGAGACACTTGGTTGCGCTGGATCTGGGGCTGATGCCCGAATGTCGATAAATTACGAATGAGGAAGCTTTCTATATCCCGTCCTGGTGCAACTTCGGTCACTATGAAGCGTCGGTAGCGTATATCGCCAAATGAGATTTCAGATTGACACGCGAGTGGATCGCCCTCAGCCAGAACGACGTACACCTGTTCGTTCCAGAAGCGAATGGAACTAAAGCCTTCGATTTCTAATGGCTCGGTCAGGAAAGCGACATCAAGCTCGTGCCGACGAATCGCTGGTATAAGTTCAATGTGATAATCTTCGACGAATTCAAATTGGACTTCACGATGATGTTCGCTAAAGCGCGAAATTAGTTCGGCAACGAAGCCGGTCGCCAAAGAAGAAAAGAGGCCGATCCGGATGACGCCGCTGCCGCCACGCCCGATCACGCCGATATCGCGCACCGCATATTCAATTTGCGTCAGCGCGCATTGCGCCCGGCGAACAAAATTCTCCCCGGCTTGCGTGAGAGACACGCCGGATCGTCGTCGGATGAAAAGACTGGAGCCGAGTCCATCTTCCAAATCCCTGATCTGCCGGCTGATCGTCGACTCCCGCACGCCGAGCTTGGCGGAGGCTCTTCTGAAGCTCCCTTCGGCCGCGGCCGTCACGACAAAGCGAAGGTGCCGAACCTCAACATTGCACTTCGGCATAGACACGATCAGTTCATCTGCGATTTAGGATGGGGTCACCACGTGGCAGGAGGAGGTCGTTCCGAATCTTGTCCCAACGTCAGCTAGTTATCAGCCACTTAGTCGCCCGAGGGGAAAAGCTGACTTACGCAGACGGATGTAAATTCGGCATACTGTTTTATTCGTCGATATAAGAATCGCGTAAAGCGCTAGGCAAGCCGCTTGCGCCCACACTCTCCCCCAACCATGTACGGCTGCCTTAAGACTACGCCCAGCTTGCCATAGAGCCTTAGTTAAGGCAGGCCGCCACCTGCCAGATCTTCTTATCTTTATGCCGTCCTTACGCGTTGGCATAAAAACTCAGCGCCACCCTGACATGCGACGGACTACATCCGGGCCAGCATTCCAAGCTGAAACTGGAGCCAATACGCATGCTCAACAGTCACCTACTACCATCATCAAGGCCACCATCGAGGTGCGTCGCAAACGACCCGTGCGCGTCGCTTGGCCTTCTGGTTATTTCCATTACCTCGCAACCCGCCGGAGGTGAGCCATGGCGGCTGCAGCAATGACCTGGCTCGCCGGCCTCTGCGCCGCCGGCCTCACGGTCTATCTCTTCTACGCCCTCGTGAAGCCGGAACGCTTCTGAGGACGGTAATCGTAACAATAAAACTCGGTGACAACTATGGGCGACCTCATATTCGTAGCTGTGACGCTCGTCTTCTTCGTAACCACGGCGGGGTTCATCATCGCCCTGGATCGGATTTGAGGGGCGCTCGTCATGACTGAAGGCATCACACAATTTGTCGTCATCCTTGCGATCATGACCGGGCTGGTCGTGGTCCTCGGCAAGTGGATGACACACCTATTCACCAGCCCCAAACACAACATTATCGAGCGGGCCACCTATCGTATCCTGGGCGTCGATCCTGAGGAGCGCATGTCGTGGAAGCGCTACGGAATCGTGCTGCTGCTCAGCAACGCCGCCATGCTCTTGCTGGGCTATTTCCTGCTTCGAATGCAGGGGTTCCTGCCGGGCGATACGCTCGCGCGCGCCGCCCAGACGCCAGACCTCGCCTTTAACACCGCCGCGTCCTTCACGACCAACACGAACTGGCAGGCTTACTCGGGCGAATCGAGCCTCTCGAATTTCTCGCAAATGGCGGCCATCACCTTTCTGATGTCGATCAGCGCTGCGACTGGCGTCGCAGCGGCGGGCGGATTTATCCGTGGACTCAGCCGCAAGACGACTGCCGATATTGGCAGTTACTGGGTCGACTTTACGCGGGTTCTCTACCGCCTGCTTTTGCCACTCTGCTTCGTTATGGCCCTTGTCTATGTTTGGCAGGGCATGCCGCAGACGCTCAGTGCCGATGCGATCGTGACAACTCTGGAAGGCGTCAAACAACAGTTGATCCTGGGCCCGGTGGCGAGCTTCGAGACCATCAAGCACATCGGCACCAATGGCGGCGGTTTCTACGGCATGAACGCGGCTCATCCGTTCGAGAACCCAACTCCGCTCACCAACACGTTACACATCCTCAGCATGTTGCTGATCCCGTCGGCGCTGACCTACACCTTCGGATCGATGGTGCTGCGCCGCCGCCAGGGTTGGGCATTCTTCGGCGCCTTCCTTGTGATGTTCATCGGCTTCCTTGCGCTTGTCTATAGCTCTGAGCAGGGCGGCAATCCGCTACTGTCCCCGATGGGCGTCAACCAGGCTCAGACAGCTCTCCAAGCTGGCGGCAATATGGAAGGCAAGGAACTGCGCTTCGGCATTGCTCAGACGAGCCTGTTCGTGACGACAACAACCGCGGCGACCACCGGTTCGGTCGATTCGATGCACGCGTCGCTCACGCCGCTCGGTGGTCTGGTACCGATCGCGCAGATGATGCTGAACAACGTGTTCGGCGGCGACGGTGTCGGTCTGATCAACCTTGTGACCTACGCGATCCTTACGGTCTTCCTCGTCGGCATGATGATCGGGCGCACTCCGGAGTTTCTCGGCAAGAAAGTCGAGGCGCGTGAGATGAAATACGTGATGATCGCCGTGCTGGCGCATCCGTTCAGTATCTTGGGCTTCACCGCGTTGGCTTGTCTGATGCCAGCTACTCTAGGCAGTCTTGCGAACATGGGTCCGCACGGATTCAGCGAAGTACTCTACGCATACACGTCAGGCACCGCCAACAACGGCTCCGCCTTCGCTGGCTTCAACGCTAACACGCCGTTCTTCAACACCACGATTGGCCTCGCCATGTTGATTGGCAGGTTCTTCACTCTCCTGCCGATGCTTGCCGTCGCTGGCGTGATGGCCGCCAAGAAAGCCGTTCCCGAAGGACCCGGAACGCTGTCGACGGCGACCCCTCTGTTCACCGGATTGCTGGTGTTCGTGGTTCTGGTCGTCGGCGGCTTGACGTTCCTGCCTGCGCTCGCGCTCGGCCCGATCGTCGAACATCTATTGATGCTCGCCGGAACGACATTCTGAGGAAATGACTCTCATGCGCAACGAACAAACCATCATGCACGCGCCCGTCCCGGCATCGCAGCCTGCGTTCAAGGGCCTCACGCGGCCAGTGCTCGTATCAGCGGTCTTTTTCATGCTGGTAACCGGGCTTGCCTACCCCCTGGCGACGACAGGTGTCGCAAACCTACTCTTTCCCGATCAGGCACAAGGAAGTCTGATCGTCAAAGACGGGAAGGCTGTCGGTTCGCGCCTGATTGGGCAGTATTTCACCAAACCCGAATACTTCCACGGTCGGCCGAGCGTCACGTCGGGGACGGATCCCAATGACCCATCAAAGACCGTCGATCAGCCCTATAACGCCGCTCTGAGCGCCGCCAGCAATCAAGGTGCGATCAGCAAGAAGCTGCTCGATGCTGTGGCGGAGCGTACCAAAGCCTACCGCGAAGAAAACGGCCTGGCTGCCAACGCGCCCGTACCCGTCGACGCCGTTACGGCGTCAGCCTCCGGCCTCGATCCGGACATTTCGATCGCTAACGCCCGCCTGCAGGCACCACGAGTAGCCAAAGCGCGCGGCCTCTCTACCGAGAGCGTCCTTTCCCTCGTCGATCAACACACGACCAGCCGCCAACTCGGTCTCCTCGGTGATGCGAGGATCAATGTCCTGGAATTGAATCTTGCGCTCGATGCCGCCGCCCAAGGGCGGCGCACAGCGCAATAAGAAAGCGGTGTAATCATGTCACATCTGGATGTAACGACGTCGCAGAGCGCGAGTCTGACCGGCAACGTCAAGCCTATTTCATGGACATCGGTCCTCGGCGAATCCTTCGCCAAGCTGTCTCCACGGATCCAGGCGAAGAACCCGGTGATGTTCGTCGTCTATCTCGGAAGCATCGTGACCACGTTGCTCTGGATTCAGTCGCTGACGGGAAAGGGGGAGGCTTCGGCCATCTTCATCTTCGCCGTCGCGGCTTGGCTGTGGTTTACTGTCCTTTTCGCCAACGCGGCTGAAGCGTTGGCAGAAGGGCGGGGAAAGGCCCAGGCCGACGCCCTCCGGGCAACCCGCCAGCGGGTCGTCGCCCGCGTGCTCAAGGAGCCAAGCCGCGAGAGCGAATCTTGGCCGCAGCCAAGTGACGAGCTGAGTGTCGGCACGTACCTCCTCGTTGAAGCTGGAGAGATCATTCCCGCAGACGGGGAAGTGATCGAAGGCGCGGCTTCCGTCGACGAATCCGCCATCACCGGCGAATCCGCCCCAGTGATCCGCGAATCAGGCGGCGACTTTTGCTCTGTTACGGGCGGCACGCGCGTCTTGTCGGACTGGATCATCATGCGCGTGACCGCAAAGCCCGGCGAAGCGTTCTTGGACCGCATGATCGCTATGGTGGAAGGCGCCAAGCGTGGGAAAACACCTAACGAAATCGCGCTGACCATCTTGCTCGTGGCGCTCACCCTGATCTTCCTCCTGGTGTGCGTAACCCTGCTGCCGTTCTCGAGTTTCAGCACGCTGGTTGCTGGCGGTGGTTCGGTCGTGACGATCACCGTGCTGATCGCCCTGCTCGTCTGCCTGATCCCGACGACCATCGGTGCGCTGCTTTCGGCAATCGGCATCGCCGGCATGAGCCGAATGATAAAGGCCAACGTGCTAGCGACCTCAGGGCGTGCCATCGAGGCGGCAGGCGACGTCGACGTTCTTTTGCTCGACAAGACGGGCACGATCACTCTCGGCAATCGTGAGGCCACCAAATTTCATCCGGCCCCCCGTGTTGAGGAACGCGCGCTTGCTGACGCGGCTCAGCTTGCTTCGCTCGCCGACGAGACCCCGGAAGGTCGCTCGATCGTAGTGTTGGCCAAGAACACCTTCAATATCCGTGGTCGCGAGCTGCACGGTGCTGAAGCGATCGCGTTTAGCGCCCATACACGCATGAGCGGAATTAACATCGATGGGCGTGAAATCCGAAAGGGTGCGGCCAGTGCGATCCGCGCGCATGTCGAAGCGATGGGAGGCGTATTCCCCCAGGAGGTCGGGAAGATCGTCGACGACGTCTCCCGGCGCGGTAGCACGCCGCTGGTTGTCAGTGATGGCGTTAAGGTTCTTGGCGTCGTCGAGCTGAAAGACATCGTCAAGGGCGGCATCAAGGAGCGCTTTGCCGAACTCCGCGGCATGGGAATCAAAACCGTGATGATCACCGGCGACAATAAGCTTACTGCCGCGGCAATCGCGGCGGAGGCAGGCGTCGACGACTATCTCGCGGAGGCGACACCGGAAGATAAGCTGCGCCTCATTCGGGATTACCAAGCCGAAGGACGGCTGGTCGCTATGACCGGTGACGGCACCAACGACGCCCCTGCGCTGGCCCAGGCCGATGTCGCCTTGGCAATGAACAGTGGCACGCAGGCCGCCAAGGAAGCCGGCAACATGGTGGACCTCGACAGCAATCCCACCAAGCTCCTGCGCGTCGTCGAAGTCGGAAAGCAGATGATTATGACCCGCGGCGCGCTGACGACGTTTAGCGTCGCCAACGACCTGGCGAAATATTTCGCGATCATTCCGGCCGCCTTCGTGGCGACCTATCCTTCGCTGGCTGCCCTCAACATCATGGGCCTCCACAGCCCGGCATCGGCGATCCTTTCCGCAGTGATCTTCAATGCCCTGATCATCGTGGTGCTGATCCCCCTGGCCCTCCGGGGGGTCCAATATCGGGCTGAACCGGCGGCGCGGCTCCTCAGCCGGAACCTGCTGATCTACGGATTGGGTGGGATAATAGCGCCGTTTATCGGTATAAAGCTGATCGACATCCTGCTGACCCCCTTCTTCTAGCGAAGGAAACTCAAGCAGAGGTGGGTCCGGTCTTGAGGGTTATATCAGGTGATGACGAATGAAAGACCCGATCCTGACGATCTGCTGGAGGTCGTGAAGGATGAAACCCATCGCGCCAAACGCGGGCAGCTGAAGATTTTCTTCGGCGCCTGCGCCGGGGTGGGGAAAACCTTCGCAATGCTTCAGGCAGCGCGCCACCTCCACGCTGAGGGCGTTGCAGTCGGGATCGGGGTCGTCGAAACCCACGGACGAAAAGACACCGAAGGAATGCTGGAGGGCCTTCCTGTTTTGCCGCGCAACACGGTAAGCGGTAACGGAAGGCCCACCACCGAGTTCGATCTCGATGGCGCTCTCGCGTCGGGATACAAGCTCCTGGTCGTCGATGAGTTGGCGCACACCAACGCGGCCGGCAGCCGCCACTCAAAACGCTGGCAGGATGTCGAAGAGCTGCTCGACGCCGGCATCGACGTCTTCACGGCGCTCAATGTCCAGCACCTCGAAAGTCTCAACGACATCGTTGGTGGCATCATTGGTATTCGCGTCCGGGAGACCGTTCCCGACCGCATCTTTGACTCCGCAACCGATGTCGTTCTCGTTGACTTGCCGCCGGACGATCTGCTGGCGCGGCTGAACGCCGGCAAAGTCTATCTGCCGGTCTCGATCGAGCGCGCGCGCCAGAATTTTTTCCGCCGCGGCAACCTGATCGCGCTCCGCGAACTAGCGCTCCGCCGGGTCGCCGATCGGGTCAATGCGGACGTGCGAACCTATCGCGTATCGCACGCCGTCAAGACGGTCTGGCCCACGCAGGACATGCTCATGGTTTGCGTCAGTGCGGATCGCTCACAAGAGCGGTTGATCCGCGAAGGCGCACGGCTCGCCCAGCGCTTGCAGACCAAATGGATTGTGGTTCACGTTGATCGGCCCTACCGCGGCGATGACATCAAAGCTCGCGAGGCCCTGCAAAGCATCGCCTCAGCAGCCCAGGCCGCGGGGGCCGAATTTGCGAACGTGCCAGGGCAGGATGTCGCCGAAACGCTTCTGAATTTCGCACGTCGGCGTAATGTCACCAAACTCATCGTCGGCAATCCGCTCGGCTGGCGCTTCATTCCCTTCCGATCACGCCTTCAGGAGAGGCTCGCGCGCGCCGGCCCGGAAATGGGGCTGATCCTGCTCGGCGTGGATGAGGTCCGCCCGACGGTCAAACGCACAGTCACCGATAGACCGGAAGGCTACGGTTGGGCGCTTGCCGTCGCTACGCTTGCTTGTGGTCTGACGACCGCGCTTGCCGCCTGGCTGCTCCGCGTCTTCGACCCCGCCAACGTCGTTATGCTGTTCCTGATGACGGTGGTCTTTGTCGCAATGCGTCTCGGCCGCGTCGCAGGCGCGTGGGCGGCGTTGCTGTCTGTCGCCTGCTTCGACTTCTTCTTCATCGCGCCTACGATGTCTTTTGCCGTCACGGACACCCAGTATCTCTTCACTTTTGCATTGATGCTCGGTGCGGCGCTTATCATCAGCCAACTCGCCGCCCGCATGCGATCCGAGGCTCGGGTCGCTCGGGCCGGTGAGCGCAGGGCTTCCACGCTGGCCCGCGTCGCCCGTGACTTGTCTAGCGCCATAAAGGTCGAACAGGTTTTCTCAATATGCCGGGATGCAATTACCCCTTTGATCGGCGCTCAGGCTATTCTCCTCATACCGAATGAGAAGGGACAACTCCTAGCGACCCAGGATACGGGCGGCGACGTCGATCTGTCCGTCGCGCAATGGGCCTTCGACCACGCCCAAGAGGCCGGACTTGGGACTCAGACCTTGAACGCAGCCGAGGCCCTCTATCTTCCCCTGAAGGCTTCGATGGCGACACGAGGCGTGCTTGCCGTCCTGCCGATCGGCGAGCTGCCGGCGTACGACCCGGATGACCGCCGCCTACTGGACGCCTGCTGCTCGACCATCGGCTTGGCGCTCGAGCGCATCCATTTCGTGGAAGTCGCCCAGGACACGCTGGTCCGAATGGAAGGCGAGAAGCTTCGTAACGCCCTCTTGTCCGCGGTGTCCCACGATCTCAAGACCCCGCTTACAGCGATACGCGGGCTGGCCGAGACCCTTGAGCGGACGCACGGCCTTCCCGACAGCGATCGAAGCGACCTGGCCCGGTCCATAAGGCAGCAAGCCGACGAGCTGAAGCGGCTTGTCAGCAATCTACTCGACTTGGCGCGAATGCAAAGCCAAGGCGTGCGCCTCAATAGGGAATGGCATTCGCTTAGCGAGATCGTAGGCAGTGCAATCGCCCAATCGACTACATTTCTGAAGCCGAGGACGGTCCAAACCAACTTGACGCCCAACCTACCTCTCGTCGAGGTCGATGCGACCCTGATTGAGCGTGTCCTGATCAATCTTTTCGACAATGCCGCGAAATACACACCAACGACAAGCACGATCACCATTCGCGGCGGGGCGTCGGGGGACTCGATGTACTTGGTCATCGAGGATGATGGTCCGGGGCTGCCGACGCCGACTCCCGAGGCGCTCTTTGAGCCCTTTGCGCGGGGTCAGAAGGAGTCTTCAATCGCCGGCGTCGGCCTCGGCCTGGCCCTCTGTCGCAGCATCGTTGTCGCCCACGGGGGGAGCATCAGGGCAGAAGCACGCAAACCGCACGGCGCAGCCTTTGAGATCCGGCTGCCCCTCGGTACGCCCCCCGAGATCGAGAGTGAGACTTTGAATGATCAAGCCACGAATCCTGATCGTTGAGGACGAAGCCGACATCCGCCGCTTTGTCCGCATGGCGCTGGAAAAGGAAGGTATGAACGTTTTCGAGACAACCACGGCCGAGGACGCGCGTCTCAACGCAGGGAGCCGGAAACCAGACCTGATGATCGTCGACCTCGGCTTGCCGGACGGGGATGGAAAGGCGCTTATTCGCGAGGTTCGGAATTGGGTGTCGGCTCCGATTCTCGTGCTTTCGGCGCGGGAACAGGAAACCGAAAAGGTCGAAGCGTTGGATGCCGGCGCCGACGACTATCTGACAAAGCCCTTCGGCGTTCCCGAGCTGCTTGCGCGCGTGCGCGCGCAACTGCGCCGCGCGAGCACGGTCTCACAGGGCGACACGGCCTCGCCGTTGGTCAAGTTTGGACAGGTGACGGTTAATCTCGCGACCCATGAAGTCGCGCGAGCAGACGAACCCGTGCATCTGACACCGAACGAATTTCGGCTGCTGACGGCGCTGATCCATGGACACGGCAAGGTTCTCACGCATCGGCAACTGCTCATGGACGTATGGGGTCCGGGCTATGCCGACCGCTCACACTACATACGTATTTACATGGCCCAGCTTCGGCAAAAGCTTGAGGACGATCCCTCGCAGCCGGTGCATCTGATCACGGAGTTGCAAGTCGGTTACCGGCTCTCGGGTTTAGAGATTTCAGGAACGAACTAGGTTTCCAGCCACAGTAAGGTTGCTCGCGCGGCCGCTCCGTCGCGCGATTGGTAGATCGAGGTCGCGGCATGGTCGGCAAAATCCTGGTTCAATCGGTGTTCGGCGTATTGCTATTCATCCTGTTGCTTTTTGCGCCGGCTGGCACGATAGCGTGGCCGGAAGGCTGGGCATATCTCTTGCTTTTCTTCGGTTGCAGTACCGCCTTGACGTTTTGGATGCTGAAGGTCGACCCCGCGCTGTTGGCCGCGCGGATGCAATCGCCGCTCAAGTCCGAACAAAAACCACGCGATCGCGCTATCGTCTCGCTGCTCTTGATCTTCTTCGGTGCCTGGTATGTTTTCATTGCGCTCGACGCGCAGCGCTTTGAATGGTCCGATGTGCCGATCTGGCTCCAGGTGATTGGCGCGGTGCTGATGGTATGGTCGTTCTGGGGCTTCCTTACGGTTCTGCGCGTCAACAGTTTTGCCGCCACGACAATTGGCGTTCAAAAGGAACGCAACCAAAGGGTGATAGCGTCTGGCCCCTACGCCGTCATTCGCCATCCGATGTATGCTTATCTTTTTCCGTTCGCGATCGGCACGACGCTCATGCTCGGGTCGCTGTGGGGATTGGTCGGACTCGTCCCGATGGCCGTCATTCTTGCTGCGCGGACGCTTGGAGAAGAAGAGGTCTTGGCCGAGGAGCTTCCAGGCTATCGAGACTATGTTAGGCGCGTGCGCTATCGTCTGCTGCCGGGCATTTGGTGAAATCCTCGTTCGTGCATGAGATTCCGTTCGGTTCCGCGCTCTATGTATCGACGTTACAACCATCCTGTCCGTTTGAACCTGGAGTAAAGGATGACGCATATGGTTGTGATGACGCCTGAAACGATGAAATACCCGTTGTGGACCTTCAATTCGGGCATGTATTCGAAGTTAATACCGTAGATGCCGGCGATCGCCGTCGGCACCGCTAGGATACCCCGTCCGCACTTCGGTCGTCGGACGGTGCCCCCAAGGGCGGGGCTCGCCGACGATTAGCGCGAGCAGTTCTGAATTGGCGCACCCGACAGGATTCGAATCTGTGACCTTCGGTTTCGGGGTGTGTAGTCAAGCGCGTGGGGTTGGCGCGGTCGCGCTGCCCTGTCTAAAGCGCTGAGACGAAACACGAATCGCGCCGACGAGTCAGACTGGGGAAGCGGCACTTCGTTGCTCCTCGTTCCCGGCGCTTCCTTGGCGCGTTCGCCAAGGGAAAGCCACTCGCCACACATGCTAAAACTTACCAAACGTACTGCGGATTCCGCCAAGGCGCGGGAGACGGATTATTTCATTTGGGACGATGAACTGCCTGAGTGCCCACGCGGCTCTTCGTGAGGAGCCGCTGGGACAGCTCCTTGAGGAGTGTCAGAAATTTGCGTATATTCCTGACAGGAGAACGCCGATGCAGCGGTTGACGGAACAGATCCTAGCCTATGCGGAAAGGCTGCCCGAGGGGACGCCCGTGGTCGCCAAAAGCTTGCTTCACCTCGGCAATCGCGCTGCGGTGGACCAAGCCCTGTCGCGCCTGGCCGGGCGCGGCCAGCTCATTCGTGCGGGCCGTGGCGTCTATCTCCGTCCGGTCACGAGCCGGTTCGGCACACGGGCGCCCTCGCTAGAGCAGGCGGTCGAGGCGCTCGCCGCCCAGAGGGGCGAGGTCATCGTCTCGAACGGTGCGGCCGCCGCAAACGCGCTCGGCCTAACGACACAGGTGCCAGTCCGTTCGGTCTATCTGACCTCGGGCCGCAGCCGGACGATGAGCCTTGGCAAGCAGATCGTCGAGCTGCGGCACGCGCCGCGCTGGCAACTGACGCTTGCCAACCGGCCGGCGGGAGAAGCGGTTCGGGCCTTGGCGTGGCTCGGTCCCAAGAAGGCGGGAGAGGCGCTTGGGACGCTGAAACGGAAAATGCCACCAGCCGCCTTTGGCGAACTGGTGGCTGCGGCACCGCAGCTCCCAACCTGGCTCGCGCAGAGTGTGAGCAAGGCGGCTCATGGCTGAGGCCTTTCTAAGCTTGTCGGCAGAGGATCGCCGCGACGCTCTCGGTGTCGCGGCCGACCGTTCAGGACGTCCCGCCCACCTCCTCGAAAAGGATGTCTCGGTGGTCTGGGCGCTGGCCAAGCTCCACGGGTCGGACTATGTCGCACCGGTCGTCATGCTTGAGTTCGGCGCCCGTTCGACGGGCGAGCTGGCGAGCCTGCGCGATGTCGCCTGTGACGCATCCGGCTTTGTAGAGGGAGTAGTCTTCCCGGTGGCGCGGCCGCGCGTGATGCACGCCGAGCGGACGTTCTGGGAAAAGGCCACAGCCATCCACGTCTTCTGCTTGCAGGAACGGCCGCGCGGAGACCGCTTTGCCCACCACTGGCATGATGTTGTGCGGCTCGATGGAGTCGGCATCGCCGCTGCGGCCATTGCCGACCGCAACCTTGCTCTGGCCGTTGCTCGACACAAAAGCATTTTCTTCGCTGAGAAGGCCGCAGACAGAAACACCATCGATTACACTGTCGCGGTCACTGGCGGCTTGCGCCTTGTTCCCGTGGGCAATGCTTTGAAATCCCTTGAGGCGGACTACGCCCGCATGGTTGAGGACGGGCTCCTGCTGGGGGATGCTGAGCCGTTCGGCGCGCTCATAGCGAAGTGTGCAGATATTACAATACAAACAAATAACGCGGCTAAATAGAACGGGAGGGGAGAGATGGGAGATATTGCGGGGAGGGATAGGCGATGAGGGCATTCGAATTCGACCATCGTCTTATCGATTCCTACGCCCGTTTCTCTCGGTCTTTCAGCGCCATCCGATCTGCAGACCTGAAGGCGGAGATCGATCGCCAATACGACGTGGGACGTTTCTGGCCTGACGCCCTGCTGTCCATCAACCCTCGCTTCCTTCAAGGGCCGACGGTCGACGATCTGGTCGCCTCCGGCGATCTCGACGAAGCAACCGGGAAAATCTTCCGGTTCGGGCCGACGCCCCTGCGGTTCCATCGCCATCAGGCGCAGTCCATCGCCAAGGCGCGGGCGGGCCAGAGTTATGTGGTCACGACCGGCACGGGCTCGGGCAAGTCGCTGTGCTTTTTCGTGCCCGTGGTCGACTCGATCGTTCGCGCGCGCAAGGCCGGCAAGCCGCGCAGGACCCGCGCCATCATCGTCTATCCGATGAATGCCTTGGCCAACAGCCAGATCAACGAGATCGAGAAGTTCATCTCCCAATCTGGCCTGCCCTCCGAGATCAAGCCGGTCGTGCGCCGCTACACCGGCCAGGAAAGCCAGGAGGAACGGCAGCGGATCGCGGACAACCCGCCGGATATTTTGCTCACCAACTTCATGATGGCCGAACTGCTTCTGACGCGGCAGGACGGCCTCGACACCAAGGTCATCGAGAACGCGAGCGGTCTGGATTTCATCGTTCTCGACGAACTGCACACCTATCGGGGGCGGCAGGGTGCCGATGTCGCTATCCTCGTCCGCCGCCTTCGCAACCGCTGCACGCCAGACAAGGCGCCGATCTGCATCGGAACTTCGGCTACGATGGCGAGCGAAGGTTCGGATGCCAACCGAGCACAAGCCGTCGCCGATGTGGCATCACGTCTTTTCGGGACGTCCATCGGGCCGGAATCGGTCGTCGACGAATCGCTCGAACGCGCGACGGACGATCGTCTTAAGCTCGACGATGTGCGGGGAGAACTCGCCTCGGTCCTGACATCCGCGCTTCCGACAGTATTAACCGATGAGGTTCTGAGGCAGCACCCCTTGGCTGTTTGGACCGAATTGGCGATCGGCCTGGAGGATGGTCAGGAACTGAAGCGCAAGAGGCCCATCCCGTTCGGGGACGCCGTCGCGCTGCTGTCGGCCGACAGTGGCGTCGATGTCGAGATTTGCCGGAGCAGCTTCGAAGGCTTTCTCACTCGGGTCAGCCTCCCGGAAAAGGACCGAGGCGGCTCTGGGGCCGGCGCTTTCCTGGCCTTCAAGCTTCACCAGTTCATCTCAGGCGCGGGAGAGATTTACACCACGCTGGCCGCGCAGCCCAGAAACGTGCTGTTCGAGGGGCAACTCGAAGACCCAAATGCGCCGGGCCATCGCCTCTACCCGACCCGCTTCTGCCGGGAGTGCGGACATGAGGCTCATGTCGTTACCAGAATGGACGACGCTCAAGGCATCCTATTCGTTCCAAGGAACATCGATGATGCACCGCTCAATGATCAGGAGGGTGATGCTGCGGGCTATTTGACGCCCACCGGTGACGGCGATGCGGACTACGCCTTCACGGGCGACGTCGAAACCTATCCGGAAGACTGGCGCGAGGAGCGTAGCGGAGTCGAACGGTTGCGCGCCAACAGGAAAGCTCGGGCGCCGCAGATGATTTCAGTCGCTCCCGACGGTCGCCCCGCTTCAACGGGAAAAAGCTTCTGGTTCATACCGGGCAAATTTGGGTTCTGCCCCTGCTGCCTCGATCAGCCGCATCCCAGCATGCGGGAGCGCACCAAGCTTGCCGGCCTGTCCGGCGAGGGCCGCAGTTCAGCCACTACGCTGCTGGTCTCGACCGCTCTGGAGTGGATGAATGAGCGCCACAGCGGCGTCCCCAAGGAGAAGCGAAAGCTCCTTGGCTTCACTGACAATCGGCAGGACGCCGCGCTTCAGGCCGGCCATTTCAACGACTTTCTCTTCGTCAGCCTCCTACGTGGAGCGATCTTGCGCGCTGTTTTGGATGCCGGCGCCGATGGCATGGCCGAGGACGAATTCGGCCTGCGGATTGTAAAGGCGCTCGGCTTCACGGCCAGCAACAAGGAAGCCCGCATCCACTGGATGCAAGACCCAGAGGCCGGTGCGGTGATCCGGGAGGATGCGCAACGCTCTCTCGCCAAGGTTCTTGCTCATCGGTTGTGGACGGACCTGCGCCGGGGATGGCGCTATACCAACCCGAGCCTCTCCGTGCTCGATCTCATCGACGTTGCGTTTATCGGGTTGGACGACATCGCGGCAGATACGGAGCGGCTTGCCGCCATACGCCCGGAATTCGGCACGCTCGACGTCGCTGCGCGCAAGGAGGTGCTGAAGCTGCTCCTGGGCGCCATGCTCGATGGTTTGGCCGTCGGCACGGAAGCGTTGGATTTGACCGAACTCGACGCGGTTGCGCAGAAGTCGCGAAATCTCCTGCGCGCGCCCTGGGCCATCGACGCGAAAGAGACGCCGAGGAGCCGCACGGCCCTGTTTGTCCAGGCTCCGGGCAAGGACCGGGTCAGTCTGCGAGAAGAGCAGACGATCGTCCGCGCCGGTCACAATTCTCGCATCGGACGCCTGATCAACCGCAAGAGCGTTATCGGGACCAAGCTCGGCAAGGCTGACTATCTGACGGCCATGACCGGCCTGATGGAGCTTCTCGCCAGCGAAGGCTTGGTTTCCCGCGTCGACATTGAAGCGGATCTTCAGGGCTGGCGCCTGGCGCCGTCGGCGGTTCGCATCGTGCCGGGCGAGGCCATCCGGAAAGGCGCGGCGCAAGGAAACCGTTATTTCCACGACCTCTACAATGAAATCGCCGTCGATCTGAAGGAGGGGCACAGCGCTTTCTGGGGCCTCGAAGGTCGCGAGCACACGGCCCAAGTTTCTCAGAGGCTGCGCGAATATCGTGAATGGCGCTTCCGGTACGAGAATGAAGACCAGGAAAATCTCACGAAAAACGTGGCGGAACTCCGGGTAGCTGGAGAGTCCGAGCAATTCCTGCCCGCCTTGTTCTGCTCGCCGACCATGGAATTGGGCGTCGACATTTCCGCCCTCAACGCCGTCTATCTGCGCAACGTGCCGCCCACGCCCGCGAACTATGCTCAGCGCGCGGGTCGCGCTGGCCGCTCCGGTCAGGCCGCCGTCATCGTGACCTATTGCGCGGCCCAGTCGCCGCACGACCAGTATTTCTTCGAACGTCGTAACGAGATGGTCGCTGGCGTTGTCCGCCCGCCGGCGCTCGACATCACCAACGAAGAGCTGGTTCGCTCGCACCTGCATGCTGTCTGGCTTGCCGAAGCGAAACTTGCCCTGTCGCCGGACATTCCAGAAATCCTCGACCTGACGGAGACCGGCTATCCGCTGAAGCCGGAAATCCACGATGTCATCGATCGACCGGAGCTGGCGACGGCGGCACATGATCCCATGAAGCGGGTTCTCGATCAGATCCTCGCTTCGGTGGAGAGCCGCAAGCCGGCCTGGATGAGCGATCCGGACGATTTCGTCATCCAAGTGGCTCAACGCGCGCCCCGGGAGTTCGACAAGGCCTTTGATCGCTGGCGAGAGCTTTACAACTCGGCGCGAACGCAACTGATGGAGGCCAACGCCCGCTCGGAGATCACGGGCCTCTCGGCGGCGGATCGCCGCAAGATCAAGGCCGCCCAGATACAGGCGAGCGATCAGATCGCCATTCTCGAGCAGGGCAAGGCCTCGAATGGCTCGGATTTCTATTCCTACCGCTATCTCGCCACCGAGGGCTTCCTGCCGGGATACAATTTCCCGCGGCTCCCGCTCTATGCCTTCATTCCCGGAGAGGGAAAATCAGGCTCGTTCCTTCAGCGCGCCCGCTTCCTGGCCATTTCGGAGTTCGGGCCACGCAGCCTGATCTATCACGAAGGCCGCGCCTATCGGGTCATGAAGGCCAAGTTGCCGCCGGAGGTCCGAACCGGAGACGGGGCTGAGCTCGCCACCCGGGACATCTTCATCTGTTCGAACTGCGGCGCCTGCCACGACGTGGAGGTCGAGCGCTGCCATGCGTGCAACAGTCCGATGGCGGGAGAGGTCCCGGTGCAGAGGACACTCAGGATCGACAACGTCGAGGCGGCGCCCGCCGAGCGGATCACAGCGAACGATGAGGAGCGCGTTCGGCAAGGCTTCGACATTCAGACCGTGTTTTCCTGGCCGAAGCGGGACGGACGGGTCCAAATTACCGAGGCCGACTTCCGTTGCGAGGACGCCTGGCTTCTGACCTTGCAATACGCCAATAGCGCCGAGATCAGCCGGATCAACAAGGGGCTCAAACGGCGGGCCAATCAGACCGTCTTCGGTTTCTATATCGACCCGCGCAGCGGCTACTGGGCGAAGGCCGATGACGAAGATTCCGATACCGATCCGCCGCCGGACGTGGTCAAGCCGGTTCGCATCGTCCCGATCGTCCGCGACCACAAGAATGCGCTGCTCTTCCGTTTCATCGAGCCCGGGAGCTATGCGCCCGAGACAATCGTAACGGTCCAGCACGCCCTCATGCGAGGCATTGAGGTGGTCTTCCAACTAGAAGAGGGAGAGGTTCTCGGCGAGCCGCTGCCTTCCCGCGACAATCGTCGAGCTGTCCTGGCCTACGAAGCCACTGAGGGCGGCGCCGGCGTTCTGAGCCGCCTGATTGAGGATCCGCAAGCGCTTGGCGCCGTCGCCCGCGAAGCGCTGGTCCTCATGCACTTCGAAAAGGTCGACGAGGCGATCGCGGCCGGCGATCCCAAGCTGCTTGTCGATCGTGAAGGCGTGGCCTGTGTGCACGGCTGCTACCGCTGTCTCCTCTCCTATTTCAATCAGCCCGATCACGAGCTGATCGACCGGACAAGTGAGCAAGTAAAACAACTGCTGGTCGATCTCGCGCGTGGCCAGGTCGTGTTCGCCTCGCGTTCGAGCCCGCCGGGCGACAGCGGAGGATGGGAAGGCGTCTTCAAGGACGCGGGGATTCCTTCGCCTGACGTTTTGGCTGTCGCCTTCTCGGGCCAGGAGATGACCTTCGCCTGGCGCAGCCATTTTGTGGCCGCTTGCGTCTCCTCCCCCACCGAGGCAACGCGCCAGGAGGCGGAAGCCAAGGGTTGGACGCTGTTTGAATTGCCGGAAGCTGTCACTGCGGGTGTGCCCGACGCGATGCTCTCGATGTTCGGGGAATAATCCGATGACGATGAACTTTGCCCCTGGGGACTTGGTCCGCGCGCGCGGACGTGAATGGGTCGCACTGCCGCCCCCCCGGTATGGCGTGCTGGCGCTGCGTCCCCTGTCGGGTGGCGAGAACGACACCGTCGTCCTCGATCCCGTGCTCGAACTCCTGCCGGTCGAGCCGGCCCGCTTCGATCTCCCTGCCGATGCCGCGGTGACGGTTCAGGCCAAAGCGGCGCTGCTTGCGGACGCGATGCGTCTGACCTTGCGCCGTGGTGCAGGCCCCTTCCGATCTGCCGCGCAGCTCGCCTTCGAACCGCGGACCTACCAGCTCGTGCCCTTGCTGATGGCACTTCGCTTGACCGTGCCGCGCCTCCTGATCGCGGACGACGTCGGCATCGGCAAGACGATCGAGGCCGGCCTCATTCTGCGCGAGCTGATGGACCGGGGCGAGGTGGACGCCTTCTCCGTGCTCTGCCCGCCGCATCTGGTCGAACAATGGGTCGGAGAGCTGAAGGCGCGCTTCGGAATCGATGCCGTCCCGGTCACATCCGGCACCGCAAGCCGGCTGGAACGCGGCCTGCCGCTCGCTCAGACCCTGTTCGACGCCTATCCCTTCACGGTCGTCAGCCTCGACTACATCAAGGCCGAGAAGCGCCGGGAGGGCTTCGCGCGCGCCTGCCCGGATTTCGTCATTGTCGATGAAGCCCACGCTTGCGTGGGTACACACCAAGGCCGGCAGCAGCGCTTCGAGCTTCTGTCGGGACTGGCCCGAAATCCCGAACGGCGGATGATCCTTCTGACCGCGACGCCGCATTCGGGGGACGAAGAAGCTTTCGCCCGCCTCCTGTCCCTCGTCGATCCGTCATTCACGTCGATGGACTTCGAGGACACGCGCTATCGCGAGCGCCTGGCCCGGCATTTTGTGCAGCGCCGCCGGATCGATCTCATCTCGGGAGATTGGGATGAGGATCGTGCCTTCCCGAAGCATGAGACGACGGAGTTCGCCTATCGTCTGTCCGAAGCTCACCGTGCCTTCCAGGAAGCCGTGCTCGACTACTGTTTCGGGATCGTGTCCCGGGCAGGCTCGGGCCAGCGGGAACGGCGCCTCGCTTTCTGGGGCACGCTGGCCCTGATGCGCTGCGTCGGCTCCTCGCCGGCGGCAGGCCTGAGCGCGCTGCGAAACCGCATGTCCAGCGAGAGCGAGCGCCTCGAACCGCAGATTTATGATGACGACGGTGACGACGAGGACGCGGTCGATCTCGAACCTGGCACGACCTTCGATGCCGATCCGGAGCTTCTTGCCCTGGTGAAGCGCGCCGAGGAATTGGTCGGCAAGCCCGATCCGAAGCTAGCGGGCTTGGTCGATGCGTTGGCGCCCCTTATCAAGAAGGGCGCCAACCCTGTCGTCTTCTGCCGCTACCTGGCGACGGCTGAGCATGTGCGCGATGGCTTGCGCAAGGCTTTCTCGAAGCTGACAATCGAAGCCGTGACGGGCGTTCTCACGCCGGACGAGCGTCGCGATCGTGTCGCCGACATGGCGGCCGCGGACGACGAAAAGCCGGTCCAGCGCATTCTCGTCGCCACCGACTGCCTTTCGGAAGGCATCAACCTTCAGCAGCTCTTCGACACGGTCGTCCATTACGACTTGTCGTGGAACCCGACCCGGCACCAACAGCGTGAAGGGCGGGTGGACCGCTTCGGCCAGCCGGCGGAACTCGTCCGGTCGATCATGATGTTCTCGCCGGACAGCGCCATCGACGGCGCGGTGCTCGAGGTCATCCTTCGTAAGGCTGAGGAGATCCGGAAGGCGACGGGCGTGACCGTGCCGCTCCCCGAGGAGCGCGGGCCAGTGACGGACGCGCTGATGGCGTCGATGATGCTGCGCCATGGCGTGCCCCACCAGCTCGCCCTCGATCTTCGTCTCGACGATGGGGCCAAGGTCATGGAGACACGGTGGCGCGACGCCGCCGAAAACGAGAAGCGATCCCGCGCGCGCTTTGCCCAGAACGCGATGAAGCCGCAGGAAGTCGCCCCGGAATGGGAGAAGGTGCGGACGCTCCTCGGCTCTCCAGCGGAGGCAAGGCTCTTCGTCGAACGGGCGATGGCCCGTTTCGGCGTGCCTCTGGAAACCCGGAAAGCCGTGCTTTTAGCTCATGTCGACGCCCTCGACGCCGGGTTGCGTGAGCGGTTGAAAGAGCACGATCTGGCGGGATCGGTGCGTCTGGCGACGGTCGAACCGGCGCCGTCTGGCACGGCGCTGCTTACCCGGACACATCCCCTGACGGCCACGCTTGCCGAAGCGCTGGTCGAGGCTTCGCTCGATCCGGAATCCCTGTCGGGTCTCGGCATCGGTCGGGTCGGCGCCTGGCCGACCGCCGCCGTTCAGCAAGTAACCCGCCTCGCTCTCCTCCGCATCCGGTTCAAGCTGACCGTCCATGCCCGCAAGGAGCGACTGCTGCTGGCGGAAGAAGCGGCGCTGATCGCGGTCCAGGGCGGCCGGATTGTGGCGGTCGGGGAAACCGCTCGGGACTGGCTCAACGCGCCAGCGACGTCCGATCTGGCGCCCATCGCTCGCGACAGGTTCATCGTGAAGGCGAAAGAGGATCTGCCGAGCCTGCTCGACGGGCCGGTCGCCAACTTCGTCCGATCGCGCGCGCAAGAACTGATGCAGGACCATGCTCGCCTCCGCGCCGCGTCAGGCTCGGCCTCGCGCGTCACGGTGGAGGCCGTGCTGCCGCCGGATGTGATCGGCTTGTTCGTATTGATGCCGGGAGAGGCCTGAGCCATGGCGCGCAAGACCGTCACCGACATCTCGGCCTGGCCGTCGCTCACTCTGGAGGGCAACCTCATCGCGCCAGCAATGGTCGCCAGCATCGATCGCCGGCAAGCCTCCGAACAGACGGAGGAGGACTACCGGATCCGCAAGGGACTGACGATCCGCGAGGAGGTCTCGACCGCCTTCCGCGTTGGTCAGTCTCATTTCGACGCTTTCCTGAAACTTCAAAACCCCTCGGCGGAGGCGACGCGCCGCTACGTGCGGGCCTTCCTGGCGGAAACCTTCGGCTTCGATGATCTTGCCCCGGCCGACGGCGTGGTCTCCTTCCTCGCCGGCGGCCGCGTCCCGATCGTCGTCGTGCCGCCATCTGAGGAAAAGCTCGATCGGCGCAGCCCGACGCTTTCGACCGATCGTTCGCGGTCTCCGGCATTTGCGCTTCAGGACTATCTCAACGACAGCGACGGTGCCCTTTGGGGCCTGGTCACGAACGGGACCGTGATCCGCCTTATGCGCGACAACGCCTCCTTGACCCGGCCGGCCTACGTTGAGGCGGACCTAGCCGCGATCTTTACGAACGAGGACGCTGCTTCCTTCGCGGTCCTCTGGTCGCTGATCCACCGCACTCGGTTCGGCGTCGCCGGCACGCCCGTCACCGATTGCGCGCTCGAACGCTGGCGCGAGTCGGGCTCGCGCGAGGGCGAAGCTGCCCGTGACCGGCTGGCGGCCCAAGTCGAAACCGCGCTCAAGGTGCTCGGCTCGGGGTTCCTCGAAGCCAACCCCGAACTCGCTGCCCGGCTGAAATCCGGCGACCTCGATCTCACCGAATGGTTCAACGAGCTTCTGCGCCTCGTCTATCGCCTGATCTTCCTGATGGTGGCGGAAGATCGGAGCCTGCTTCACCCGGATACGGCAAAGCCGGACGTCCGCAAGCTCTACGCCGAAGGTTACAGCCTCACCGCACTTCGCGCGCAAGCGGCACGCGCCGCAACCTGGGACAAGCACCACGACCGCTACGAGGGTATCAAAGTCGTCTTCCGCGCCCTTGCGCGCGGACAGGACGCGCTCGGGCTTCCAGCGCTCGGCGGACTATTCAGCGCCGACAAGCTGCCGCATCTCGAAACCGCACGTCTACGCAATCGCGCCTTCATGGAGGCGCTGTTCCGTCTGTCATGGCTTTCCGACAGAACCGGCATGGTGCCGGTGAACTGGCGAGCGATGGAGACGGAGGAGCTGGGTTCGGTTTACGAATCCCTGCTCGAACTCCAGCCGCAGCTTGGTGACGACGGCAGGACGCTCGTCTTCGCCTCCGAAGCCGCCGAGCAGAAGGGCAACCAGCGCAAAACCACTGGCTCCTACTATACGCCGGACAGTCTGGTGCAGCTCCTGCTCGACACCACGCTCGATCCGGTACTGGACGAGCGGGAAGCCCGGGCTGCCGATCCCGCCGAGGAGCTGCTCAAGCTCACCGTCATCGATCCGGCCTGCGGCTCGGGGCACTTTCTGCTCGCAGCGGCGCGACGCATCGCCACGCGCGTTGCCCGCCACCGTAATGGCGGAATCCCTTCCGCTGCGGACTTCCGTCATGCGTTGCGCGAGGTCGCGTGTCGCTGCCTCTACGGGGTGGACCGCAATCCCATGGCCGTCGAGCTGACCAAGGTGGCGCTGTGGATCGAAGCGTTGGAGCCGGGCCGGCCGCTTGCGTTCTTCGACGCGCAGATTCGTTGCGGCGACAGCCTGATTGGTGTGTTCGATCGCATGATGCTGCGAGAGGGATTGCCGGATGAGGCCTACAAGCCGTTGACTGGCGACGACAAGGAACTCTCCCGTCGTTACGCCCGCCTCAATAAGGAGCAGCGCGATCGGGCGAAGGGGCATCCGCAACTGTTCAAAGACTGGTCGCCGCCCGAAATCCTAGCGGAGCGGTATCACAGGTTGAAGGAGATCGCGCAAGATGATCTGGCGAGCGTAGAGGCGAAAGCACGAGGCTTCGAAGCGATCCGCCAGTCCGACGACTGGCAACGCCTAAAGACGGCCAGCGATCTCTATATCTCGGCCAATTTCTACATGGCGGCGTTCTTCACGCCGAAGTCAGTCGGCGCCACAGGAACGGACGCCATGCCGCTCACCGAGCATGTGTGGCAGGCGGCAGGCGGCCAGGCTCCCGCGGAGCATCTACGTCAGGGAGCAGCGCTGACCTCCGAGAAGGTGGGCGCCTTTCACTGGTTCATCGAATTTCCCGAGATCATGGAGCGTGACGGTGGCTTCGATGTCGTCATCGGCAATCCGCCGTGGGAGCGCATCAAGCTCTCAGAGCAGGAATTTTTCGCCGCGCGCTCGCCGGCGATCGCTGCCGCGCCGAACAAGGCGGAGCGCCAGAAGCTAATCGATGACCTGGAGAGGGCAGACCCAGAAAGTGCGGATGGACGTCTTTGGCAAGACTTCGTCTTCGCCAAGCGCACAGCGGAAGCGGCGAGCGAATTTGCCCGCTCGTCAGGCCGCTACCCGCTCACAGGTCGAGGTGATGTCAATACATACGCGCTCTTTGCGGAGCTATTCTCGCGTCTGGTTGGGCCGACTGGCCGTGCCGGCGTCATCGTGCCAACCGCCATCGCGACCGACTCCACTACGGCCAGTTTTTTTGCCGCACAGGTGGAAGGACGCCGATTGATCAGCCTGCATGATTTCCAGACTGGCCGAGGTTTCTTTGACCGAATAGGTCATGCGCGATTTAAGTTTTCACTCCTTACCTTGGCTGCCCCTAAGGCAGGGCCAGCCGAAATTTCTTTTAGTTTCTTCTCGCGTACTTCGGAAGATTTTCTCGACGAGAGGCGGCATTTTCATTTGTCGCCAGCCGAAATCGCCGCAGTTAATCCCAACACCAAGACAGTGCCGGTCTTCCGAACGCGCGCCGATGCGGAGTTGACGGCGAAGCTCTACGACCGCGCTCCGGTTCTGATCCGGGAACGGCCGCAGGAAGAAGGTGGCGACATCAATCCCTGGGGCATCACGTTCCAGCGCATGTTCGATATGTCTGGTGACTCTGGCTATTTCCTCACTCCAGGGCAGATGGAGGCCGACGGCTGGCAGCGCGAAGGCGGGAATTGGGTGCGGGAGATCGCGGCGGGTGTTGAACGCCGCGTGCCGCTCTACGAAGCCAAGATGATCCACCATTTCGATCATCGGTGGGCAACCTACGGCGACGGCGCGAGCGACGATGAGGAAGGTGCCCGCGACTGTACCCTTGCCGAAAAGCAGAATCCGGGTTTCGAACCGTCACCGCGCTATTGGGTGCCCGAGGACGAGGTCATCCTGCGCGCTGCCCGTGTGCCATCGGCATTGAAAAGCGCCATCAAGCTGGTGAAAGGCGAAGGCGGAAAGGGACGGCGCAAGGTGGACGCCGATGTGGGGGAAAGCGGCCGCTTGGCGGCGCTTAAAGTGCTCGCCACATGGCTGGCTGGAGCAGTGCCTGCTCTCGAAGGACGCCCAGCCCGAGAAGCCGACATCTTTCGCCTTCTCGGCCGAGCCCAGGACTGGCGTGCCGCTCTGAGGGTATCGCCCGAACGCTTTCTGCTCGATCCCAAGACGCTCACGGCCGCCGCCGAGATGCAAAACGAAACACCGCTGACGGGAGCTGATCTCACCCTCATTGCCGAGGGGCCGGAGGACGTACTCGCCCTCGCGGAACTGCTGGTCGCGATTAAACAGCCGCGTTGGCTCATTGGATGGCGTGATATCACCAACGCGACGAACGAGCGGACGGTGGTTGGGGGAGTATTCCCCAAGGCCGGCGTCGGCAACAACCTACCTATTTGGTATTCGGGCGCTGACGTCGACGGAAAGCGAGCGGCGGCCTTTGTCGGCATGCTTAGCTCCCTGACTTTCGATTTTTCTGCCCGGCATAAAGTTGGCGGTACTCACCTTAACTTTTTTATCGCCCAACAGCTCCCGGTCCTTCCTCCTTCTGATTTCTCTGACAAAGATCTCAACTTCATTGCCTCGCGTGTGCTGGAGCTGACCTACACGAGCCGCGCCATGGACCCCTGGGCGGAGACTCTTGGATATTCCGGCAATCCTTTCGCTTGGGACAGCGATCGTCGCGCCCAACTGCGCGCGGAACTCGACGCCTTCTTCGCCAGGAAATACGGTCTCAGCGAAGAGGAGTTTCGATATGTGCTCGACCCAGCCAAGGTCAAAGGCTCTGACTATCCATCAGAAACTTTCAGGGGACTAAAAGAGAAAGAAGCGCGTCAGTTTGGCGAGTACCGCACCGAACGTCTGGTACTGGAAGCGTGGCAGCAGATGCATGAGAGCCAGCAGCCGGCTGCGCTTCCTGCTTCTGTCGAATTGCCGCCTCTCGGAGGCCTACCGAATGATGCATGGGCTTGGCCCTCAAGCATTCAGCCTCGGGATCGTCTCCGTTACGCGGCGCAGTACGCGCTCTGGCAGATGGACCCCGCGAATGATGGCGCACGGATGCGCTTCATCATCGCCAGCCTCGCCGAACCCGCATTGTTGACGCCTCTGCTCGCCGCCGATGATCGGAATCAATGGGTCAGGCTCGTCGGCTCCGAAGCGCAGCCGGCACAGGGCACCGTCCGGCTTCGTCCCGCCATCAACGCGGCATGGCAATCGATGTTCGAAACGCTGCTCACCTCGGGTCAGTTGGAGGAGCGTGCCGACGGGACGTGGACGAGAGGACAGCACTTCAGCGCGACGGGATTGCAAGCCGCCTCAGCCGATGCACAGCGCACCGCCTTCGCGATCCGCGCGGTGCGGAGCATGGACGTCGGCAGCCTTACCGCGGCTGCGGCAGCACCCGAAGACAATGTGATCTGGGCGAGGTTCGGAAATGGCCGCTCAGGCTGACCTTTTCACGCCGACGATCCAACCGCCGCAGGCGCCGGAAGGCCGGGCCGGGCCTCGGCTCTGGGTGCGTCGTCTGGCAATCTTCCGCGATCCGCAGACCATCATCCGCGACGTGCCCCTGAAGCCTGGCCTCAACATCATCTGGACGCCGGATATGTCGAGCAGCGGCAGCCGTGCCCTGGCGCATGGTAGTGGCAAGACCACCTTCTGCCGTCTGCTCCGGGCGTGCCTGGGTGAAGCGGCTTATGCGACGGACGCTCAGCGGTCGCGGCTCATGACAAGGCTTCAGAATGGCCTGTTCGCGGCCGAGGTTCTGATCGACGGCGCATGCTGGGTCGCCATCCGCCCGCTGGGGGTGCCGGGCGGGGAGTTCGTCGTTCAGGCCGCTTCCATCGAAGACGCGATCGCGCAGGGGCATCGCGACGACGATCAAACATCCATCGATCCCGTCATCGTCTCCAGCTTCTTCTCGACAATCGCGGCAGCAGCACCGCCGGAGGTCGGCGGTGACCACGTTTGGGACGTGCTTCGCGCGTGGCTGACACGCGATCAGGAGTGCCGCTTGGCCGACATTCTGGCTTGGCGGTCATCACAGACACAGACCCGATCCCGCGCGCAGGTGTTGGGCGAGACAGCCAAGCTGACCATGGTTCGTCTTGCGTTGCGCGCGCTCGACGCGGAAGAACGCGCCGCCGCCGTCCGCGAGCGGGAATTGGTCGCTGCTGTCGAGGACGAACGCCGTCGCCAAACCTATCAGCAACAGCGATATGCCGATGGCCTGAAGGCTGTGAGGCTGGCGTTGGGTGTCGGCGACGACGTGGGCTTCGACGACACGATAGATCAAAAAGGATTGGTCTCGCTGGCCGAGGCAGCCTTGGCCGACGCCATGAGAGCCGATCTGCCGAAGTCGCCCGACGTCAGTTCGATCTTCGCGCGTCTTAAGGCGCTGAACGATGAACGCGATGAGTTGGTGGCGAAACGCCAAATGTTCGAGAAGGATGTTGAGCCCAAGCGTATCGCAGCGAGTCATCTTCGTTCAGAAGCGAATCTCGGTGAGGTCGATATTACTCAAGGAGGGATCAGAGTCTGCCCAGTCTGTAGGATTGGCATAGATGAGGTGAAAGCGAAGGGTTGCAACATTTCGCTCGAACCGTGCGATCTTCCTGCGCTGAGGGCGGCAATAGCGGAAAAGCAGAAGAAAGCCGCTGAACTGGACGCGGAGGCGAACGCTGCGGAACAGGAGGCGAAGCGCATCGGCTCCCTAATCCAGCAGCTTGAGCCCCGGAAGCAAGCGCTTGAGGCGGAGGCAAAGACAGCCACAGCCGCCAACAGCGCCGCTCAGGCAGCCGCCAGGGCGGTGCAGGACCGTGTCTATCGGGCGAGACGCACGCTCGATGATGTACGGACTCTCCGAGAAAGCGAGGCGGCAGCCAAGCCCACGGCGTCGGCGACTGCTGCGCTGGACGCGGTTCGCGCGCAGTTGGACGCTGGGCGCTCACGGGCACGGGCGGCCATCAGGACCCTGGAGGAAAAGTACCAAGGGATCATGGCGGCTTGGCTCCCCGAGGGGGTAACGGGCGCCGTCAAGCTCGACGGCCACGGCCTGAAGGTCGATGCGGAGTTTTCGGGGCGAGGCGAAGTTTCGACGGCGGCGTTGGATTCCCTGAAGATCGTCGCATTCGATCTCGCCGCGTTGCATATGGCGGTCGAGGAGAAGGCGGACCTGCCAGCCTTCCTCATTCACGACAGTCCGCGCGAGGCCGATCTGGACGGACAGCTCTATGCCGGCCTGTTCGAACTGGTGCATCAATGGGAGGAGGCAGTCGGGACGCCATGTTTCCAATACATCGTAACCACGACGACAGCTCCGCCGCCTGAATTGCAGGGCGATAGCTACGTGAGGCTCCGGATGAGTTCGACTCCGGCGGAGCAACGTCTGTTCGCCATGGACATCTGAGCTCCGCCACGATGACGATCGAATCGCCCCAATCCTTTGTCGTCCGTGAGGAATGCCAGAAGGCCGCATCGCAGAACGGCTTCCGCCGTATCCTGGGCGAAGAGGCCGGCTGGGCGGCTTTCGGCTCGACTACCGCGCACGGTACAATCTATCTGGCGGGCACGGGGCCTTCAGGGCCGTGGTATCTGGCCCTCGACCATCTCGGCGTCATCCGAGAATTCAAAGTGCGCGAAGCCGACATCTCAGGTCCCGGCCACGCCCGCTTCGTCTTCGATACGCTCAGTACGCTCTATGCGGCGCTGCATCGGATCTACGGGCTGAGTGTCAGCCTGCCCGATGCGCCGCTCCAGGAGTTTGAGCGCCGGGTGGCCGGCTTGCCCCGGACAACCGAGGCCGAACGGCTTGTCGTGCAGAGGATTGGGCAGGATGTCTTTCGTGATCGCCTGATGAACTATTGGCAAGGGCGCTGTCCGCTAACCGGGATCTCCGACCCGGCTCTGCTGCGCGCGTCGCACATCATCCCGTGGGCTGACTGCGAAAGCGACGCCGAGCGGCTCGACGTGCATAATGGCCTGCTGCTGTCGGCGCTGTGGGACGCCGCCTTCGACCGCGCGCTCGTGACCTTCGACGACCAGGGCCATCCTGAATTCTCGCCCGACCTCAGCGAGCAAGCACGCGGCGAGCTCCGATGGGATTCGCCCATTTCGCTGACTGACGAGCATCGCCGGCGGCTCGCCCGCCATCGCGATCGGGCGCGCGCTTTGTCATAACGCGGGTCCGTGACGACCCAGTCTGATCTCTGCGACCGTCGAAACCAATGCAGTATTAAGCGCCAGCATTGCAGCTTGCAGATGCGACAGACTGACATAGGCTTCGGACTCGATAGGGCCGTCCGCCGCGTCGATTGGCGTTCCGTAGTTGCCATAACGAAATGCGGTCGAATTTGGATCGATGGCGGCCAACTCCTTCATTCGCCTTACGATCCAAACAGGTACGTCTTCCTCATATTTCTCTTTGACCATTTCTACGAACCTGTCGGTGAGGTCGGTCAAATTGTGAGTTCGCTTGGAAATGGGCAACGCGGCTTTGAGAATGAGTTCGCAGGAGTGCCGATAGAGGAATAGGGCGGCATTGCCGACCTGATAGTCGGCAATACGCTTCTCCTTAATCGCGTCCACCAGCTCATTGGCGGCCGCGAAATATTCCTCGGCAAGAGAGGCGGTATTGGCTTGCATCATACCGCCGACCGCGAAGCCGTGCGGACCCGACCATTCGTCCTCGCGCGCGTGGTCGCCGGTAAGCTCCTCGAAGAGCGGCCGGGTCATGGTTTCTTCAGTAAAGATAGTGTTGCGCATTGTGATCAGGTCTCGCCTTTGGCGGTTTCTGGCTTGGATTCGGCCACGGAGTCGAAGCCAAAGGCAGCCGGCACTTTCTCACCCTTGACGGGCTGCCGGCCCCTCAGATGCTCGATGGTCAGGCGTGGCTGGCCGTGGCGTGCCGGATTGGGCGCGCCGGGTGTCGGAAGGGCCGGGAGGATAGGCGTTTGCCGTTGATGCACTTGTCCTGGGAGATCGACGGAAGAATAGCTGCAGCACCCTGCGCTTAATCGCGCCTATGGCCAAGGTGAAAACGCGGAGCGTGTCGCAGAGAAGCTGATCGAGGGAGCGGAAGATTTTGAGGAAGTGTTCGGCCCGAACTATTTGCTCGCGAAGCTCTATCGAGCGCTGGCCGGCAACGACGATTTCTGTGACGGCGGCTTTGAGGTTGTTCGGGCCCAGCTCAGCCGCATTGATCACCGGTTCTCATCTTAAGCGGCTAAGGAGAGCTGCTCACCTTTATCGACTCCCTCCTTGCTGTCGGCCATGCGGAGGCAACCGGCACCGCATCCAAGGCAAGTAGGTTCGAAATCGACAACGCGGCAGGGAGGAGAGCACCTCCTGTCAATGCGCTGATTTTATTAGAAGATTTGGCGCACCCGAGAGGACTCGAACCTCTGACCTTCGGCTTCGGAGGCCGACGCTCTATCCAACTGAGCTACGGGTGCATCGATATTCAGATAGTGGGCGAGATCGACCAGGGTCAATCCCGAATCCGGTGATCGCATCGACGGCAAAAAAGGTGGGCTTCAACCCCGCCGATTTGCGCCGCTTACGCTCTACAACCTCCTTCCAACTTGCTTCCGCAGTGCTTCCGCGACCTCCAAAGCGGTATTCGTTCTTTCGCCGAGCTTCACCAATCCCTTGGTTTCCCTCGCTTTTTCGACACCCGAAAACTCCACGCTTGACATGGCGTCTGCCTTCGGAGGGCAACGCTCTATCCAGCTGAGCTACGGGTGCGTGCTCCGTTCCTGTAGCCGATCGCAACCAGATCGGCAACGGGGGAGAAAAACGAAATTTTCTCAAAGGGGTAAGCATGACGTCGCGGCGTCAGGCTTCGAATCGTGTGGGGCGGAGCAGGGGACGGGGAGAGGCTGCAGCGGTGGCGGTGTGCCACGGGTGTGACGGCGGCGACGCCCGCGTCACCTTCTGAGGCCGAGGTCGTCGATCGGCACGATGACTTTGCCGATCGGCCACAGCGCGATGCCGGCGAGCTTCAGGTGGGCCCAGGCGAACGGAATTCCGATGATCGTCACGGCGAGCAGCACGGCGGTGACGAGATGCCCGATGGCGAGCCACCAGCCGGCGAACACCAGCCAGATGACGTTGCCGATCACCCCGAGCGGGCCGGTGCCGATGTCTTCGCGGCCGGTGACGGCTTCCCGGGGCACCGCCGTCTGACCGAACGGAAACAGCGTGTAGACGCCGATGCTGAAGGCCGCGCGCGCCCACGGCAAACCGATGATCGTGATCGCCATGATGACCGCCGCAACCGCCCAGCCGACAGCCATCCAGAAGCCGCCGAGCGCGATCCAAAGGATATTCAGCAGGAGCGAGACGGGAGACATGGCCAATCCTTCCGGAAAAACGTTGGTCGTTTCAACGTCTGCGTCGTGCCGGGCAAGAGCGCAGTCGGCTCGGGAATCATGCCGAGCATCGTGGCCCGGCAGCGAGATGTCCACAGCCGGTTCCCTAAGCCCGAAATCGCCATTATGGCGGCGAATTGCGGTCAAAGCTGCGGGGTATCGGCAATCCTCGTTCACGAGGAATCGCGACTTGCCCTACACCATCACAGCCATTCGACAAGATGAGAAGATGCGCTGCGTGCGCGACAGTGTTTTGGTGGCGTTCGCCAAGGCGCGGATCTGGGAGAGCGAAGGCTGGGACGTTGTCATCACCGACGAGGATGGCCGCACCTTCGGCACCGCCCAGCTCGATGCCCACGTGGCGGCGTATCGCTCGCTCGATGGCGCGGAGCTTGGCATCGACGACGATGACCTGATCGGGCCGAAGCCGATGAAGGTGCCGGCGCAGAGGTCGCGCGCCGAGCGCACGACGACTGCGCGGGCTCGGCCAGCGCCCGAAGCGATGCCGGCCTAACTCTGCTGCGCGCGGACTAAACTCGCGCCGCTCAGCTTTCAGCCACGGCGTCGCCCCACGGCTGGGCGATTTCGGTCGCGCCGCTGTTCGTTGTTCCGTGTCGCAGCACCACGCTGGGGCAGGCGAATTTCATCGGGAAGGTCTGCACCCGCGCCTCTTCGTAATCGAACCGCTGGCACAACGCCTTGCGCGTCGCAGCCGGCAGGCGCACGTCGCCGATCACCACGTCGCCTTCGCTGGCGTCGATCCGCGGCTGATGGATCGCGGCGTCGAGGTCCATGCCGTAGTCGATGACGAACGACAGCATCTGCGCCACCGCCGGCAGAATGCGGCGGCCGCCGGAGGCGCCGAGCGCCAGCCTGCGGCCGCCCGGCGCCTGCGCCAGCACCGGCGTGTAGTTGGTCAGGCAGCGCTTGCCGGGCGCCAGCGAGTTCGGCCGGCCGGGCTCGGGATCGAACCACATGATGCCGTTGTTCATCATGATGCCGGTGTGCGGCGTTTCGAATTTCGAGCCGAAGGTCGACAGCAGCGTCTGCGTCACCGCCGCCATGTTGCCGTCGCGATCGACCACCGAGAAATGCGTGGTACACGCCGGCGCCAGATGCTCGGCGCCAAGCGCGCGGCGGCCGTCGGCGTCGCCCATGTCGCGCAGCCGCTCTGCGTAGGCCGATTGCAGCGCCAGCGCGTAGGCCTGATAGGCCGCGGCGTCGGGTTCGCTGCCGGCCGGCGTCAGGTGCTCGCCGAGCACACGCAGCGTGTGCGCCAGCGTCGGTCCGGCGGTCAGCTCCGGCGTCGCGAACACCGCGCCGCCGCGATATGGGATCGTCAGCGGAGCGCGCAGATGCGCGCGGAAGCCGGCGAGGTCCTCCACCGACAGTGTGCCGCCGGCGGCCTGGATGTCGGCTGCGAGGCTCCGCGCCAGATCGCCTTCGTAAAAATCGCGCGGCCCTTGCTCGCCGAGCTGCGCCAGCGTCGCCTGCAGCCGGTCCTGCGGCAGGACGACGTTCGACTTGATGCCCCACGGGGCGTGCGGCGGCAGGCCGTCGACTAGATACGAGGCGGCGCTGGCCTGATACCGGCGCAGATCGGCCGTGACGCTGCCGATCATCAGCGTGGTCCACCAGTCGACCGCGAGCCCGTCGCCGGCGAGCGCGATGCTGGGCGCCACCAGATCGCGCCACGGCAGCCTGGCGTAGCGCCGGTGCGCCTCCTCCATGCCGGCAACCACGCCCGGCACCGCGACCGCGGCCGGTCCGTGGATGTTGCGGTCGTCTTTCACCCGCGGCCACGGAAACAGATCGGACGCCGCGCCGGCGCCGGTCAGCGGATAGTCCTCGACCCGCAGGCTCTGCGGCGCCCGCATCCCGTAGTCGATGACTTCGGTGCGGTCTTCCTTGGCGCGGTACAGCACCATCGCGCCGCCGCCGCCGATGCCGCTCATCCACGGCTCGAGCACGCCGAGCGCAAAGGTGGTGGCGATCACCGCGTCGATGCAGTCGCCGCCTTCCGCCAGCACGTCGGCGCCGATCTCGGCCGCGCGGCGCGACTGCGCCGCGACGATGCCGCCCTTGGAAATGATCGCCGGCTTACGGATCTGCTGCAGATGGCTGAACTGGTCGGTCATGCGGAGGCTTTCGCTGGCAAGGGGACAACACGCGGCGGGGCCGGCGCAGTGCGCCAGCGCGGCGTAGTGTAGGGCGTGCGGCGAGCCGCTGCTACGACGCAGAAGCAGTGATGATAATCAGGCGGCGCAGGTTGAAAGGTGCGAGGTGAGCAACTTGCGGAACGCGGCGGCAGGGATGGCAGGGCTGAACAGCCAACCCTGCATCTGGGTGCAGCCGAGCGTCGTGAGAATCTCGCGCTGCCGCGCGGTCTCGACGCCCTCGGCGGTGGTGGTCATGCGGCGCGACGCCGCGATGTTGACCACGGCCTGCACGATCGCGGTCGAGCCTTCGGTGGTGTCGATGCCGTCGATAAAGCTGCGGTCGATCTTGATCTTGTCGAACGGGAAGCGCTGCAGATAGCTCAGCGACGAATAGCCGGTGCCGAAATCGTCGAGCGAGATCCTCACCCCGAGCGCGCGAAGCTGGGTCAGCGTGCTCAGCGCAGCGTCATCGTCGTGAATCAGAACCGCCTCGGTGACTTCGAGTTCGAGCCGTTCCGCCGGCAGGCCCGCCGCACCGAGCACGGAGGCGACCAGCAGCGCCAGCGACGGCTGACGGAATTGCACCGGCGAGATGTTCACCGCGAGCGTGATATCGGCGTCCCATGTGGCCGCCTCGGAGCAGGCGGTCGCCAGCGTCCAGGCGCCGATCTCGTTGATCAGGCCGGTGTCCTCGGCGATCGGAATGAACTCGGCCGGCGAGATCATGCCACGGGTCGGATGCCGCCAGCGCAGCAACGCCTCGCAACCGGTGATCGCGCCGCTGCGCAGATCGACCTGCGGCTGATAGTGGATTTCGAAGCCGCGGTCGGCGATCGCGTTACGCAGATCGAATTCGAGCTGGCGGCGGGTCTTGGCGACCGCGTCCATTTCCGGCTCGAAGAACCGGAAGGTGCGCCGGCCTTCGGCCTTGGCGCTGTACATCGCCAGGTCGGCGTTTTTCACCAACTGGTCGAGATCAGCGCCATCGCGCGGCGCGATCGCAATTCCGATCGAGGCGTCGGTGGAGAGCAGGTGACCGAGGCACTGATAGGGCAGACGGATCGACTCGTAGATGCGGTCGACCAGCGCGGTGGCTTCGTCGGCGCCGCCGACTCCGATCTGGATGATGGCGAATTCGTCGCCGCCGAGCCGGGCGACAAAGTCAGTCTCGCGCACGCAATCGCGCAGCCGGACCGCGACCTGCTTCAAGAGCTCGTCGCCGACCGGATGGCCGAGCGTATCGTTGATGCTCTTGAACTCGTCGATGTCGATGTACAGCAGCGCGAACGGCGCGCCGCGGCTGGCGCGTTGCAGTTCGTTTTCGAGCCGCTGCCGGAACATCGAGCGGTTCGGCAGATCGGTGAGGCTGTCGAAATGCGCCAGATAGGAGATCCGCTCGTCGTAACGTTTGCGCTCGGTGGCATCCTCGTGGGTGATGACCCAGCCGCCGCCCGGCACCGGCACGCTTGAGAACTCGATCGAGCGGTCGTGGATGCTGTGAATCTCCGATACGCGTTGCGACGACAGCCGGTCGATCAGGTCGGTAGTGATTTTGTCGATGTTGCCGCCGAGTGAACCGGTCGATTTCCGATGTTCGAGCACGTCACGCAGACTGCAGCCGGGCTTCACCACCTCGGGCGACAGGCCGTACATCTCCATGTAGCGCTGATTGCAGATCACCAGCCGGGCCTGGGCATCGAACAGCAGCAAGCCCTGTGACATGTTGTTGATCGCGGTGTCGAGCCGCTGCTTGTCGAGCTGCAGCTTGCGCTGGGTAGCGCGGTGGTGCTTGCCGATCTGGTTGATGATCAGCAACAGGATCACGGTCACCACCAGAGCCGAGACCGCCGCGACCGAGACCATCAGCTTGGTCTGGGTCCGCCAGCTCGCCAGCGCATCCTCGGTGGTGGTGGTGACCACCATCACGATCGGCAGTTCGGTGAGCGCGTGCGATGCGACCAGCCGGTCCTGCCCGTCGATCGGGCTGGTCAGCCGCGCGGTGGTGTCGTCGTCGAACATCGCCTGCTGCTGGGGCGGGCCGTCGCGGAAGTTGCGGCCGATCATGCCCTCCGCATAGGGATGGCGTGTCAGCAAGATACCGTCGCTGTGGTGCATCGAGACGGCGGATTCGCCGACCAGCGAGACCTGTGACAGGAAGCGATCGAAATGCGCCGGCGTGATCGCGCGCGTCACCACGCCGAGGAATTCGCCGTCGGCAGCGGTCAGCCGCTGCGCCAGCACGATGCTCCAGCCGCCGGCCAGCGCGTTCTGCTCCAGCGCGACGGTAACCCGCTGCGCGGTCCCGGATTTGTGGTCGAGGAAGTAGCGCTGATCGGCAATCGACAGCACCGGCACCGGCCACACGTCGGAGGTATTGATCAGGGTGCCGCCCGCATCGAAAATTTTCAGCGCGGTGATCTCGGTCGCGCCTCGGGCGCGCGAGCGCAGCGTCTGATGCATCGCCAGCGTCGCCATCGTGCCGCCGAACGCTTCGGCCGAGGGCTGCTGCATCTGGCGGGCGGTGGTGACGATGTCGTTCTGCATCGCCAGGAAATCGTCGATTTCGCGGTCGTAATGCAGCGCCAGCAGCAATGCAGTGTTGGACAGTTCGCGCTCGCCGTTGCGCAGCGCCTTCTCTTTGAAGTTGCTGACCGTCAGCGTGGTGGTGACCGCGATGCCGGCAATCAGCAGGGCGCCGCTCAGGATCAGCCAGAGGATCGGGCGAAGACGCAGCATCCCGGCGACGGACGAGTTCTCGCCGATGTCAGGAGGAGGTTCGAAAGCCGGATCTGGAGGCCGGACGTGCTGCATCCTGCGAAAACTACCTGCCACAGATGAGAGGCGGGTTAGCAATCACGGTAAGCAAAACTTGAATCGGGGGGCGGCGCTGGAATTGTTCAAGACTGCGCCTGTTCAATATTGCTCATACCGGCGCTGGCGGGTCAATTGCTGCGAAGGTTCAAACGACGGTCTGCCGCGCAAAAGCAAAGGGCCGGCGGATCGCTCCGCCGGCCCTTTCGAAATACGAACGGCAGCTGACTGCCGGTGCCGAGCGGTGCCCGGTTAGTTGATCGGCGTGCCGGCGCGCGGCGCTGCAGCGCTGTTGGCACGATAGACTTCGAACACGCCCCACGCGGCGGCGGCGAGATACACCAGCGCCGCCAGATTGCGCGGCAGGATCATCGCCAGCGCGATCAGTGCGACCGCCGTGGCGCAGGCTTTCACCAGCTTGTTCTCGTCGGCGAAAATCAGCTTGAAGCGATCCCAGTTGTCGACCTTCAGCGGCAGCTCCAGGGTCTGCAGGCCGAACTTCTCCCAAGCACCCTTGAAGCCGAGTTCGCGCGCCCACAGCAGGAATAGCGCGACCAGGAAGGCGACGATCGTGATGACCGCGGCGAGAGGGCCGCCCGCGTAGCCGATCACGACCACCAGGGCGACTGCAAAAGCACCGATCCAATACTGCATTGATTTACCTTTCGTCACCCGGCGCTCGCGGGTGCCCTTTCAGGTTCGCTCACGCGCGGTCGTCGCGGGTGAGGTGGAATGACAAGCCAGGCACGCGCTCGCTGTTGCGGAGGTCGTCATCCTCGTGCGCTCACAACCACCGCCTGCGGAACATCGACGCGTGCCGATTCCCAGCTCTTTTTGAATAGGGCAAATGAGAAAACGCTGCCAGTCAGGCGAATTGCTGACAGTGATCATTGGATGAAAGTGGTTCGCGGACGTTCCGACCGGACCAATAGGTGGCAAGGTGCGGCATCCTGTGGGGCGCGGAGCGAAGCTCCCGCTGCGGCGTATTCGCCTTTGGTCGAGTGCTGACCGGTATTCTTACCAGCGATCAACTTAATCACTGCGTAACGACGACTGCGAATAGTCGAGCCTGAGGGGAGAATACCCATGCTGCAGACGCTCGAAACCACGGATTTGAAAGAAGCGCGCCGATCGCGGATCGCGCAGTTCAGCGGCCGTGCCGCCACGCTGAAGGTCGGCGGCTCCTCGGTCACCGGCATCGTTCGCGCCGTCAAGGAAGACAAGACCGGCGAGACCCCGCGCTGGATCGTCACCGTGATGGCGCAGCCGGCCCGGCGCTGATCACTCGGGCAGCAATTGCGACGGCGGAACGAAGTGGTGGGCATTTTGGCCCGCCTGCGCTTTCGCCTTCGCCAGTTCGGCGCGGGCCACCACGCGCAGATGCACCTCATCAGGCCCGTCGAGAAACCGCATCGCGCGCCCCCAGGTCCATAAGTAAGACAGCGGCGTATCCGGCGTCAGGCCCATCGCCCCGAACACCTGCATGGCGCGATCGACGATCCGGGTTTGCAGCCGCGCCGCCACCAGCTTGATCGCCGAGACGTCGACCCGCGCTGCCGCATTGCCGGCGCGGTCCATGCGGTGCGCCGCGTGCATCACCAGCAGCCGCGCCTGATCGATCTCCAGCCGCGATTCGGCGATCCAGTCTTGAATATTCGCGAAGTCGGCGAGGTGCTTGCCGAACGCCTCGCGTTCGAGCGCGCGCTCCGCCATCAGTTCGAGCGCGACCTCGCATTGACCGATGGTGCGCATGCAATGATGCACCCGCCCAGGCCCGAGCCGATCCTGCGCCAGGCGAAAGCCTTTGCCTTCCTCGCCGAGCAGATTGGCGGCCGGCACCCGGACGTTGCGGAACACCAGCTCGCAATGCCCTTCCGGCGAGTGGTAGTGCATCACCGGGATGTTGCGGACGATCGAAAGGCCGGGCGTGTTCATCGGCACCAGCAGCATCGAGTGCCGCTCGGTCGAAGTCGCCGGCAGGTGGTCGCCGGTGACGCCCATCACGATCGCCAATTTGCAGTTCGGGTGCGCCGCTCCGGTGATAAACCATTTGCGGCCGTTGATGACGTAATCGTCGCCGTCACGGGTGATGGTGGTGCGAATATTACGCGCATCCGACGAGGCGGCATCCGGCTCGCTCATCGCGAAGCAGGAGCGGATTTCGCCGATCAGCAGCGGATCGAGCCACTCGGCGCGCTGCTCCGGCGTCGCTGCCAGATGCAGCAGCTCCATGTTGCCAGTGTCGGGCGCATTGCAGTTGAATACTTCCGAGGCCCAATGCACCCGGCCCATGATCTCGGCGAGCGGTGCATATTCGACGTTGCTGAGACGCTGGCCGGGATCCTCATCCCGCAGGCCCGGCAGAAACAGATTCCACAGATCCTCGGAGAACGCCCGCGACTTCAGCCGTTCGATCAGCCCCAGCGGATAGTGCCCCGCGGCCGCTTCACGATGCCAGGCGACGTTGGCCGGCTCGACGTGGAAACGCATGAAGTCGGAAAGCTGCGCGCGCAGCCGTTGCACCTTGTCGCTGTGGTCGAAATCCATACGCGGCTCTCAGGCGGGAAGGGCGGCGGAGTGGTCCGCCGAGGTCGGTGGCGCCGGCGCGCGGCGTCGCTGCGACCGCATCAATTGCGCTTCAGGCTGAGGATGTATTGCACGATCTCGGCGGCATCGCCGGGCGCAATGATGAAGTTCGGCATATCGGTGTGGTTGGAGCGCAGGAACACGTTCAGCGACAGCGCGGTGGTCGAGGGCAAATTGGCGATCCGCGAGAACCCCGGACCTTTGCCGTCGCGGGCATCGTCCGGCTCAATGGCGTGGCACTCCGCACACCACTGCGCGGCAAGCTTATGACCGGTAGAGACGCCGTCCTGCGGCGCGGCAGCGTCGGCGCGGTGCAGCCGAACCATCAGCAGCACCGCGACGATCAGAAATCCAGTGGCCGGGAGCCGAAACCAACCCTGCGGCATCGTCACGATTAGTGGCGGACCGTGCCGGGCGCGACGTGGAAGTCCTTGTCCAGCGCGTCGAGCGTCACCTTGTTGGCGCAGTACGCCTGGTAGTGCTCGGCGAGCGAACCGTCGGCGATATCATGATCGCATTCCGCCTTGTGGCGGCACAGCGCGCAGACGCGCTCGAGATCGCGCATCACCAGCGGCTGAGCGCGGGCGATCGCGTCTTCGTCGATGCCGAGAACCTTGAGGAGCTGCGGCAGCTCTTCAACCTTGTGCGGACCCTGGCGGACCAGCTCATCGAGATCCGACGCGGTGACGCCGAGGTCGTGAGCGATACGGCCGAATTCAGCAGAGTCGAATTGGCACATCTCGACGACTTCACGGCGATGCTTCAGCCAGTCGGCGAAGGTTTCGATCAGCCGGTCGACGAGCGGATAGGGGCGGCTATGGGCAGGCATTTCGCCCTCCAAGATGTCTGACGGTGGCGGTACAATCGCCGAACGCCCCCCCAATCACATTGCGATAGATCAAGCAAAATACCCCGGACATCACCGGAGGTAACGGCTGACAAGCCAGCAAAATCAGGCGTTTGTTCGCTGTGCGGAATGCGGCTTTGTGGCCGCGTAGCGCGGTGCTGATCGCGCGGTCAGCGCCGCGCGTAGGTGGCCCGGGTCAGCGGCAGTCGCGCTTGTTCGAGGTGGCGACCGGGCGCGCCGGGGCGGCCAGTACTGAACGTCGGAATGGTCGGCCGCAGTTCTTCGAGGAAGATCGGCTTGGAGTAGTAGTAGCCTTGCGCATAGCGGATCCGGGTCATCGCCTGCAGGTAAGCGAGCTCTTCGAAGGTCTCGAGCCCTTCGGCGATCACCGTCATGCCGAGCGCTTCACTGAGCGACTCGATGGCGCGCAAGATGCCCTGGCTGCGCGGCCGCTTGTGAATGTCTGTGATGAACGAACGGTCGATCTTGATCTCGTCGGCGGTGATATCGGCGAGCGCCGACAGTGACGAGTAGCCGATGCCGAAATCGTCGATCGAAAGTCCGACGCCGATCTCCCGCAGCATCGGCAGGATTTGCTTCTGGAAGTGTGCTTTAGCGACGAATGCGTCCTCGGTGATTTCCACCATGAACCGCTTCGGACATTCGGTCGCGGCCAGCGCCTCGCAGAACGAGCGCATGAAGTCCGGCGAGCCGGCCTGCTTGGCGGCGACGTTGACGCTGATGCTGGCGTGTTCGCCGAAGGTGGCGTTGATCAGGTCGATCGACTTCATAATCTCGGCGAGCACCAGATGAGTCAGCTCGTCGATCAGGCCGAGTTCGACCGCGAGATCGACGAAGGTGCCCGGTGCCTGAATTACCCCGTTGTCGTCGCGCAGCCGCACCAGCGCTTCAATGCCTTTGACCTCGTTGGTGCGGATGTCGACTTTGGGTTGGAATGCGCAGCAGAAGCGCCTGTCGAGAATGGCCTGGCGCAGCGACTGCTCCACCGCCATCCGCTCCAATGCCTCGCGCTCCATCGCGATGCTGAAGATCGCCGAGGCGCCCTTGGCATCGCTCTTGACCCGGTACATCGCGATATCGGCGTTCTGCCGCAGCGCCTCGTAGTTGCGGCCGTGCTCGGGATACAGGCTGATGCCGATCGACGCCGACGCGAACACTTCGGTGCCGTCGATGTAGAACGGCGCTTTCAATCGCTGCAGCAGAAATTCGATGTGATCGGCGACTTCCGCTTCGCTGGTGATGGGATCGAGCAGCAGCAAGAATTCGTCGCCGCTGATCCGCGACAACACGTCGGTGTCGCGCAGCTCCAGCGACAGCCGCTTGGCGATTCCGACCAGCAGCGCGTCGCCGACCGAATGGCCGTAGTAATCGTTGATATGTTTGAAGTTGTCGACGTCGAGAAACGCCAGCGCAAAATGGTGCTGCCGGTGGTCCTCGAGCAGCGCGGTGACGTGGCGTTCGATCACGGCGCGGTTGGGCAGGCCGGTGAGCTCGTCGTAATAGGCGCGGCGGAACAGCTCGTCCTCGATCACCTTCTGCTCGGTGATGTCCAGCGAGCTCGACAGCAACAGTTTGCGCCCCGCGATCTCCACCGGCTTGTGCGCGGTCAGCAGCGCGCGGGCCGCGCCGCCGAGGGCGATGCGTTCTTCGCGCGTGCCGGACAGGCCCTGGGACAGCAGCGCGGCGCCGTCGCTGCGGCGCCGATCGAGCGGCGGGTTGCTGGCGGTGTCGGTCGATTCAGGCAGAAGTCGATATTGTGCGGCGGCGGCGTCGTTGATGAAGACAAACCGGCCGTGCTCGTCCTGCACCGTCACGGCCGAAGGCAGCGCGCGCACGATTTCTTTGAACAGCCGCAGGTCCCCTGCGTCAGCGGCCACAATGCCCGCCGCGTCCGCGGAAAGCGCCTCATCGCTCTCGGCGACGTCGGTCGTCACGGTTGAGGGAGAGGCTGGTGCGGCGCTCGTCATGCGCGCGAAGGATGGCGAACGCCGCTGTAATAATGGTTAAGTGCACCCCTGAATGCCGGCTCAATCCTGCATCCGCAGTGGATTTGAATTGCAGTCGAGTATTTGTCATTAACAGAGTATCAACACCTACAACGAAAGACGCGGCAGCAACGGTTGCCCGATCAGGGAGAGACAGCGATGGGACGGCTCGACGGTAAGGTTGCGGTGATCACCGGTGCGACCAGCGGCATCGGTTGGCGTACCGCGGAGGTATTCGTGGCCGAAGGCGCCCGGATCGTCGTCGCCGGCCGCCGCACAGCAGAGGGCGAGGCGCTGGCGGCGCAGCTTGGTTCGTCCTGTGTGTTCAAGCAGACCGACGTCACCGACGAGGCCCAGGTGAAGGCCCTGATCGGCACCGCTCTCGACAGCTTCGGCCGGCTCGATTGCCTGTTCAACAATGCCGGCGGGCCGGCGCAGACCGGCGGCATCGAGGGCCTCGAGGTCGATCGCTTCGACGCTGCGATGGCGACGCTGGTGCGCAGCGTGATGCTGGGCATGAAGCATGCCGCCCCGGCGATGAAGAAGCAGGGCGCCGGATCGATCATCAACAACGGCAGCATCGCCGGCCGGCTCGCCGGGTTTTCGTCGTCGCTGGTGTATGGCGCCGCCAAGGCGGCGGTGAATCACCTGACCAAATGCGTCGCGATGGAGCTCGGCGAATCCGGCATCCGCGTCAATTCGATCTCGCCCGGCGCGATCGCGACCGGCATCTTCGGCAAGGCGCTGGGGCTGACCACCGACGCGGCCGAAAAGACCGCCGCGACGATGCGCGAGATCTACAAGACCGCGCAGCCGATCCAGCGCGCCGGCATTCCGGACGATATCGCTCAGGCCGCGGTGTTTCTCGCCAGCGACGAGTCGACCTTCATCAATGGTCATGATCTCGTCGTCGACGGCGGCATCACCGGCGGCCGTAACTGGACCGCGCAGCAGCAGGGCTACGTCGCGCTCCGCAAGGCGTTCGATCACGGCGAGGGGTGAACAACACGCTTGCCGTCATTGCGAAGAGCGAAGTGACGAAGCAATCCTGCCAGGTGCACTGAACTCTGGATTGCTTCGCTGCGCTCGCAATGACGAGAGAAGCTGTTCTGCGAGCTAATTCAGCGGCGCGATATTGACCCGAAGCCCGTCTTTCGGTTTCGGGATCGGCCACATCTGCCACGAAGCCTGGTAGTTCGGCGGCAGCGACAGGTCGACGTTCTGCAGCAGATGGACGGCGAAGCACTTCGCCTGCATGTAGGCGAAGTTGAGCCCGAGGCACATATGCGCGCCGCCGCCATAGGGAATCCAGGCGAAGCGGTGGCGGCCGCGGGAGGCGTCGTCGGTGAAGCGCAGCGGATCGAACTGATCGGGGTTCGGCCAGATCTCCGGCATATGGTGGGTGTACAGCGGATTGACCGCCACCATGGTGCCGGCCGGAATCGTATAGCCCTTGAAGCTGAAGGCGCGGGTTGCCCGGCGCGGCAGCGACGGCACCGGCGGCCGCAGCCGCATCGCTTCCTTGAAGGCCATTTCGGTGAGGGGCAGTGCGTCGAGCTGTTCGAAACTGATCGGCTCGCCCGGCTTCAGGCCGAGACCAGCGATTTCCTCGCGCAGCTTCTGCTGCCATTCCGGATGCGCCGCGAGTGCGGCGACGAACGAGGTCAGCGACGACGTCAGCGTGTCGTGCGCCGCCATCATCAGGAAGCTCATATGATCGATGATCGCCTGGTTCGACAGCAGTGCGCCGTCGTCGTGGGTGGCGCGGCAGAGCTGCGAAAACAGGTCGTCGCCGCCCTTGGCGCGGCGGATCGGAATCTGTTCGGCGAAGTAAGCGACGATGCGCTGGCGGCCCTTGACGCCGCGGGCCATCGCGGTGCCCGGCCACGGCTTGCGGATCGGCGCCACCGAGGCTGCGACCATGTCGATGAAGGCGCGGTTGACCTCTTCGGTCTCGGCGCCGATTGCGGTGCCGAGGAACGAGGTCGCGGCGAGATCGAGCGTGAGCTGCTTCATCGCCGGGTAGCACAGCATCTCGCCGGGCCGAGCGCGCCACTCCGCGACGCGGCGCGCGATGCCGGCGTTGAGTTCGGCCAGATAAGACTGCATCGGCCCGGCCTTGAACGCTACCGACAGGGTGCGCCGGTGCAGCCGGTGCTCGTCGAAATCGAGCATCATCAGGCCGCGCGGAAACAGTCGCCCGAGGATCGGTCCCCAGCCATGGGTCGAGGAAAACAGCTTGGTATTATCGAACAGGACCAGTTCGTTGGCGTCCGGCCCGAGCAGGGTGATCGAGGTCTCGCCGAGCACGCGGCTGCGATAGACCGGACCGTGGGTCCGCGCCATCTTCTCGACCTCGCCTTTCGGATCGGCGAGCACCGCGAGCGTGCGGCCGATGATCGGCCAGCCTTCGTCACCGGGAATATGAGCGAGCGCGCTGGGCTTCGGCGGCACTGGCCGAGCGACGAGTGACGAATCCGCGACTTGGATCGACATGGGGCCTCCCTAGGCGGTTGTATCGGCCATGCGGAGGTGTGCCTCCGTTCTGTGGCGTGTTGTAGTTGAAAATAGGAGGCGTCCGCTCGGCTTGGCAAGGCCAATCCGAGGCGGAGAGGATTATGACGCAGCGGCTAATGGCTGCCGGAGCGGCTGTTCGGGCGGGCTGAAAATCGTCATCGGCACGGTGACGCCGCGCAGCGGGTAGTCGCCGAGCGGTTCTAGCGGTGCGTCGATATGGGTCGCGGCCGCCGCCGTCACCAGGATACTGCGCCCGGTACTCTTCTGCAGTGCCTCGACACGGCTGGCTTCGTTCACCGCCGGTCCGATCACGGTGAAGTCGAGCCGTTCGGCGGCGCCGATATTGCCGAAGAACACTTCGCCCTCGTGCAGCGCGATGCCGGCACGGAGCGGCCGCCAGCCTTCGCAATTCACCCCGGCCGGATCGACCAGGTTGAGCCGCCCCAGCCCCGCCTGCGCCTCCATCGCGGCCGTCAGGGCGGCGTTGCCGGCGACGCGCGAATCGTCACCGAGCGGAAACACCGCCAGCAGCCCGTCGCCGATGAACTTCAGGACGTCGCCGCCGTTGCGCAGCACCGCGTCGGCGAACACCTCGAAGTAAGCGTTTAGCAGTGCGATCATGTCGTTGCCGCACAGCCGGTCGGACAGGTCGGTGAAGCCGCGCAGGTCCGACATCCAGATGATGGCGCGGATCGGCTCGCCGGCGCCGCGCTTGATGTCGCCGCTCAGCACCTTGGCGCCGGCCACCGGGCCCAGATAGGCGCCGAGCGCATTGATGGCGATCCGGGTGGCGACGTGGCGGCCGACATGCAGGCCGAACAGCGTCAGCAGACGCTTGAGCTGCGCCAAATGCTCGTCGCTGAAGCCACCCGGCTGGGTGGTCGCCAGGGTGACGGCGTGGCGGAAGCGGTCGCCGCCCATAGGCAGCGCCAGGTACTCGGTGTAACCGCCGGCCGCGAGGTCGCGCATGATCGGGAATTCCGCCTGCGCGGCGGCATCCTGCGGATTGCGCCGGATCGCCTTGCCGCCCTGGAACAGGTTGTGCAGCGGATTGAGCCGGAACGCGTCGGTCTCGGCGGTCGATTGGTTCACCTGGACTTCGTCGCACAGCCCGTCGGAGGCGCGCCAGTTCCAGGCGAAGCCGAGCAGCTGCGGATGCAGCGTGCGGATGTGCAGCGTGGCGCGATGCACCGGCAACCCGACCGCGGTCATCCGCCACATCAGCGATTCGAACGTCAGCAGCATCTCCGGTTCTGCCGCGGCGTCGTGCAGCAGCCAGGTTTCCAGCTCGGCCAGCGTGATGCTGGCGGGCAGGCAGGCGGGGCCGCGCTGGCTGCGGCGGACGACGCTGACGCCGGCGGGATAGACGCGCATCGCGTCGGGTGGTGCGGTCGGATCGGTCACACAGGAACTTTCGTTAAGGGATTGCGGTGGCGGCGAGCCGCGACGGCCTGCCGCACGAAGCGATCTTGCCCCGGCTGGCGGAATTCCCCATCTCACGGATGCGTTATCCCGGCTCCCTCGAGGAGTGGAAGACGCAGGAGGAGGACCATGAGTTACTTCAAGACCGCTCTCTTGCTGGCCGGCCTGACCGCGCTGTTCATGGGGGTCGGCTATCTGATCGGCGGCGCCAACGGCGCGCTGATCGCGCTGCTCGTTGCCGCGGCGATGAACATCTTCACCTACTGGAATTCCGACCGGATGGTGCTGTCGATGTACGGTGCCCAGGAGGTCGACGAGCGCTCGGCGCCGGATCTCTACCGGATGGTGGCGGAACTGGCCGGACGCGCCTCGCTGCCGATGCCGCGGGTGTTCATCATGGACAACCCGCAGCCGAACGCGTTCGCTACCGGCCGCAATCCGGAGAACGCCGCCGTTGCCGTCACGACTGGCCTGATGCATCAGCTCAGCCGCGAGGAACTCGCCGGCGTGGTGGCGCACGAGCTGGCGCACATCAAGAACCACGACACGCTGCTGATGACCATCACGGCGACGATCGCCGGTGCGATCTCGATGGTGGCGCAATTCGGCATGTTCTTCGGCGGCAACCGCGAGAACAACAACGGCCCGGGCCTGATCGGCTCGCTGGCGTTGATGATCCTCGCGCCGCTCGGCGCCATGCTGGTGCAGATGGCGATCAGCCGGACCCGGGAATACGCCGCCGACGAGATGGGCGCGCGGATCTGCGGCCAGCCGATGTGGCTCGCCTCGGCGCTCGGTCGGATCGAAGCCGCGGCCCATCAGGTGCCGAACTACGATGCCGAACGCTCGCCGGCGACTGCGCATATGTTCATCATCAACCCGCTGTCGGGACAGGGCATGGACAATTTGTTCGCCACCCATCCGTCGACCGACAACCGGATTGCGGCGCTGCAGCGGCTCGCCGTCGAGATCGGCGGTTCGGCTCGCTCCGCTCCGGCGTTCGCGCGGAGCGGCGCGGCGCCCTGGAGCGGCACCCCGCGCGGCACCGGCCGCAGCCCTTGGGGTGGCCAGCCGCGTGGTCGCGGTCCGTGGGGTTAGTCCCTGCCAAGTGATGGATGCTTCGAAGGCCCCGGTTCGCCGGGGCCTTTTTGCTGATCGGTGACCTTCATCCGTCATTGCGAGGAGCTGAAGGCGACGAAGCAATCCATAAACTCCGTACGCGGGACTCCTGGATTGCTTCGCTGCGCTCGCAATGACGCGGGAGAGATTTTTGCTGAACGGCAGCTGTTTACCTGGCTGGTAATCGACCCGATGATGCCGGGCTGCGACCGTGGGACAGCTCAAGCCTTGCCGGGATCTGCCACCATGCACCAGACCGTTGCCGCAACCGATAACTCGCGCCGCTGGCAGGTGCTGGCGATCGTGGTCGCCGCGCAGTTCATGTTCGGGGTCGATGCCTTTATCGTCAACGTCGCGCTGCCGACGATCTCGACCGAACTCGGCGCCTCGTCGTCGCAGCTCGAGGCGGTGATCGCGATCTACCTGATCGGCTATGCGACGCTGATCGTCACCGGCGGCCGGCTCGGCGATATCTTTGGCACCAAGACGGTGTTCCTGCTCGGCGTCGCTGGCTTCACGTTCACTTCGCTGTGGTGTGGGCTGGCGCGCTCCGGTCCCGAACTGATCCTGGCGCGGCTGGCGCAGGGCACCACGGCAGCGTTCATGGTGCCGCAGGTGCTGGCGACGCTGCACGTGCTGTTTCCGGATGCCGCGCGCGCCAAGGCATTTGCGATTTACGGCACCGTGCTGGGGCTTGCCGGCGCCACCGGCTTTGCGCTCGGCGGCCTGTTGGTGACGCTCGATCTCGGCGGCTTCGGCTGGCGGTCGATCTTCTACGTCAATGGCCCGGTGGGGCTGATCATCATCGTGGCCGCCGCCCGGGTGATGCCGCAGACGCCGCGGCGGCCGGGCACGCGGCTCGATCTCGGCGGCGCCGTGATCCTGTTTGCCGGCCTTGTCTGCGTGATCGGGCCATTGCTGTTCGGCCGCGATGTCGGCTGGGCCGGCTGGGTCTGGGCCGTGATGGCCGGCGGCGGCGCGATGCTGCCGCTGTTCCTGCACTACGAGCGCCGCGTCGCCGCGCATGGCGGCATGCCGGTGGTCGACCTGACGCTGCTCGGCGACCGTGCCTTCGTCCGCGGCCTCGGCGCGGTGTTCTGCTTCTTCTTCGCCAACCAGTCATTCTATCTGGTGATGACGCTGTACATGCAGCTCGAGCTGAACGTGCCGCCGCTGCAGGCTGGCCTGGTATTCCTGCCGCTGGCGTTGGCCTTCGTGATTGCGTCGCGGCATTCCGGCGCGCGGGCCCGGCGCCGCGGCACGCTGGTGCTGATCGAAGGCTGCCTGCTGCAGGTCGCAGGTCTTGGCCTGATCGCCGCCACGGTGACGGTGATCGCGGCGCCGACGCCGTTCGTGTTGGCGCTGGCGTTGTTGGTCGCCGGCTATGGCCAGGGCCTGGTGATGGCGCCGCTGTCGGGCGTGGTACTGTCGAGCGTGCAGGCGACCAGCGCCGGCTCGGGCTCGGGCCTCTACGGCACCACGACGCAGATCGCCAGCGCCGCCGGCGTTGCGGCGCTCGGTTCGGTGTACTTCACGCTGGCGCAAAACGGCTCGGGCCGTGTCGCCTTGCTCGGCGCGCTGGCGCTGCTCGGGTTCGCGGTCGCCGGCTGCATCGGGCTGCTGCGCTGGATGCGCCGCGCCGTGGCGGTGGCGGCCTAAGCCGGCACGTTCTCGGCGAGGCAAGCTACTGCGGCATCAACGCCGCCGCGGCTGTGCGGGATGCCGAGCGCGGTCAACGCCATCTCGATCACGCCGAGCGTTCCGAGCACCATCGGGGCGTTGACGTGGCCCATGTGGGCGATGCGGAACGCTTTGTTCTGCAATTCGCCGATGCCGACGCCGAGCACCACGCCGCATTTATCCTTGCAGTAGTGGTGTAGCGCCGCGATGTCGTGCCCCTCGGCGGCCCGCACGGTGGTCACCGTGTCGGCGCGTTCGTCCGGGTGCTCGATGTTGAAGCCGAGCACGTTGCCTTCGGACCAGACGTCCACGGCCCGGCGCACCGCGCCGGCGAGCAGATGATGACGCCGGAAGGTGTTGTCGAGTCCTTCGGCAAACAGGATGTCGAGCGCCTTGCGCAGCGCGAACAACAGATGCACCGGGGCCGTGCCAGCATATTTCTGGTAGTGCTCGGGCCCGTCGCGCTCGGTCCAGTCCCAATATGGCGTGCGCAGGCCGGCGCGCTGGTGCGCGGCGCGGGCGCGGTCTCCGACCGCAACGAACGACAGGCCGGGCGGCGACATCAGCCCCTTCTGCGATGCCGACATCGTGACGTCGATGCCCCAGGCATCCATCTCGAACGGCATGCAGCCGAGCGACGCCACCGCATCGACCATGAACAGCGCCGGGTGACCGGCGGCCTTGATGGCGCGGCCGATTGCTTCGAGATCGTTACGGGCGCTGGAGGCGGTGTCGACCTGCACCACCACGATCGCTTTGATCGCGTGCTCAGTGTCGCGGCGCAGCCGCGCTTCGACCTCATCGGCGCGGACCGCACGGCGCCAGTCGCCTTGCAGCACCTCGACGTCGCAGCCCATCGCGCGGGCCGCGTTGCCCCAGCCGACCGCGAACCGTCCGCTTTCCAGCACCAGCACCTTGTCGCCACGCGACAGCACGTTGCTGATCACCGCCTCCCAGGCGCCGTGGCCGTTGGCGATGTAGATGTAGGACTTGCCCTTGGTGGCGAACAGCCGGCTGAGATCAGCGAGAAGCCCCTCGCTCAGCGCCACCATCTCCTTCGAGTAGATGTCGAGCGCCGGGCGATGCATCGCCTGCAGCACTTCGTCGGGCATGGTGGTAGGTCCGGGAATCGCCAAGAATTCCCGTCCGGCGCTGACGGCCATGATGCTTGTCCTGTGGTGAGAGATGCCGCGACCATGCCGGCTCGCCGCATCGATTTCAAGGCGCGCTGGCGCCGGGCTCGATTGCATTGGTGACGGTGCGGAAGATCTGATCTTTGATCTCGGTCGCGAGCGGGCTCGGCAGAATCTCGGCCGGGCTGCTGCGCTTCTTGCAGCCTTCGGTCAGCCGAAGGATCCAGACCTCTCCGTCGGTGTAGTACAGATCGCCTTCGCCGTTGCGGCCGGCGATGGTCGGGCCGACGCCGGTGATCTGATATTTTGCATCGACCATCGCTGCGGCTTCGAGATCGGCGGCGAATTGATCGCGCTCGGCGTCGATGTCGGGTGCGATGTGATGCGTCACCGCGCCGGTGTAATGGCTGACGCCGACTCCGCGGTCGAAGGTGGCGCTGCCGAGCCAGACCGGGCGGCCTTCCTGGCCGCTGTCGAGCACTTTCCACAGCCGTACATGATTGCGTCGGTCGGCGCTGCGTCCGTCGGGCTTTTCGAATGCCAGATCCTCACGGCGGTCGAGGTAGTACAGGCTCGACACCGGCGCGTCCGGATAGGGACGGTCGAGCAGCACGCTGCCGGCGATCGCGATCGACGAGCGCAGCGTGATCGGATCGGCCGGGTGCCAGTTCGCCGCGAGGATCGCGCAGACGACCTCGTGCTGATCGCCGATCAGCCCGACATTGATCGGGTCGCCGGGAATGCCCTGCGCGGTGCGGGTCACCATCGGCATGTCGGCGAGTTTGCTCTGGTGTTCGTAGTGGGTCCAGAACATCGGCAGCGCCAGATAGGCGAGGATCGCGTAGCAGCCGATCAGCACCAGCGAAAGCTGCCACGCCCGCCGCAGCCGGCGTTTGCGCGGCCGCTGCGGCCGCGAAGGATCATGTGTTGTGTGGTTCAAGGTCTGCCCCCGCAGCCCGGCCTATTGCGGCGACTAGCGCCGGGTCTCGCGGCAGCCGGCAGCCTCGGCTTCTTCCACCGAGCAGAACCAGCGGGTGCCCTTGCTGATCTTCATCCGGATCTGCGCATACCAGCGGCTGGTCGGCTTGTGATAGATGCACTCACCGGATTTGTTGACGTTGCCCTTGATGGTGCATTCCGGTGACGGCGCGACCGGACCGGACGCCGAGGCGAGCAGGATTCGCCGGGCATCCTTCGGCGGCTTGGTGGCGCCGAGGATCGGCGTCTTGTTGCTGCGAACGCGCCAGTCCCACGGCGCGATGAACGAGCCCTGCCACAGCCCGAGCTTGGCCTCGCGGGCGGCTTTTTCTTCGGCCTCGTAGGCGTGGGAGTACTGCACGTAAGCCAGCGCCCAGCCGTTCTTCACCATCCATTGTCCGAGATCTTCGCCGTCGACCTCGCATTTCGCGATCGAGCGGCCGCCTTTGTCGACGCGCAGGACGTGACAGGTCCAGCTCTTGCCGGCGGTATGCTGAGCCAGCGCGTCACGCGCGGCGATGCCGCAGGTCCAGCGGTCGCCCTTCGGGTTGAGACAGAGCTGATCCACCGCCGGTGCGTCGATGCCGGCAAGCCGGATGCGGTTCTTCCCGATCAGCGCATGGTCGCCGTCGCGGATCTTTGGCACGCCGCTGACGTCGGCCGCCTGGGCCGTCACCGGCAGCAGCAGGAGCAAAAGCGGCAACAGCCATGTGTTCAGCTTGAGCATGCATCGACCTTCCCGGCAGGCACCCGTCCGGCAAACAGGTTCGCCGATTGTGCTGAATCTTGGGCGGCCCGGCCAGAGCCTCGGCAGCACCTCGCTTCAACTTCGCGCGAAGATCATGCGTGGTGGGCCTGCTGCAGCAGCGCCTTGCGGGCGAGAGCCAGCCCCATCAGCACGAACGCCGAGGTCACTTCGGGGCCGCCGACCAGAATTCGGGTCGGCGTCTTCATCTTGTTCCACTCATAGGCCTTGAACGGCGCGCGGCCGCCGCCTTCGCCGAGATGGTTCAGAATGCAATGCAGCGCAGGCGCGAAGTGCTGACTATCGTCGCCGAGATGACCGAGCGCGATCAACGCCAGCGCGGCGTCGAAAACGTTCATCTCCTTGGCGATCAGTTCGTCCTGCACGTAAGCCAGCACGCGCAGCCGGATCGCCTCGAACACGCCGTCGGGATCGATCGCACGCTTGGCGGCTTCGTCGAGCGCCCGGAACGCGACGTAGCAGCGGCCGAAATACGCGCTGTACAGTTCTGGCAGGTAATACACGTGCGATTTCGGATCGGCGAACGCGCCGCTGGCCACCAGCCGGCGCTGGAAATCGACGATACGGCGCACCGTGTCCAGCCGCGCAGGCGTCTCGACGATCCGCCACCGCGCACAATTGCGGAAGCTGACTTCGAGCACGTCGAGATTGAGCGTCGGATCGAGGTCGTTACCGAACGGGCGCTCGCCGGCCAGGCTGTCGATCCAGGTGACGATGCCGCCGTCGTAGTCGATGGTGTCGTTGAGGGGCACCGTGACCATCGGGGCGTTGGCGCCGGTGCGGACCTGATAAGCACGATAAAGATCGATCAGTGGCTGATCGATGATCGGATCCGACGAGTTCGCCTGCGTCGCGGCGGAGATCGCACAGGCGGTGGTGTCGCAATCCGGCACGTACACGCCGAAACCGAGGTTCTGTTTGACCTTGGCGAACAACCGCGAAAATCGTGGATGCGGCGGCGGCGCCAGCGCGGTAATCACGTCGAACGGTTCGCCCTCGGCTGTGCGGACTCGCTCGCGGCTGGTCTTGAGGCAAAACTCGGTCATGTCGGCGATCATCCGCCGCGCCGCGCGGGTGTCGTCGGGCGTGCCGAGGCCGGAGTCGATGAAGCCGAGCAGTGCCTCGATGTAGAACGCATCGTAATAGGCCGAGCGATGCCGGATCTGCACCGGCGACCACATCGGCTCGGCGATCCCGCGCCAGCGCGGATTGATCACGCCTTCTGCCGGCGAGCGGGCGATGAATACCCGCGCCAGATTGAACAGCAGTGTCGAATTCTTGTAGCTGCGCGAATTCAGCCCGCTCAGCGCTGCGAGAAACGCGCGGCCGTCGAGATCAGGGTCGCCGATCAGGTTGAACGACGCATAGGCCGGCAGGAAGCCGTTGCGACTCCAGGATTGCAGCAAATGATCACCGCAGGCGCGGATCGCACTGTCGATGTCGGCGAGCCGCGGCGTTTGCGCGGGCGCCACCCAGCTCGGCGGACGCGGGTGCTCCAGCCGGATGGTGTCGATCAACTCGGCGATCGGCGCGCCGATCGCAGCCCAATCCGGCTCGGCATCGTCGCGGGCGCTGATCAGGGCGTCGCGAACGGCGCGAAACCGCACCGGGTCGTGCAGCTCCGGCAGACCGGCCTTGCGCAGCAGCGGCCGCAGCGCCGGGTTGGCGAGCGCGGTCTTGTAGAATTTGGAGATGTGCGGATCGCCGTGCTTGTGACCGAGGAACACCGGATCGCACAGGTCGTACAGCGTCGGCGCTTGTTTCCGGGCGGTCAGCGCGCGGTACGCCGCGCCGGCCATCTTCAGCACATCCATGATCGTCTTCCGCGCGCTCTGACACGTTCGAGCCAACGAGGAATCGCATGGACGGACCGGGAATACAAACCCGCGGCTGTCGCTCGGCTGGCTCTCGTCGGATGGCGCGAGGCGTAGGACAGATTGCGGCGCCTGCCCAAGATGATTTTTGTCGCAGCAAGATCAGCCAAGAATTCGCGGACCATCGTGAGGCTTTTGTCCCGTCTGAACGGATCAAATCTCGTTCGGACGTCGCTCGGCCAAGATCACCGGAACCGGAACACCATCGCCGTTGGCCGGTTCGACGCTCCATAGTCCTGCCCGCTTGCCTGAACGTCCTGAACTGTTTAAGGGATTGTTATTGTGCGACGCCGCAAATTGAGCGCAATTCATACGCAAAAGACCCGCTCATCCATGAACCTGAACGGCAGCGACGCGACGAATGCCTGCGCGCGCCGATAAGGACGATTTGACGATGGCAATCCGGCTGCATCGCTTTTCCCGGCGGACCCTCACGGCTGCTGCTGCCTTGGTGGGCGTGGTGTCGCTGGCGATCGGTGCGCATGCGGCGCTGTACAAGCGCCCGGTCGATACGGCGCGTGCCGCAGCCCCGACGACCGTCGACGCCAAGGCGACCTCGTCGCGGTTGGCCCTGGTCATCGGCAACGCCCATTACCCCGATGCCGCTTCGCCGCTGCTGCAGCCGATCAACGATGCCCGTTTGCTCAGCGCCTCGCTGCGCCATGAAGGCTACGACGTCGACATGATCGAGGACGCCAGCCGCGACGACATCCTGCGCGCGGTCGAGCGGCTCAAAGCTCGCGCCGGCAAGGACGCGACCGTGATGCTGTTCTTCGGCGGCTACGGCATTCAGTCCGGCCGCGACAACTACATGATTCCGGTTGACGCCAAGATCTGGACCGAGGCCGACGTGCGCCGCAGCGGCGTCAGCGTCGAGCAGGTGCTGGCGGAGATCAAGGCCGCCGGCGCTCACACCAATCTGGCGGTGCTCGACGCGTCGCGCCGCAATCCCTATGAGCGCCGCTTCCGCGCCTATTCGCACGGGCTGGCGCCGATCGAGACGCCAGCCAATGCGCTGGTGCTGTCGTCGGCGACGCCGGGGCAGGTGGCGGACGACAATGACGCTCCCAACAGCATGGTGGTCGGAGAGCTGATCGGTTCGCTGTCGTCGCCGGCAAGCGCGGAAGCCGCTTTCGCCAAGGCGAGGCAGGCGGTGATCAAGGCGACCAATGGCGCCCAGGTGCCGTCGATGACTTCGTCGTTGGTCGCAGACGTGCCGCTGGTGCCGGTCGCCGATGCGACGCCCAATACCGGCGGCTGAGCGTTCAGTCCGATATCTCTTATGTGAAAACGAAAAGGCCTGGCGCGGCGTCCGCGTCAGGCCTTCGTCGTTGAGAGTGTGTGGGCCGCTTAGTTGGACTGCAGCACGAAGCGGCGGTTGTCCTTCTGCACCGGGCGCGCATTCATCGGATACAGCTTGGCGAATGCTGCAACGTCTTCGGCCGCGACGGTGATCGGATCGGTCAGCACCATCCAGTCGACGACCTCCGAGCACGGCGGCGTCGTCAGCGAACCTTCATAGCGGTAGTAGCCGAGCTTGGCCGGCAGCAGCGCGTTCGGATTGATCCCAGCATCGGCCTTCACCGCCGGGCCTTCGCTCTGCGGCATGGTCGCGACGATCTTGGCGAACGCCGCATTGGTGGCGCCTTCCTGCATCAGCACGCCGACCACACCGAGCGTGCCGGAATCCATGCGGTGGACGAAATGGACTTCCATCGGGAACGACTTGCCGTCGATCTGATGCTCGCTGGGACGGTGGAAGTGGAATTGCACCAGCTTGAAAGTCGCGCCGCCGAGCTTGAGCGTCGAGCCTTCGGCCACGTTGAGCTGGATGGTATGGCCGTTGTTGATGATGGTATCGGCCGTATCGGCCCACTGCACCTGCAGCGGAAACAGATTGGCGCTGACGGTCGAGCGGATGTCGACCGGCGATTGCTGCACCCCGATCGAGCAGATCTGGTTGGCGGGATCGAGCTCGCCCCATTTGGCCGGGCCGCCTTCACCCTCATAGCCCCAATGGTGGGCGCCTTCGGCGGCAGCGCCGGCGGTGGCGCAAAGCGGACATAGAGCGAGGCCAGCAAAGGCCTTCAGGATATTGCGACGGTCCATCGACGTCTCCCGGGTTGATGCGCGGGAACTAGCATTGCCCGACGCCGGAGCAAAGGGAAGTGGGACGAACGAACGACGCTTTCTGATTACTGACTGGCCCAGACGATTCGGCCGATCCATTCGATCTCTGACGGTGCCAGAGTCCGGTCGGGATGGCTGGGATTGAGAGAAGCCAGTTCGACCACCTTGGCGGTGCGCCGCTTCAACTCCTTCACCATCACTTCACCTTTGGTGGTTTTGACCACCACGCGGTCGCCGCGATGCACGGTGGCGCTCGGCGATACCACCACGATGTCGCCGCTGCGATACGCGGGCTTCATCGAATCGCCGGAGATTTCCAGCGCGTAAGCGTGCTCGTCGGTGATCGACGGCAGCCCGACTTCGTCCCAGCCCTTGCCGACCGGAAAGCCGCCATCGTCGAAATAACCGCCGGAGCCGGCCTGAGCGAGGCCGAGCAGCGGGACCGACTGCACCACCCGCGGCCGATCGTGAATCAGTTGCACGAAGGTATCGATCGCGGTGTTGGTGGCCTGCAGCGCTTTGGCGACTGATTCGGTCGAAGGCCAGCGCTCGCGGCCGTCATTGGTAATGCGCTTCGATTTGTTGAATGTCGTTGGATCGAGGCCGGATTTCTTCGCGAGTCCCGAGGGGGAGAGGCCGGCGCGTTCGGCCAGCCGGTCGAGCGCAGTCCAGATCTGATCATGCGTCAGCATTTGCATCGGAAGGCACCCCGGACGCGCCGTCGGATCCGGCGCGAGAAACGGACTTACGACTAGGAATTATTGCCTTAATTGAAGGCGTTATGCAATCCCGTCCGGCGACAAAACCGCAAGCTCTTGCGAAGCCTCAGGACGGCCGATACGGTCGCCCGCACAGGTCCGGGATCGTCCGGGGCGACCGAGGGTGTGCGGATCCGCTATGCCGGATTCGGCTTTGCCCTTCCGACGTGCGCAACTTATTGTTTGAGCGGATGTTTCGGTTGCCCGGGGAGTTGCGGGCCCGATTGCCGCCCGACCCAACAACCAGCCGCAACGACGGGAATTCGCGCCCTTGCGCACGATTTACAAGATCTGTGACGCGGCGGCCTGGCGCGGCGCCGAACAGGCCGGCCGCTACGGCGGCAGCGCCGACGACGCCCGCGACGGCTTCATCCATTTCTCGACCGCGCCGCAGCTCGCCGGGACACTGGCCAAGCACTATGCCGGCCAGACCGGCCTGAAGCTGATCGCGGTCGATGCCGAGGCGCTCGGCGACCGGTTGCGCTGGGAGCCGTCGCGCGGCGGCGAGCTGTTTCCGCATCTCTATGGCGAGCTTGCACTCTCGGCGGTGACCGGCGTGCAGGATCTGGTGACGCGCCCCGACGGCAGCCACGTCGTGCCGGAGCTTGCGTCGTGATTCGCGCGTTCGATGCCGTTTCGCTGCCGCTGCTGCGCTGGCTCGATCCGGAGGATGCGCACCGGCTGGCGATCCAGGGCCTGAAGCTGTGGCCGCCGGTCAAGCCGCGCCCCGATGATTCCAAGCTCGCGGTGCGTGCGTTCGGGCTCAACTTTTCCAATCCGGTCGGCATCGCCGCCGGCTTCGACAAGAACGCCGAAGCGCCCGACGCCCTGCTCCGGCTCGGCTTCGGCTTCGTCGAGGTCGGCACGGTGACGCCGAAGCCGCAGGCCGGCAATCCGCGGCCGCGGCTGTTCCGGCTCGAGCGCGACGAAGCGGTGATCAACCGCATGGGCTTCAACAACGAGGGCGCCGAGGTGGTGCTGCGCCGGCTGGCGGCGCGCGCGCAGTATGGCGGCATCGTCGGCGTCAATGTCGGGGCCAACAAGGATAGCGACGATCGGGTGGCGGACTACGTCAAGCTGATCGAGACCTTCGCGCCGCTGGCGAGCTACTTCACCGTCAACGTCTCGTCGCCGAATACGCCCGGCCTGCGCAATCTGCAGCAGGCGGCAGCGCTCGACGATCTGCTGGCGCGGGTGATCGATGCGCGCGAGCGGGTGCGGGCGGCGGCCGGCGACACGCCGGTGCTCCTGAAGATCGCGCCCGATCTGTCGCTCGGCGAACTCGACGACGTCGTGCATATCGCCCGGTCACGCCGGGTCGACGGCATGATCGTCGCCAACACCACCCTGTCGCGCTCGCCGACGCTGCGCGAGCGGACCAAGATGAACGAGCAGGGCGGGCTGTCGGGCCGGCCGTTGTTCCGGCTGTCGACCCGGATGGTGGCGGAGACCTATGTACGCGCCGAGGGTGCGTTCCCGCTGATCGGCGTCGGCGGCATCGACTCTGGCGGCGCGGCGCTGACCAAGATCCGCGCTGGCGCCACGCTGGTCCAGTTGTATTCGGCGCTGGTCTATAAGGGCCTCGGCCTGGTCGAGAGCATCAAGGCCGACCTCGCCTCGACGCTGCTCCGCACCGGCCGCGATTCGCTGGCCGAAATCGTCGGCGCCGACGCCCCGATGATTACTGCGGAAGAGTGGCCGGTTTGAGCGGCGGAAGTTCTGCTACTCACACACTGTCATTCCGGGGCGCTCGCGCAGCGAGCGAACCCGGAATCCCGCAGTTACTTGGGCAGATGAGATTTCGGGTTCGCGCTGCGCGCGCCCCGGAATGACTAGGACCTTACTACAGCGGCACGATCAGACCGTCGCTCGCCGCCATGTGCGAGACGGTGTCGAGCTTGTGCAGCACCTCGTCGCCCATATGGGTGAGGATCACGCGCTTCGGATTGATTTCCGGCAGATGCGTTTCCAGGGCCTTCAGGCTGATGTGGTTCTTCACCGTGCGCTCGTAGGTGTAGGCCTCGCAGATGAAAAGGTCGGCGTCGTGCGCGGCAGCGACCAGCTGATCGGTCCATTGCGTATCGCCGCTGTAAGCGAGGATGCGGCCCTCCGCCTCGATCCGATAGGCGAAGAACGGCCCGCCGGAATCGCCGTGCACCACCGGAAACGGCGTCACCGTCACGGCGCCGAACTGCCGCGTCACCGCGGGCTCCAGCGCCAGCACCTGCAGATCGAAATTCGGCTTGGTGGCCGAGGAGTACTCGAACATCGCTTCCATCAGCCGCGTCAGCCGGATGTCGATGCCGAGCGGGCCGGCGATCACCAGCGGGCGTTTGCGCTTCATGAATTGCGCGTCGAGCATCATGAACGGCAGACCGCCGAAATGATCGGCGTGGAAATGCGTGATCAGGATCAGGTCGAGGTCTTCGCGCAGGATGCCGTAGCGCTTCAGCGCTGGCAGCGAAGTCGCGCCGCAGTCGATCAGGAAATTGACGCTCTGCCCCGAGACGTGAAAGCACGTATTGAGCCGGCCACCGGAGCCGATCGCGTCGCCACAGCCGACAAATCGTACCTGCATTTCGGGTTCCGTCGCACTGGCTCAGATGCCGTCGCCCTGATCTAGGCCGTCTGTGCCTGGAACGTAACCCGTACCATCGCCGGATGCCGCGACCGTTGCGCGCAGGGACGAGGCTGTTCGCCCCGGCGCGCCGATCGGTGCCGCTAGACCAGTTCGACCTTGCCGCTGGCGAGATCGTAAACGCCGCCGACCACCCGCAGCTTCTTGCTGCTCACCATGTCGGCGAGGATGGGCTTCGACTCCTGCAACTGCCGGACGTTGGCGCGGACATTGGCGATCACCGCCTGGTGCCGCAGATCCTCTTCCTTCTTTTGCAGGACAGGTTCGATGCCGGGCTTCATTGCGCGCACCAGATCGCCGATGTGGCCGGGCAGGTCGTTGCCTTTCTGCAGCGCTGCGACGGTCGCGTTGACGGCGCCGCAATTGCTGTGGCCGAGCACCATGATCACCTTGGTGCCGAGCACGGCGGCGCCGTATTCGAGACTGGCAAGACCGTCGGGCGTGACGAAATTGCCGGCGACGCGCACCACGAACAGACTGCCCGGGCCTTGGTCGAAGGCGAGCTCCGGCGCGACACGAGAGTCGGCGCAGCCGAGGATCGCGGCGAACGGCGCCTGACTTTCGGCTCGTGCGGCGCGGCCCGCGGAGAAATCGCGCTCGCGCATCTGGCCGGCGATGTAGCGCTCATTGCCCTGCATCAGCTTGTCGAGCGCAGCGTCGGGCGTGTCGCCCGGCGCGTTCGCCTGCGCCTGCGCTTGCGCGGCTAGCGGCAGCGAGGCCGCCGCGAGCAAGCCGAGGCCGCCGGCCATCAGAGTTCGTCGCGATACATTGCTGCAGCACGTCTCACACATATCCGTCTCTCCCTGCATCGTTCTGTTGTGTTGGAAAGATGGTATTTGCGGAGGGCGAATGTACGAAGTGTCGATTTCCCGCACGTGATACGGGCATCAATGTCGGGTTAATTCGGCCCGAGCGATTTGATGAAAACTCAGTGCGCCGCGAACGAGGTCCGCACCATCGCCGGATAGCGGAGCGCCTGCAGGCCGCCGCGCCAAACGTAGTGCGACAACAGCGCGATCCATAGTCCGGTGTTGCCGAGTGGGCGGAGCGCGAACCACGATGCCAGGAACAGAACCAGCGACAGCAGCATCAGGTTGCGCATTTCGCGCGCCCAGGTGGCGCCGATGAATACGCCGTCATAGGCGAACGCGAACACGCCGAGCATCGGCGCCAGCGTTACCAGCCAGAGATAATCGCGCGCGGTGCGGCGAAGCTCGTCGTTCGAGGTGATGAAGTCGATCAGCATCGGCCCGGCAAACGCATAGATCGCGCTGACGATGAGCGCGAAGCCGAAGCCCCACAGGATCACCAGCCTGGTCGCTTTGACGAAGCCGGCGCGGTCGCGTGCCCCGAGGGTGCGGCCGCACAGTTGTTCGGCGGCGTTGGCGAGACCGTCCAGAAAGAACGCGCTGATCATCAGGAAATTGTTGAGAACCGCATTGGTGGCGAGCACCACGTCGCCGCCGCGCGCGCCCTGCGCGGTGAAGAACAGGAACACGGCGATCAGCGCCGCAGTGCGGATCATGATGTCGCGATTGACCGCGAACATCCGCCGCAACCGGTGCGGATCGAACAGCATCGCCCGCGACACGTTGAACAGCCCGCGGCCGCGCCAGGCTGCGATCGCGAGCCCGATCACCAGCCCCGAGCCCTCGGCGATCACCGCGGCAATCGCGGCGCCGGCAATGCCGAAGTCGAACCACAGCACCAGCAGCACGGTGGCGACGATGTTGATCAGGTTGATGGCGATCTGCACCGCGAGGGCCAGTGTGGCGCGCGCCTGACCGACCAGCCAGCCGAGCACCGCGAAGTTCGCCAGCACCAGCGGCGACGACCAGATCCTGATCGAGAAGTAGGTCTTGGCTGCGGCGCTCACCGCCTCGCTGCCGCCCATCGCGCCGATCAGCACCGCGGCGAGCGGACCCTGCAGGGCGATCAGCAACAGGCCAATGCCAGCCGCGACGATCAGGCCGCGCAGCAGATGCGCCGGGACTTCACGGCTCTGCTCGGCGCCGAGCGCCTGCGCGGTGAAGGCCAGCGTACTCATCCGCAGAAAGCCGAACAGCCAGAACAGGCAGTCGAACAGCACCGAGGCCATCGACACGCCGCCGAGCAGCGTCGCCTCGCCGAGCCGCCCGATCGCCGTGGTGGCGACGACGCCAAGAAGTGGCGTGGTCAGGTTGGCGACCATCGCCGGCCCGGCAATGGCAAACACCTGCCGGGTGGTTACGGGCGACTGGACGGGTTCCACGGCGGACGCGGGCGGCCGTCAGCGTCCGCGCGGCGTGCTGAACAAGCGGGTGAGCAGCCAGATCGGGATCACGATCACGGCGCCGAGCAGGAAGTAGCGCCACAGGCCGTTGATCGCATCGAAGCCGAGATCCCAGATCCGCTCAAACAGCAGCCGGATGCTGGTGATGATATTCCACGGATCGAGGCCGATCGCCGCCAGCACGACGCCGACCAGGATCGACATCAGGATCAGACGAAACGCCACCGCCATCGGCGAGCCGCCGAGGAAGCGGGTCATCCTGTCGTCATTGGCCGGCAGATCCCGGATATCGTCTCGCATCGTTATGGTCCTCGCGCGTCGCTGGCGCATCATATTCGGTGCTGGGCAGATGGGGAACCGGCGCTTTGCCGTCAATGGCCGCGGGCGGCGGCCGCCGGCGGATTTACGGTCTCCGCCTTCAACATCCGCTCCAGCGTTTCCAGCCGGTCGGCATCCTTCGGCGGCTTGTCCCAGCGCAGCCGATTGATGCGTGGAAACCGCATCGCCACGCCGGATTTATGGCGCGGTGAACGCTGCAGGCCTTCGAAGGCCACTTCCAGCACCAGTCCCTTGTCGGGCTCGTGCACGACATGCCGGACGGGGCCGAATTTCTCGGTGGTGTTGCGGCGGACGAAGCGGTCGATCTGCAGCAGCTCTTCGTCGGTGAAGCCGAAATACGCCTTGCCGACCGGCACGAGCTGATCGCCGCCATCGCCCTCGGTCCAGACCCCGAAGGTGTAGTCGGAATAATACGACGAGCGCTTGCCGTGGCCGCGCTGCGCATACATCAGCACGGCATCGATGATGTGCGGGTCGTGTTTCCACTTCCACCACTGGCCCTTCGGGCGGCCGGGCAGATACAGCGCATCGCGCCGCTTCAGCATCACGCCTTCGACCGCATCGGCATCGAGCCCTGCGCCGGCGCTGGCCGGATCGCGGCGGGCGGCGCGCAAACCTTCCCAGTCGTCAAACGTGATGATCGGCGACAGGTCGACCTTGGGATCGTCAAGTCTGGCGATAAAGGTCTCCAGCCGCGCGCGGCGTTCCGCGAACGGCTGCGTCCGCAGGTCATCGTCGCCGTCGCCGAGCAGATCGTAGGCGCGCAGGTGGATCGGATAGTCCTTCATCAGCTTCGGCGTCACCGATTTACGGTTCAGCCGCTGCTGCAAAACATTGAACGACTGCACGCGTTTGTCCCGCAGCACCAGCAGCTCGCCGTCGATCGCACCCGGTAGGCGCAGCGACGGCAACAGATCGGGAAAGCTCATGGTGATGTCTTCGCCGCTGCGCGAATACAGCCGTACGACCGTGTCGCCGTGCTCGTTCTGGTCGCTGACCGCCTGGACACGGATGCCGTCCCATTTCCATTCGGCGATGTAGTCGGCCGGATTCATCGCCGCAAAGTCGGTGTCCTCGACCGCATGCGCCAGCATCACCGGGCGGAACGGCGCCGGATCGCGGTTGACCGGCTGCGGGCCGCGACCTTCGAGCCAGGCGAACAGCTCGCGATACGGCGGCTCGAGGCCGGGCCACACCAGTTCGACGTCGTGCGGATCCTTGTCGCCGAGCGCCGCAGCCGCGGTCTTGGCCAGCCGGGCCGACACACCGATGCGCAACGCGCCGGTGACCAGCTTGAGCAGCGCCCAGCGCCCAGTCTCGTCGAGCTCGTCGAGCCACCGCGCGAGCTGCGCCGGCAGCTCGGCTTTGCCGAGGCTGTGGAGCGTGGTGACGATCTCGGTGAGCGTGGGGGAAGGTGGGTTGTTGTGGCCGGGGCTTACTTCGGCGCTTAGTTGGGAAGCGATGGTCTCGCCGCTTGCGGGACGAGCTCCCTCTCCCGCCTGCGGGAGAGGGGTGGGGTGAGGGCGCCCCAAGGATGGCGTCCCGTCGTCGACCCCCACC